>NZ_CP117435.1:602857-904285 GCF_030687495.1 Pseudomonas sp. FP453 | reverse complement strand
ACCAGCGGCGCGCCGCCGGCGGAGCTGTCGATGACCTCACCAGCGTCGTTGGTCAGGGTATAGTCGATGGAGACAGCCTTGTTAGCGGCGATCGTCATGGGGCGAGACCTTTTGCATAAGAATGAAGAACGGACAAGTCTAAACAAGGATTTGCCCGAAAGCGAACACAACCCGGACAGACGGGGTCGCACACGCGACTCGACGGTCATCGGTTTTCACCAGGACGACGACCAGCACTGGGTTGCCGAGCTGTCTTGCGGCCACACCCAGCACCTGCGCCACCAGCCGCCCTGGCAGTCCCGCGCCTGGGTGCTCGACCCCGCACAGCGCCAGGAAAAAATAGGCCAGCCCTTTGCCTGCGGCTGGTGTGCGCAAGCGCACGAATAACGATAACCTTGGCACCTGATTCGCGGTAGACGCCCAGCCATAGAGCGTCACCCAAGCCATGCACCTCCAGAGAATTCGCATGCAGACTTTTTTTATCGCGCCCACCGATTTTGGTGTGGGTCTGACCTCCATCAGCCTTGGGCTGGTGCGCACCCTTGAGCGGGCCGGGCTGAAAGTCGGGTTCTTCAAGCCCATTGCCCAGCCGCACCCCGGCGACACCGGCCCCGAACGCTCCACCGAGCTGGTGGCGCGCACCCACGGTTTGAAGCCGCCACAACCCCTGGGCCTGGCCCATGTGGAGCGCATGCTCGGCGACGGCCAGCTCGATGAGCTGCTCGAAGAAATCATCACCCTGTATCAACAGGCCGCCGTGGGCAAGGACGTGCTGATCGTCGAAGGCATGGTGCCAACCCGCAGCGCCAGTTACGCTGCCCGGGTCAACCTGCACCTGGCCAAGAGCCTCGACGCGGAAGTGATCCTGGTCTCCGCCCCGGAAAACGAAGTGCTCACCGAACTCTCCGGCCGCGTGGAATTGCAGGCCCAACTGTTTGGCGGCCCGAAAGACCCGAAAGTCCTCGGCGTGATCCTCAACAAGGTGCGCACCGACGAAAGCATGGAAGCCTTCTCCGCGCGCCTCAAAGAGCATTCGCCCCTGCTGCGCAGCGGTGATTTCCGCCTGCTCGGCTGCATTCCCTATCAGCCGGAACTCAACGCCCCACGCACCCGTGACGTGGCCGACCTGATGGGCGCACAGATCCTCAACGCCGGCGACTACGAAACCCGGCGCATGACCAAGATCATCATTTGCGCACGCACCATGCGCAACACCGTGGAGCTGCTCAAGCCCGGCGTTCTGGTAGTAACGCCCGGTGACCGCGACGACATCATCCTCGCCGTCAGCCTGGCCGCGATCAACGGCGTGCCCCTGGCCGGCCTGCTGCTGACCAGCGACACCCTGCCCGACCCGCGCATCATGGACCTGTGCCGTGGCGCGTTCCAGGCCGGGCTGCCCGTGCTGTCGGTGAGCACCGGTTCCTACGACACCGCCAACCAGCTCAACAGCCTCAACAAGGAAATCCCCATCGATGACCGCGAGCGCGCGGAGATCATCACCGACTTCGTTGCCAGCCACCTCGATGCGCGCTGGCTGCACCAACGCTGCGGCACGCCCCGGGAGATGCGCCTGTCGCCGGCGGTGTTCCGCTACCAGTTGATCCAGCGCGCCCAGGCGGCCAACAAGCGCATCGTCCTGCCCGAAGGCAGCGAGCCGCTGACCGTGCAAGCCGCCGCGATCTGCCAGGCGCGGGGGATTGCCCGCTGCGTGCTGCTGGCCAAACCGGCGGACGTGGAAGCCGTCGCCCGCGCCCAGGGCATCGAATTGCCCGAAGGCCTGGAGATTCTCGACCCGGACCTGATCCGCCAGCGCTACGTCGAACCGATGGTGGCCCTGCGCAAGAGCAAGAGCCTCAACGCGCCGATGGCCGAGCAGCAACTGGAGGACACCGTGGTGATCGCCACCATGATGCTGGCGCTGGACGAAGTGGACGGCCTGGTCTCCGGCGTCATCCACTCCACCGCCAACACCATCCGCCCGGCCCTGCAGTTGATCAAGACCGCGCCGGGCTGCACCTTGGTGTCGTCGGTGTTCTTCATGCTGTTCCCGGAGCAGGTGCTGGTGTACGGCGACTGCGTGATGAACCCGCACCCAAGCGCCGCCGAGTTGGCGGAGATTGCCCTGCAAAGCGCCGACTCGGCCGCCGCGTTCGGCATCACGCCGCGTGTGGCGATGATCAGCTATTCCAGCGGCGACTCGGCCAGCGGCGAAGAAGTGGAGAAAGTCCGCGAAGCCACCCTGCTCGCCCACGAACAGCAAAGCTCGCTGCTGATCGACGGCCCGCTGCAATACGACGCCGCCGCCAACGAAAACGTGGCCCGCCAATTAGCACCGAACAGCCTGGTTGCCGGTAAAGCCACCGTGTTCGTGTTTCCCGACCTGAACACCGGCAACACCACCCACAAGGCCGTGCAACGCAGCGCCGATTGCGTGAGCCTGGGGCCGATGCTCCAGGGCCTGCGCAAACCGGTCAACGACCTGCCACGCGGCGCCCAGGTGGATGACATCGTGTACACCATCGCACTGACTGCGATCCAAGCCGCCAACCGACCTATGGATATCTAAATGCTGGATTTTCTACCTGCCGCCGTGCGCGGGGTGATCGCGTCGTTGTTGCTGGCGCTGAACACGATCCTGTTGTGTTCGTTCCTGTTTATCGTCGCGCTGTTCAAGGCATTGCCGTTCGCCAAGCGCTTCAGTGAATGGCTGATGAACCACACCCACGAAGCCTGGGTGACCAACAACAAAGGCTGGATGAACCTGGTGCGCCGCACGCGTTGGCACATCAAGGGCCTGGAAGGCCTGGATTACCAGCACTCGTACCTGGTGACCAGCAACCACCAGAGCTGGGTCGACATCATGGTGTTGCAGTACGTGCTCAACCGGCGCATTCGCCCGCTGAAGTTCTTCCTCAAGCAGGAGCTGATCTGGGTGCCGGTGATTGGCTTGGCGTGGTGGGCTTTGGGCTTCCCCTTCATGAAGCGCTACACCAAGGCGTACCTGGAGAAGCACCCGGAGAAGAAGGGCAAGGACCTGGAAACCACGCGCAAGACCTGTGCGAAGTTTCGCGACAACCCGGTGGGCATTTTCAACTTTGCCGAAGGCACACGGTTTACCCCGGGCAAGCATGCGCAGCAGAAATCGCCGTTCCGCTACCTGCTCAAGCCTAAAGCCGGTGGCATTGCGTTTGTGCTGGATGCGATGGGTGAGCAGTTGAAGTCATTGGTCAATGTGACCATTCACTATCCGGCTGGGCGCCCTGGGTATTGGGATTTGTTGTGCGGGAATGTGCAGGACGTTGTGGTGCAGTTTGAAGAGGTGCAGATCCCGGCCGAGTTCATTGGAAAGAATTATGAGCAGGATGGGGAGTATCGGACGGCGTTCCAGGGTTGGATCAACCAGCTGTGGGAAGAAAAAGACCAACTGCTCGATAGGCTGCACACCGAATTCCCAGACAAAAAGTGATCAAAAATGTGGGAGCTGGCTTGCCTGCGATGCAGGCACCTCGGTACATCAGTGGAACCGAGGTGATGCTATCGCAGGCAAGCCAGCTCCCACAAAAGCCAGCTCCCACATTGACCGAGTCCGGTCTTGAGGACATAAAAAAGCCCGCCACCGATCACTCGGTGGCGGGCTTTTTTGTAGCGGCAATCCTTAGATCGCGCCGCGCTGACGCAACAGCTCCAGCACTTGCTTGACGCTCTCTTCCAGCGACAACGCCTGGGTGTCGATCACCAGGTCGGCATTCAACGGCACGTCGTACGGGAAGGACTCACCCGGGATGTTATCCCCACCCGCCGCGTACAACCCTTGCGGATCACGCTCGGCGCACACCAGCGGCGACGCTTGCACGTAGACCGTCAGCAAACGATCACCGCCGATCAATGCCTTGGCCTGTTCACGGCCTTCGGCATCCGGCGCGACAAACGCCGCCAGGGTCAGCAGGCCCGCTTCGTTGAACTGACGCGCCACGTGCGCGGCACGACGCCAGTTCTCGGTGCGGCCGGCACGGTCTTGCGGCAAGCCCTTGTTCAAGTCGTGGCGCAGGTTCTGGCCATCCAGCACGAATACCGCACGACCCATGTCGAACAGCTTGCGCTCAACCGCATAGGCCAGGGTGCTCTTGCCAGCGCCCGACAGGCCGCTGAACAGCACGGTGGCCGGTTGCTGGCCGAAGCGCTGGGCACGCTCTTCGGTGGCCACGTGGGCCAACTTGCCGTGCTGCGCCGAGCTGCCGTGGGTCACTGGCGGCGCGATGATCATGCCCGCGGCCACAGTGCCGTTGGTCAAACGGTCGATAACGATAAACGCACCGGTGGTGCGGTTGCTGTCGTAACCGTCCAGGGCAATGGCGGCGTCGAGGCTGACCTTGACCCGGCCGATCTCGTTCAATTGCAGCGAACTCGCCGGGCCTTCGGCCAGGGTGTTCACGTCCACACGGTGCACGATGCTGGTGATGGAACCCGGCACGTAGCTGGTGGCGCGCTTGATGTCGTATTTCTTGCCCGGCAGCATCGGCTCTTCGGCCATCCACACCAGCATGGCGTCGAAGGCGTCGGTCACTTGCGGCACGTTGTCGGCATGCACCAACAGGTCGCCACGGGAGATGTCGATCTCGTCTTCCATGGTCAGGGTCACGGCCTGGCCTGGGCCGGCGTGCTCCAGCTCACCTTCAAAGGTAACGATGGATTTGACGCGGCTGCTCTTGCCCGATGGCAGCACCACGACTTCGTCGCCCTTGTGCACGATGCCGCTGGCCAGGGTGCCGGCGAAACCACGGAAGTTCAGGTTCGGACGGTTGACGTACTGCACCGGGAAACGCAGGTCGGTGTAGTTGCGGTCGTTGGCGATCTCGACGGTTTCGAGGATCTCCATCAGCGACTGGCCGGTGTACCAAGGCGAACGCTCGCTCTTGTTCACCACGTTGTCGCCCTTGAGCGCCGACATCGGCACAAAGGCCATGGTGCTCGGCTTGAACGCGATACCTTCGGCGAACTTCAGGTAATCGGCCTTGATCGACTCGAATACGCTTTGGTCAAAGCCGTTGATGTCCATCTTGTTGACGGCAATCACGATGTGCTTGATGCCCAGCAACGAGGCGATATAGCTGTGGCGACGGGTCTGGGTCTGCACGCCGTAGCGGGCGTCGATCAGGATGATCGCCAGGTCACAGGTGGACGCACCGGTGGCCATGTTGCGGGTGTACTGCTCATGGCCGGGGGTGTCGGCGATGATGAATTTGCGCTTGGCGGTGGAGAAATAGCGGTAGGCGACATCGATGGTGATGCCTTGCTCACGCTCGGCCTGCAGGCCGTCGACCAGCAACGCCAGGTCGATGTCGTCACCGGTGGTGCCGACTTTCTTCGAATCGCGGGTGATGGCTTCCAGGTGATCTTCGTAGATCATCTTGGAGTCGTGCAGCAGGCGCCCGATCAGGGTGCTCTTGCCGTCGTCGACGTTGCCACAGGTCAGGAAGCGCAACATTTCCTTGCGCTCATGCTGGCCCAGGTAGGCGAGGATGTCCTCGCTGATCAAATCAGATTGATGCGACATGACAGCCCCTTAGAAATAGCCTTGACGTTTTTTATCTTCCATCGAGCCTGCACCATCGTGATCGATGACACGGCCCTGGCGCTCGGAAGTTCGCGTCAGGAGCATTTCCTGAATGATGTCCGTCAGCGTCTCGGCTTCGGACTCCACCGCGCCCGTCAACGGGTAGCAGCCAAGGGTACGGAAACGTACTTTCTTTTTGACGATGCGGGCTTTGTCTTCGTCGGACAAGTGCTCGAGGATGCGGTCGTCGTCGATCATGATCAACGTGCCGTTCTTCTCGATCACTTCACGTTCGGCGGCGAAGTACAGCGGCACGATCGGGATGCCTTCGAGGTAGATGTACTGCCAGATGTCCAGCTCGGTCCAGTTGGACAACGGGAACACACGGATCGACTCGCCCTTGTTGACGTTGCCGTTGTAGACGTTCCACAGCTCCGGGCGCTGGTTCTTCGGGTCCCAGCGGTGTTTGCTGTCGCGGAACGAGTACACGCGCTCTTTGGCGCGGGATTTCTCTTCATCGCGACGGGCACCGCCGAAGGCGGCGTCGAAACCATGCTGGTCCAGGGCTTGCTTGAGGCCCTCGGTCTTCATGATGTCGGTGTGCTTGGCGCTGCCGTGGGTGAACGGGTTGATGCCCTGCGCCACGCCATCCGGGTTGACGTGGGTGATCAGGTCCAGGCCCAGTTCTTCGACCATCTTGTCGCGGAACTTGTACATCTCCTGGAATTTCCACTGGGTGTCCACGTGCATCACCGGGAACGGCAGCTTGCCCGGAAAGAATGCCTTGCGTGCCAGGTGCAGCATCACGGCGGAGTCTTTACCGATCGAGTAGAGCATCACCGGGTTATCGAACTCGGCGGCGACCTCGCGGATGATGTGGATGCTTTCCGCCTCCAGCTGTTTCAGATGCGTCAGTTTGTCGACCATGGTTACTCACGGAAAAACGATCTTATGGACGGCCAGCGGGCCGTGTTCGAGCGGGGCATGCTAGCACAGCACCTTCTTCTAATCAGGGAGCTGGCTAGATCGAAACGGTATATGAATATGCCCCTGAGTTTGGGGGTGACGCGCGGTCAAGTGTGGGAGCTGGCTTGTGTGGGAGCTGGCTTGTGTGGGAGCTGGCTTGTGTGGGAGCTGGCTTGTGTGGGAGCTGGCTTGCCTGCGATAGCATCGCCTCGGTTTATCAGACAGACCGAGGTGTCTGCATCGCAGCGATGCGGCGACCCGACAAGCCAGCTCCCACATTTTGTACAGCGGTGCCCGTTAAATAGGGTTCGGACAGTCGATGAACAGATGCTCCAGCGCAAACCGCCGCGCCAGGTAATCCCCCAGCGCCTGCACGCCATAACGCTCGGTGGCGTGATGGCCGGCGGCAATAAAGCTGATGTCATTTTCCCGCGCACTGTGAAAGGTCTGCTCGGACGCTTCGCCGCTGAGGAACAGATCCACACCCGCCGCAATCCCATGGTCGATGTAACCCTGACCACCACCGGTACACCATCCCACGCGCCGGATCATCTCACTGCCTTCGATCAGCAACGGCTCACGCCCCATGACTTCCTGCACACGGCGGGCAAAATCCCGTGGCGACAGCGGCTCGGCAAGGGAGCCGACCAGGCCGACGATCTTCGCATCATTGGGGTCCAGCGGACCTTCGACGGTGATGTCCAACTGGCGCGCCAGCTGCACGTTGTTGCCGACATCAGGGTGCAGGTCCAGCGGCAGGTGGTAGGCCAGCAGGCTGATGTCGTGCTTGAGCAGGGTTTTCAGGCGGCGCTGCTTCATGCCGGTGATGCAGGGGTTTTCGCCTTTCCAGAAATAACCGTGGTGCACCAGCACCAAATCAGCCCCGGCTTCGACGGCCGCGTCCAGCAGGGCCTGGCTGGCGGTCACGCCGCTGACGATGCGCATTACCTGCGGGCGCCCCTCCACTTGCAGGCCATTGGGGCAGTAATCGGCGATTTTCGAGCTGTTCAGGTAGCGGTCAGCTTCATCGACTAATGTGCTCAGGGCAACGGCCATAAAAGACTCCTAAATATCCCGTTCGAAGGCACTCACAGCCTCGTATAATGCGCGACATTATGGGCGCTCTCCCGCCCCCTGCAACCTGTCAGGACTTACTTGATGCTCAAGGCACTGCGTTTTTTTGGATGGCCATTGTTGGCTGGCGTGCTGATCGCGATGCTGATCATTCAGCGTTATCCCCAGTGGGTTGGCTTGCCCAGCCTGGACGTAAACATGCAGCAGGCACCGCAGACCAACGCGGTGGTGCAAGGCCCGGTGACCTATGCTGACGCGGTGGTCATCGCCGCGCCGGCCGTGGTCAACCTGTACACCACCAAGGTCATCAACAAACCGGCGCACCCGTTGTTTGAAGACCCGCAGTTTCGTCGCTACTTCGGCGACAACGGGCCCAAGCAGCGGCGCATGGAGTCGAGCCTGGGTTCGGGCGTGATCATGAGCCCGGAAGGCTACATCCTCACCAACAACCACGTGACCACCGGCGCCGACCAGATCGTGGTGGCCTTGCGTGACGGCCGCGAAACCCTGGCCCGCGTGGTCGGCAGCGACCCGGAAACCGACCTTGCGGTGCTCAAGATCGACCTGAAAAGCCTGCCCTCCATCACCCTCGGCCGCTCCGACGGCCTGCGCGTGGGCGATGTGGCGCTGGCCATCGGCAACCCGTTCGGCGTCGGCCAGACGGTGACCATGGGCATCATCAGCGCCACCGGGCGTAACCAGCTCGGCCTGAACAGCTACGAAGACTTCATCCAGACCGACGCCGCGATCAACCCCGGCAACTCCGGTGGCGCGCTGGTGGATGCGAATGGCAACCTGACCGGTATCAACACGGCGATTTTCTCCAAGTCCGGCGGCTCCCAGGGCATCGGTTTTGCGATCCCCGTAAAGCTGGCGACGGAAGTGATGAAGTCGATCATCGAGCACGGCCAGGTGATTCGCGGATGGCTGGGCATTGAAGTGCAGCCGCTGACCAAGGACTTGGCCGAGTCGTTTGGCCTGACTGGGCGCCCGGGCATCGTGGTCGCCGGGATCTTCCGTGACGGCCCGGCGCAGAAAGCCGGCCTGCAACTGGGCGACGTGATCCTCAGCATCGACGGCGAACCGGCTGGCGATGGCCGCAAGTCGATGAACCAGGTGGCACGGATCAAACCGACCGACAAAGTGACGATCCTGGTGATGCGCAATGGCAAAGAGATCAAGTTGTCAGCGGAAATCGGCCTGCGCCCACCGCCGGCGCCGGTGAAAGAAGAGGAATAAGCGCCCTCGCCCAGGTGCCTGTTCGCAGGCACCTGTAAGCGCATAATTCATAGCGAGTCATTCTCATTAGGCATGTTATATTGTTTCAATACCGACATTGGAACGCTCTATCATGCCGTCTCGAAGAATCGCTCCCCTGGCTGGCCTGGCCTTGGGTTTGCTGCTTGATCCCGCTTTCGCCGAAGACAACACCCTGGAACTCGACACCATCAGCGTCACCAGCGACGCCTACGAGTCTGCCACCAGCCCGGTCAAAGGCTACCGCGCCACCCGTTCGGCCAGCGCGACCAAAACCGACACGGCGCTACGCGACATCCCACAATCCATCAGCGTGATTCCCGCCACGGTGCTCAAGGACCTGGGCAGCACCAGCGTCGAGCGCGCCCTGGAGTTTGCCGGCGGCGTGTCCAAGCAAAACAACTTCGGCGGCCTGACGCTCTACGAATACAGCGTGCGCGGCTTCACCACGTCCGAGTTCTACCAGGACGGCTTCAGCGCCAACCGTGGCTACCCGAGCACCCCGGACGCGGCCAATATCGAGCGCATCGAAGTGCTCAAGGGCCCCGCCGCCAGCCTGTACGGGCGTGGCGATCCTGGCGGCACGGTGAATATCGTCACCAAGAAGCCCCAGCCCGAGGCCTTCACCACCCTGCAAACCAGCGCCGGCAGTTGGGACCGCTATCGCACCGCCCTCGACGTCAACACCCCGCTGGACAGCGAAGGCCACGTGCTGTCGCGGGTCAACCTGGCGGTGGAAGACAACCACAGCTTCCGCGATCACGTGCAGAGCAAACGGGTGTTCGTCGCGCCGTCGTTCAGTTGGCAACTGGACCCGGACACCACCCTGCTCGTCGAAAGCGAATTCGTGCGCCACAGCTCCACTTTCGACCGTGGCATCGTCGCCGCCCCCGGCGTATCGCGCTCGACCTTCCTCGGCGAGCCCAACGACGGCGATATCGACAACCACAACAACCGCCTCCAGGCCGCCCTCGAACATCACCTCAACGATGCCTGGAGCCTGCGCCTGGCCAGCCACTACAAGCAAGGCAGCCTGTGGGGCGACGCCTCGGAAAACCGTGCGCTGAACGCCGACGGCCACACCCTCAACCGCCGCTACCGCGAACGCTCCATGGGTTGGCACGACAGCATCACCCAGCTGGAACTGCGCGGCCTGTTCGACATTGGCAGCTGGCAGCATGAATTGCTGGTGGGCACGGAATACGAGGACTACCGCAAGAAAGAACGCGTGACGGCGATTGCCGGCAGCCCCTACGCCATCGACCTCTACAACCCGGTCTACGGCCAGGCCAAACCCAATGGCGCGCGCGGCGGCACCGACTTCTTCGAGCAGACCAAAAGCCACGCGCTGAACCTGCAAGACCAGATCGTCTTCACCGACCGCCTGCGCGGCATGCTCGGGGCGCGCTTCGAGCATTTCGAACAACGCATCGACAACTACATCGGCAACACCCCGCCGACCCAGCAAACCCACGACGCCCTCACCCAGCGCGCCGGCCTGCTCTACCAGCTCACGCCGCAAGTCGGCGTGTTCGCCAACGCCTCCACCTCGTTCAAACCCAACAGCGGGCTGGACGCCAACAACAAAGGCTTCAAGCCGGAAGAAGGCGTGGGCTACGAAGTGGGGATCAAGAGCGAGCTGTTCGACGACCGCCTCAGCACCACCCTCGCCGCGTTCCATATCGAGAAGGAAAACGTGCTCACCCTCGACCCGGCCACCAACCTCAACCGCGCCATGGGCAAGGCCCGCAGCCAGGGTTTTGACCTGCAACTGACCGGGCAAGTGACGGATGCCGTACGGGTGATTGGGGCGTTTGCCTACATCGATGCCGAAGTGACCAAGGGCGATAAAGCCATTCCCGCCGGCAGCCGCATCCTTGGCGTGGCCAAGCGCAGTGGCAGTCTGTTGGGGGTGTATGAGTTCCAGGATGGCGCGTTGCGCGGGTCAGACGTGGGGGCGGCGTTTACTTATGTGGGGGATCGTTCCGGTGAGGCGGGCACAAGCTTTGAGCTGCCGGCGTATCACACCGTGGATTTGCTCGCGCATTACAAGGCTACGGAGAACGTGACGGTCGGCTTGAATCTCAACAACCTGTTTGATGAGAAGTACTACGAGCGGTCCTACAGCAACTATTGGGTCAACCCGGGCGAACCACGCAACCTCACCGTCAGCCTGACCCTCAACCTGTAAACCCGATCAACAAATATAGGAGGACCAATGTGGGAGCGGGCTTGCCCGCGATAGCGGTGTATCAGCCAACACATCTAGCGGCTGACACGCCCCCATCGCGGGCAAGCCCGCTCCCACATGTTGATCTTCACTGGCTTCAGCTATAGCGACCCGGGTGCTTTTTCACACAAGGCATTCAACGCCTTCGCCCACTGCGGATCATCATTCAGGCACGGCACCAGCACCAACTCCTCGCCCCCCGCCTCGCGGAACTGCTCCAGCCCGCGATCACCAATCTCCTCCAGCGTCTCGATGCAATCGGCGACAAACGCCGGGCACATCACCAGCAGCTTTTTCACGCCTTGCTGGGCCAGGGTTTCCAGGCGGGCTTCGGTGTAGGGTTCGATCCACTTCGCCCGGCCCAGGCGCGATTGGAAGGCCACCGACCATTTATCTTCCGGCAAGCCCATGCGCGCGGCAAAATCCCGCGCCACGCTGAAACATTGCCCGCGATAACAGGTGGCACGCACTTGTGCCGGGGCGTTCGCGCAGCAATCGGTGGCACCGTCGAAGGTGTGGCCAGGGTTGAGTTTTTGCAGGTGCCGCTCCGGCAAGCCGTGGAAGCTGAACAGCAGGTGATCGTAATCCTGCTGCAAATGCGGCTTGGCGCTGGCCACCAGGGCGTCGAGGTATTCCGGTTGGTCGTAGAAGGGTTGCAGGATCGCCAACGGCAGGTCGAGCTTTTTCTCACGCAGCACACGGCGGGCTTCTTCCACCACCGTGGTCACGGTGCTGTCGGCAAACTGCGGGTACAGCGGCGCGAGGGTGACCTTGCGGATGCCCTGACTGGCGAGACGGGTCAGCACTGTTTCAATCGACGGCTCGCCGTAGCGCATCGCCAATTCCACCGGCCCGTGGCTCCACTGCGCAGTCATCTGTTGTTGCAGGCGGCGGCTGAGCACCACCAGCGGCGAGCCCTCCTCCCACCAGATCGAAGCGTAGGCGTGGGCCGACTGCTCGGGGCGCTTGATCAGGATCAGCGACACCAGCAAGCGCCGCACCGGCCACGGCAGGTCGATCACATAAGGGTCCATCAGGAACTGATTGAGGTAGCTGCGCACATCGGCCACCGAAGTGGACGCCGGTGAACCCAGGTTGACCAGTAACAACGCGTGATCCGTCATGCAACATCCTATGGCTAGAGGCGGCTGGACAAGTCGTCCAGGGCCGCACGCAACTCTGTGAACTGAAAAGGGTAACCGGCCGCCAGCAGCCGTTCGGGGACGGCCTTCTGCCCGCCCAACAGCAACCCGGACAACTCGCCCAACCCGACCTTCAACGCAAACGCCGGCATGGGCATGAACGCCGGGCGGTGCAGCACCTGGCCCAACGTCCTGGCAAACTCGCGGTTGCGCACCGGGTGTGGCGCGCACGCATTATAAGGACCGCTGGCCTGTGGGTTGTGCAGAAGAAAATCAATCAGGCCGATTTGATCCTTGATATGCACCCACGGCATCCACTGCCGACCCTTGCCGATCGGCCCGCCCAGCGCCAGCTTGAACGGCAGCAACAGGCGCGACAAAAAGCCGCCCTCGGCCGCCAGCACCAGGCCCGTGCGCACCAGCACCACACGCAGCCCCAAGGCCTCGGCGCGCTGGGCGGTTTCTTCCCAGGCGACGCACAGCTGGCTGGGAAAGTCGTCCTGTACCGGGCCGCTGGCTTCGGTCAATTCGCGCTCACCACCGTCGCCGTACCAGCCCACGGCGGAACCGGAGATCAGCACCGCCGGTTTTTGCGCCAGGCTTTCCAGCCACGCCAGCAGGGTTTCGGTCAGGCTAATGCGGCTGCTCCACAACAACGCCTTGCGCTTGTGGGTCCACGGACGGTCGGCAATGGGCGCGCCGGCGAGGTTAATGACCGCGTCCACCGGGCCGATAACCTGTTGTAGGCGGCCGACTCCCGACACCTGGGCGCCGCAGACCTTGGCGACTTGTTCCGGGTGGCGGCTCCACACGGTCAGGCGATGCCCCTGGGAGAGCCAGTGTTGGCAGAGTTGGCGGCCGATCAAGCCGGTACCGCCGGTCAGCAAAATATGCATGGGACGCTCCTCATGTAACGTTCGCTGCCGATCACTGGTCTATTTTATAGGCAGGGATCATTTGTGATCGGGCGTAACGTTGGCTTAAGCCTCAGCTTTAACCATAGGTCACACCGCATAGAACAGGTACGCCAAAACTTATACCAAAAAACAATATTGTACAGCTATTGGTGTCGGCGTAGTCTGTACCCAACGGTAAAACGAGGCCTCCCATGACTGTTCCCATCGCGATCATCGGCACCGGCATCGCCGGTCTCTCCGCCGCCCGAGCGTTACGAGACGCGGGGCACGTTGTACAACTCTTCGATAAAAGCCGCGGCAGTGGTGGCCGCATGTCCAGCAAGCGCAGCGATGCCGGCGCCCTGGACATGGGCGCGCAATACTTCACCGCCCGCGACCGGCGCTTCGTCAACGAAGTGCAGCGCTGGCAAAGCAACGGCTGGGCCGCGCAGTGGAAACCCCAGCTGTACAACTTCAAATCCGGTCAACTCACCCCCTCCCCCGATGAACAGATCCGCTGGGTCGGCACACCGCGCATGAGTGCGATCACCCGCGCGCTGCTCGACGACTTGCCGGTGACGTTCGGTTGCCGCATCACCGAAGTCTTCCAGGGGCCCCAACACTGGAACCTGCTCGATGCCGACGGCGGCAACCACGGCCCGTTCAGCCACGTGGTCATCGCCACGCCGGCGCCGCAGGCCACCGCCCTGCTGGCAGCCGCGCCCAAGCTGGCCAGCGCCGCCGCCGGGGTGAAGATGGACCCGACCTGGGCCATCGCCCTGGCGTTCGACACGCCTTTGGACACACCGATGGAAGGCTGCTTCGTGCAAGACAGCCCCCTCGACTGGCTGGCCCGCAACCGCAGCAAGCCGGGGCGCGACGCCAGCCTCGACACCTGGGTGCTGCACGCCACCAGCGCCTGGAGCAAGGCCCACCTGGACCTGCCCAAGGAAGCCGTGATCGAGCACCTGCACGGCGCCTTCGCCGAACTGTTGCACAGCGCCATGCCCGCGCCGTCCTTTAGCCTGGCGCACCGCTGGCTCTACGCGCGCCCGTCCGCCAGCCATGAATTCGGCGTGCTCGCCGACGCCGACCTGGGCCTGTACGTGTGCGGTGACTGGTGCCTGTCGGGGCGCGTGGAAGGGGCCTGGCTCAGCGGCCAGGAAGTGGCGCGACGCCTGATCGAGCACCTGCAATGAACCGCATCAACCCCGCCAAATTGCTGCTGTCCAAATGGACAGCAGCCCAGCCACACAACAAAGAAAAACACTTCCTCGTGACCGAGCTGTTTCGCGACGACGAAGGCTCCGTGCTGGAAATCGAACTGCAAGCCGTGATGACACGCCGCGCCGAACGCCTGGCGTGGCAAACCCTGCAAAATGCCGACGACTGGAAAATTGGCTGGCAGTAGCCCAACGGCAAAACTTGTACAAATAATTTGACTTGTACAGCATCGAACCTATGATGAGATTTAGTTGTACAAGATAACTATCTTGTACAGGAATCTTCTCGGGGTTCGCCTATGTCCAGCACCAAACCGAAGATCGCCATCAGCGCCTGCCTGCTCGGCGAGAACGTGCGCTTCAACGGCGGGCACAAACAATCCCTGCTGTGCAGCCAAACCCTCGCCGACTATTTCGACTTTGTGCCGCTGTGCCCCGAAGTCGCCATCGGCCTGGGCATTCCCCGCGAGCCGATCCGCCTGGTGGGCGACCCTGCCCACCCGCAAGCCGTCGGCACCGTACACAGCGAGCTGAACGTAACCGAGCCCCTGCACGACTACGGCCTGCAGATGGCCGGGCAACACACCGACCTGTGCGGCTACATCTTCATGCAGAAGTCGCCGTCCTGCGGCCTGGAACGGGTCAAGGTGTACCGCGCCAATGGCACGCCGGTGGACGGTGGCGGGCGCGGCATCTACGCCCAAGCCTTTTGCGCGCAGCACCCCAACCTGCCGGTGGAAGAAGACGGTCGGCTGAATGACCCGGTGCTGCGGGAAAACTTCCTGACCCGCGTGTTTGTCTACGCCAGCTGGCAGCAACTGCTCGCCGACGGCCTGAGCCGCCACCGCCTGCTGGCCTTTCACTCGCGCTACAAATACTTGCTGATGGCCCACAGCCCGGCGCACTACAAGCGCCTCGGCCACTTGCTGGGCAGCATGGGCAAGGACGTCAACCTGGAGGAACTGGCCGACTGCTACTTCAGCGACCTGATGACCGGCCTCACCCAGTGCGCCACCCGTGGCACCCACACCAACGTGCTGCAACACATCAGCGGCCATCTCAAACAGGCCATCAGCGCCGACGACAAGCAGGAAATGCAAACCGTCATCGGCCAATACCGCCACGGCATCGTGCCGCTGGTGGTGCCCTTGACCTTGCTCAAGCATCACTTTCGCCAACACCCGGACCGCTACATCGCGCAGCAGGCCTACCTGCAACCGCACCCGGAAAACCTCAGCCTGCGTAATGCGATCTAACCCATGAAAGCTGCCCCATCAGAAGACCTCGCCCAAGCCTTCGCCGACGGCTGGCTGCCGATCCGAGAAGTGGCGCGCCAGACCGGCGTCAATGCGGTGACCCTGCGCGCCTGGGAACGCCGCTACGGCCTGATCGTGCCCCAGCGCACGCCCAAGGGGCACCGACTGTTCAGCGCCGAACACGTGCAACGCATCCACACCATCCTCACCTGGCTCAACCGTGGCGTGCCGGTCAGCCAGGTGAAAACCCTGATCGACTCCGCCCAGCCGATGGCCGATGCCGTCGAGAATGAGTGGCACACCTTGCGCCAGGAGCTGGTGCAGGCCATCAGCGCACTGGCCGAGCGCCGCGTCGATGATGCCTTCAACCAGGCCATGGCGCTGTACCCGCCGCGCACCCTGTGCGAGCAATTGCTGCTGCCACTGCTCAACGACCTGGAACAGCGCTGGCAAGGCCAGTTTGGCGCGCAGATGGAGCGGGTGTTTTTCCTGTCGTGGCTGCGCAGCAAATTCGGCGCGCGCATCTACCACAACAACCGCCAGCTCCAGGGCGCGCCGTTGCTGCTGGTCAACCAGTCCGACCTGCCGCTGGAGCCGCACCTGTGGCTGAGCGCCTGGCTGGCGAGCAGCGCCGACTGCCCGGTGGAAGTCTTCGACTGGCCACTACCGGCCGGCGAACTGGCGCTGGCGGTGGAACACCTGCAACCGCGCGCCGTGCTGCTGTATTCAAGCAAGGCCCTGCATCTGCCGGCACTCGGCAAGCTGCTGGCCGGCGTACCGTGCCCGACGCTGATTGCCGGACCAACGGTATGCATCCACCAGGCCGAGTTGGCCGTATTAACCGGTGAGATCCCCCAATTGTGCGTGGCCGAAGACCCGTTGTCGGCCCACCAGCTACTGATCCAGCGTGGAATCGTCTAAATGCATTTGATCTGGCTGCGCACCGACCTGCGCCTACACGACAACACCGCCCTGGCCGCCGCGAGCCAGCGGGGCCCGATTGCGGCCGTCTACCTGATCACGCCTGAACAATGGCTGGCCCATGACGATGCGCCGTGCAAAGTGGACTTCTGGCTGCGCAACCTGCGCGAACTGAGCACCAGCCTTGGCGCGCTGAATATTCCCCTGCTGATCCGCCACGCCGCCACCTGGGACCAGGCGTCGGCCGTATTGAGCGAGCTGTGCCGCGAGCTGTCAGTGCAGTCCGTACACGTCAACGAGGAATACGGCATTCACGAAAGCCGCCGCGATGCCGCCGTGGCCAAGGCGCTGGAAGCCGAAGGCGTGACGTTCCACAGCTACCTCGACCAGCTGTTTTTCCAACCCGGCAGCGTGCTGACCAAGACCGGCACCTACTTCCAGGTGTTCAGCCAGTTCCGCAAGGTCTGCTACACCCGCCTGCACAGCGCCTTGCCGCGCCTGGTCCCGACGGCCAAGGCCCAGGCGAAGCCCAACATTGAAAGCGATCCGGTTCCGCAGACTGTCGACGGTTTCGAAACGCCCAGCGACACCCTGCGCGCCCTCTGGCCCGCTGGCGAAGACGAAGCACGCCGCCGCCTCGACGCCTTCGCCGACCAGCAGATCAGCTACTACAAGGACGAGCGCGACTTCCCGGCCAAGCCCGGCACCAGCCAGCTCTCGGCGTACCTCGCGGCGGGCGTGGTGTCGCCGCGCCAATGCCTGCACGCCGCGTTGCAAACCAACCGGGGCGAGTTCGAAAGCGGCGACATCGGCGCCATCACCTGGATCAACGAGTTGCTCTGGCGCGAGTTCTACAAACACATCCTCGTGGGTTACCCACGGGTATCGCGCCACCGTGCATTCCGCCCCGAGACCGAAGCCGTGGCCTGGCGCGATGCGCCCAAGGACCTCGCCGCCTGGCAGCAAGCGCGCACCGGCCTGCCGATCATCGACGCGGCCATGCGCCAACTGCTGGAAACCGGCTGGATGCACAACCGCCTGCGCATGGTGGTGGCGATGTTCCTGACCAAGAACCTGCTGATCGACTGGCGTGAAGGCGAGCGCTTTTTCATGCGCCACCTGATCGACGGCGACCTGGCCGCCAACAATGGCGGCTGGCAGTGGAGCTCGTCCACCGGCACCGACTCGGCGCCGTATTTCCGGATTTTCAGCCCGCTGAGTCAGTCGGAAAAATTCGACGGCGAAGGCGTGTTCATCAAGCGCTGGCTGCCCGAACTGGCCGCGCTGAATAAAAAGGAAGTGCACAACCCCGAAGCGGTGGGCGGCCTGTTCGGCGTGGCGGATTACCCGCGCGCCATCGTCGACCTGAAAAAATCCCGCGAACGCGCCCTGGCCGCCTTCCGCAGCCTGCCTTCACGCGAAGCCGCCGGAGGCATCCATGAGTGACTTCCTGCGCCGGTTCGCCCAAGCGTTCGCGACCTTGGACAAACACAACCTGCACCTGCTGGATAACCTCTACAGCAAGGACATCGCCTTCACCGACCCGCTGCATCAAGTCCACGGCCTGCCGGCGATGCACCGCTACTTTGCCGAGCTGTACAGCAATGTCAGCCAGCTGCGCTTCGACTTTCACGGCTTCGACCAGGTCGCCGAAGGCGAAGGCTACCTGCGCTGGAAGATGAGCTTCTGCCACCCGCGCCTGGCCAATGGCACGCTGATCCGGGTCGAGGGCTGTTCGCATCTGATGTGGCGCGACAAGGTCTACCATCATCGCGACTACTTCGACGCCGGCGCCCTGCTCTACGAACACCTGCCGGTACTCGGCCGCGTCATCCGTTGGCTGAAAAGGAGAGTGGCATGAACCTTACCCCGCCCCGCCGTTATTGGCTGACCGGCGCCAGCAGTGGCATCGGCGCCGCGCTGGCCGTGGAGTTGCTCAACAGCGGCGCCCACGTGGCGCTCAGCTCACGCAGCAAAGGCCCGCTGGAAGCCCTCGCCCAACGCTATCCGGGGCAAGTGCTGGTGGTGGCCGGCGACCTGACCAACAGCCAGACCGTGCGCGAGATCGGCGAGCATATCGGCGTGGTCTGGGGCGCGCTGGACACGGTGATCCTCAACGCCGGCACCTGTGAATATGTGGATGCCCGGCAGTTCGATTCGTCGATCATCGAACACGTGGTACGCACCAACCTGCTGGCCAGCAGTTACTGCATCGAGGCCGCGCTGCCCCTGTTGCGCGCCGGGCAAACGCCGCACCTGGTCGGCGTGGCCAGCGCGGTGACGTACCTGCCCATGCCCCGCGCCGAAGCCTATGGTGCATCCAAGGCCGGCTTGCGCTACCTGTTCGAAGCGCTGCGCATCAGCCTGTCGCCGGAAAACATCGACGTCACGGTGATCAGCCCCGGTTTTGTCGAAACACCGCTGACCGAACGCAACGATTTCCCCATGCCCCTGAGCTGGACGGCCGACAAAGCCGCGCGGCATATCTTCGCCAAGCTGGACAAGCGCCCGCTGGAAATCGCCTTCCCCGCGCTGTTTATCGCCACCCTGTGGCCGCTGTCGAAACTGCCCAGCCGTGTGCAGTTGATCATCGGCAAACGCATGTTGCGCAGCCCGCCACCGCAGAAGGACTACCTGTGAAAATCGCCATCATCGGTAGCGGCATCGCCGGGCTGACCAGCGCCTACTTGCTCAGCCGCAGCCACGACATCACGCTGTTTGAAGCCGACGACCGCATCGGCGGGCATACCCACACGGTCAACGTCAGCGTCGAAGGCAAGAGCTATGCGGTGGACACCGGTTTTATCGTGTTCAACGACTGGACCTATCCCAACTTCATCCGCCTGTTGGGGCACGTCGGCGTGGGCTTCAAGCCGACCGAGATGAGTTTTTCGGTGCACGACGAAAAACAGCGCTTCGAGTACAACGGCAACAACCTCAACAGCCTGTTTGCGCAGCGGCGCAACATCCTGTCGCCGGGGTTCTGGGGCATGTTGCGCGATATCCTGCGCTTCAACCGCCAGGCGCCGCTGGACCTGCAGGAACAGCGCATCGGCGCCGACATGACCCTGGGCGACTACCTCACGGCCGGCGGGTATGGCGAGCGGTTTATCCGCCACTACATCGTGCCGATGGGCGCGGCGATCTGGTCGATGTCCCTGGCGGACATGCTCGGTTTTCCCTTGCAGTTCTTTGTGCGTTTCTTCAAGAACCACGGCCTGCTGTCGGTGAGCAACCGCCCGCAATGGTGTGTGATCGAGGGTGGCTCCAGCAGCTATATCGAACCGCTGACCCGGGGTTTTCGCGAACAGATTCGTCTCAATTGCCCTGTGGATAAAGTCGCACGCAGCGAGGCTGGCGTGGTTATCCACAGCACGGCCGGTGTCGAGCATTTCGACCGCGTGGTGTTCGCCTGTCACAGCGACCAGGCCCTGGCATTGCTGGCCGACCCGAGCCAGGCCGAGCAAGAGATCCTCGGCGCCCTGCCCTACGCCAGCAACGACGTGGTGCTGCACACCGACACGCGCCTGCTGCCGGATCGCAAGCTGGCCTGGGCCAGCTGGAATTATCGCCTGAGTGGCAATGCGCAGAGCCAGGCCGCCGTGACCTACGACATGAACATCCTGCAAGGCATCGACAGCGCCACCACCTTTTGCGTCAGCCTCAACCAGACGGCGGTGATCAACCCGCTGAAGATCCTCGCCCGCTACACCTACGCCCACCCGCAATACAGCCTGGCGGCGGTGGCGGCGCAAGCGCGCTGGCAGGAAGTGTCCGGCGTGCGCAATACCTTTTATTGCGGCGCCTACTGGGCCAACGGTTTCCACGAAGACGGCGTGGTCAGCGCCCTGCGCGTAGCCGACGCCTTTGGGGAACGCCTGTGAACAGCGCCCTGTACAGCGGCTGGATCGCCCATCGCCGGTTTACGCCCAAGGCTCACGCCTTTCGCTACCGCATCGGCCTGCTGTACCTGGATCTGAGCGAAGAACAGCACGTGCTGGGGCTCTCGCCCCTGGCCGGGCGCAGCCGTTTTGCGCCTTTCGGTTTTCGCCAGCAGGATTACCTGCGTGCATTCACGCGCAGCGGCATGAGCTTGAGCGATGCCGTGCGCCAGGAAGTCGGCAAGGCACTGGGGCGAACGCCCCAGGGCGTTATCTGCCTACTGACCCAGGCCCGCAGTTGGGGCCTGGCTTTTAACCCGGTGAGTTTCTTCTACTGCTTCGAGGCCGACGGACAACTGGCCGCGATCCTGTGTGAAGTGACCAACACCCCATGGCGCGAGCGCTATCACTACGTGCTGCCGGCCCTGGCCCTCGGCGCGGACGAGCACCAGCACTTCGCCGTGGCCAAGGCCTTCCATGTGTCGCCGTTCCTGCCTCGCGACCTGGAATACCGCATGAGCTTCAGCCCGCCCGCCGCCAGGCTCGGCGTGCACATGGCCGACTGGCAGGGGGCGCAAAAAGTCTTCGATGCCACCCTGAGCCTGGAAAAAGCCGCCCTCGACCGCGCCAGCCTGCACCGTTACCTGTGGCGCTTCCCGTGGATGACCGCCAAGACCTGCCTGGCGATTTACTGGCAGGCCCTGCGCCTGTTGCTCAAACGCACACCGATTTTCCCCCACCGAGCCGCCGATGGCGCCTCCCGTACTGCAGTCGGGTATACCAAGGATCGCCGCCATGAAAACCCCTAGCTTATCGGTCAAAACCCATCGCCTGAACGTCAACGGCATGACCAGTGCCCTGCTGCGCAAGGCCGTGCTGCGCCAACTCAGCCAACTGCGCCACGGCCAGCTGGTGGTGATCGAAGACGGCGAACGCCAGGTCTTCGGCGCACGGGAGGCGCACCTGCTGGGGGAAATCCACATCCTTGATTCGGCCGTGTGGGGCCTGGTGGCCGCCGGCGGCTCCATCGGTGCGGGCGAGGCGTTTATCCACGGTTACTGGAGCAGCCCGGACCTCACCGCCGTGGTGCGCGTGATGGTCAGCAACCTCGACGTGCTCGACGCGATGGAAGGCGGCCTCGCGCGCCTGGCCCGCCCGCTGACCCAGGGCTTGCACTGGCTCAACCGCAATACGCGCAAGGGCTCGCAGAAAAACATCGCGGCCCATTACGACCTCGGCAACGACCTGTTCGAAGAATTCCTCGACCCGACCATGATGTATTCGGCGGCGCAATTCCTCACCGCCGACGACACCCTGGAACAGGCGCAACTGAACAAACTGGAGCGCATCTGCCAGAAACTCGCGCTCAAGCCCGGCGACCATCTGCTGGAAATCGGCACCGGCTGGGGCAGCATGGCGCTGTATGCGGCGCAGCATTATGGCTGCAAGGTCACCACCACGACCTTGTCCAAGGAGCAGTTTGCCTACACCGAACAACGCATCGCCGCCTTGGGCCTGGGTGATCAGGTGACGCTGCTGTTGCAGGACTACCGCGACCTCACCGGCCAGTACGACAAGCTGGTGTCCATCGAGATGATCGAAGCCGTGGGCCACCGCTTCCTGCCAACCTACTTCAAGCAGTGCGCGCAGTTACTCAAAAGCGATGGCCTGATGCTGCTGCAAGCCATCACCATCCGCGACCAGCGCTATGAGCAGGCGAAGACCAACGTGGATTTTATCCAGCGCTACATCTTCCCCGGCGGCGCCTTGCCCTGTGTGCAAAAAATGCTCGAGATCGTCAGCCGCGACACCGACATGAACTTGCTGCACATGGAGGACTTCGGCCTGCACTACGCACGAACCCTGCGCCTGTGGCATGAGAATTTTCGCCGCGCCCATGGCCGCCTCGCCGAGCTGGGCTACGATGAGTACTTCCTGCGCCTGTGGGAATTCTACCTGTGCTACTGCGAAGGGGGCTTTATGGAGCGTACGATCGGTACCGCACAATTGCTGCTGGCCAAACCCGCCGCAATCAACCCGCCGCTGCTCGGGCGTTTTGATGCTTAAACCGCTGGCGAACGCCGTGCTGTTCCAGTGCGGCTGGTTTGCCTGCGTGCTGGGCGGCAACAGCCGCTGGTTGCTGGTGGCGGTGGCGGCACTCGCCGTGCATCTGCTGTGGATCAGTTCATGGTCGCGCGAGGGCCAGGTGATACTCGCCGTGACCCTGCTGGGCACGGTGATCGACACCGCGCTGCGCACCTTTGGCGTGTTTCATTTCAGCATGCCGGGGCCGTTGATTCCGCTCTGGCTGATCGTGCTCTGGGCGCTGCTGGCGACCACCTTGCGCCATTGCCTGGCCTGGAGCGCACGCCCCTGGTGGCGGGCCAGCCTGTTGGGCGCGGTGGGCGGGCCGCTGTCGTACTACGCGGGCAGCCAACTGGCCGGGGTGAGTTTCGGTTACGGCACCACGACGACGGTGATCGGCCTGGGCCTGCTGTGGGCCCTGTTGTTTCCGGTGCTGCACTGGGTCGCCCGACAACTGGAGCACTGACGTCCGTCAGAGCATA
Source organism: Pseudomonas sp. FP453 (assembly GCF_030687495.1). NCBI lineage: Bacteria > Pseudomonadati > Pseudomonadota > Gammaproteobacteria > Pseudomonadales > Pseudomonadaceae > Pseudomonas > Pseudomonas sp. FP453. The sequence goes on along the minus strand of NZ_CP117435.1, from coordinate 881,318 downwards.
CATACGCGCAACACCGGCTTGCCTTACACTGCGCGCCTATGACCAACATCCCCCACACCCAAATCGCCGAACCCGCCGTCACTTGCTCGACGTGCGCGGCCTGCTGCTGCCAGCTGGAAGTGATGCTGATCACCGACACCGGCGTGCCAGAGCGTTACATCGATACCGACGATTGGGGCGGCGAAGTGATGCTGCGCCTCGACGACGGCTGGTGTGCGGCGCTGGATCGGGACACGATGATGTGCACGATCTATGAGCGGCGGCCGTTGATTTGCCGGGAGTTCGAGATGGGCGCGCCGGAATGCCTGGAGGAAAGGCAGGGGATTGCGACGGCGTATCGCTGATCCTGAGATCAATGATGGTCAAAATGTGGGAGCTGGCTTGCCTGCGATGGCGGTGGGTCAGCCGAATCTGTGTTGACTGACAGGCCGCCATCGCGGGCAAGCCCGCTCCCACAGGGGATTGGGTTGCCACTTTGGATCAGCTCCCACATTTGATTGGCAGTGTTCTTTAGATTTATAGCTCCAGGGTGTAGTGCAACGCGTAGCTCTCGACCCCATCGTTGTTACTGCTCAGCCCCGCATTGGAATAGTGCGTGGCGCGAATGCCGACTTCATGCCCGCCCGTGAAGCGCAAGCCAAAGCCCAGCCGGTCTTCGAACTGAAAGGCCTGGCCGATATTGTTGTCTTCGACCCGCGTGCGCGAGAACACCGCTACGCCAACCCCCGCCTCGATGTAGGGCTTGACCCTCTCCCCGGCAAATTCATACACAAACACCGGCGAGAACGACAGGCTGCTGACGCTGGCGCGCTTGTCTCCGTCCCAGTAGGTGTAGGCGCCGCTCCAGTATCCGGTCAAGCGGCCGGTATCACTCTGCCACCAGCTTTTATCCCACTGCGACGTCAGCCCCAACCGGTAGGTCATGGTCGAATCGCTGGTACTTCCCACCCCCAATTCCAGGCCCGCAGCCTGGGCTGAAACGGAGTGTCCTACAACGACGGCCGCAATCGCAGCCAAACAGAACAAGCGCTTCATAAGAAACATCCTTTCCCGACGAAGTTATATGGTTTGTGTACAGGCTATCTCGCTAATAGAAGCCGGCGCGTAGACAGAAGTTCCCGCCGATAACGCCGTCATTTCACGAAATTTTCACGCCCCGAAGCTTCGCACAACGCCGGGATATTTCCATAGTGTTGGTAGGATATTTCTTAGGTGATACACATCGCCGCTGGTCCAGAACTGTGCAGGCTCGGGATTGCCGCTGGCCAACAGGTCGCGCTCGCCCAGCAAACGCTTGAGCTGGCGGGCTACGGCGGCGCCGGTGTCGATCAGGATGATGCTGGGGGGCAGCATTTGTGCCAGGAGTGGCTTGAGGAAGGGATAGTGGGTGCAACCGAGGATGATGGTGTCGCAACCGGCGCTGAGCAATGGGTCGATATAACCCTGCAACAACTGGCGCAGCGCGGGGCTGTTGAGGTCGCCGGTCTCGATCAGTTCCACCAGGCCAGGGCAAGGTTGGGTGATCACCCGTACATCGGTGGCAAAGCGGTCGAGCAAGGCGGCGAACTTGGCGCTTTGCAAGGTGCCGGTGGTGGCGAGCACGCCGACCACACCGCTGCGGGTCGCGGCGGCGGCGGGTTTGACGGCGGGTTCCATGCCCACCAGCGGCCAGTCGGGAGCGTCCAGGCGAAGATCCGCCACCGCCGCGACGGTGGCGGTGTTACAGGCAATCACAAACGCCTTGGCGCCCTTCTCGCGGAAAAACCCGGCGACTTTTCGCGAGCGCTCAAGAATATAAGCCGGGGTTTTCTCGCCGTAGGGGATATGCCCGCAGTCGGCCACATACAGCAGCGATTCGTGGGGCAGCAGTTGCTGGATTTCGTCCAGCACCGTCAAGCCGCCGATGCCGGAATCGAACACACCGATCGGCGCGTCCTTAACCATGTTGCGGCCCACACACGCTGCAACCGGGGTCGCGCTTGACGCGCAGCTCACGGAAACGGCTGGTCAACGCATCGATCAACAGCAGGCGCCCCACCAGCGGCTCGCCGAAACCGGCCAGCAGCTTCAAGGCTTCCAGCGCTTGCAGGCTGCCGACCAGGCCCACCAGCGGGCCGACCACGCCGGCTTCGCTGCAGGTCAGTTCGGTGTCGCTGCCGTGCCCGTATAAACAGTGGTAGCACGGGCTTTCGGCGCGACGTGGGTCGAACACCGACAACTGCCCTTCCAGGCGAATCGCCGCGCCGCTGATCAACGGCTTGGTCGCGGCGACGCACGCGGCGTTGACCGCTTCGCGGGTGGAAAAGTTGTCGCTGCAATCGAGCACCACATCCACCGCCGCCACCGCGGCGGCCAGGGAATCGGCATCCAGCGCGCTGCGATGGGCCACCAGCTTGATTTCAGGATTGATCGCGCTCAGGCGGCGCAGGGCCGAGTCGACCTTGGTCTGCCCGACGCTGTCGGTGTCGTGGATGATCTGGCGTTGCAGGTTGGTCAGGTCGACGGTGTCGAAGTCCGCCACGTGCAACTCGCCGACGCCGGCGGCCGCCAGGTACAACGCCACCGGCGCACCCAGGCCACCGAGGCCGATGATCAAGGCGCGGCCCTGTTTGAGGCGCAACTGGCCGTCGATGTCGACCTGCTGCAACAGGATCTGTCGGCTATAGCGCAACAGCTCCTGATCGGTCAGCACGGCCGACGTCCCAGGGTGATGCGTTCGTGGCCGCCGAGGTCGATGCGGCTGTGCACCTGGTCAAAGCCTTCGCTCAGCAACAGGTCACGCACGGCGGCGGCCTGGTCGTAGCCGTGTTCGAGCAGCAGCCAGCCACCGGCATTCAGGTGCTGTGGGGCTTGCTGGATGATGTGGCGCAAGTCGTCCAGGCCGTCGCGGCCCGCCACCAGCGCGCTGGCCGGTTCGAAGCGCACGTCACCGGCGACCAGGTGCGGGTCATTGTCGGCGATGTAGGGCGGGTTGCTGATGATCAGGTCGTAGGTGTGGCCTTGCAGGGCGCTGAACCAATGACTATTGAGCACCGTGACGTTATTCAGGTGCAGGCGCTGGCGATTGCGTTCGGCCAGGGCCACGGCTTCGAGCACGCGGTCGACGGCGGTGACCTTCCACGCCGGGCGTTCGCTGGCCAGGGCCAGGGCGATGGCGCCGCTGCCGGTGCCGAGGTCGAGGACCTGGGTCGGCGTGGCTGGCAATAATTCCAGGGCCGCTTCCACCAGCAGCTCGGTGTCCGGGCGTGGGATCAGGGTGTGGGGCGCGACCTCCAGGTCGAGCTTCCAGAAGCCTTGCTGGCCGAGGATGTAGGCGACCGGCTCACCGCCACGGCGACGCTGCAGGTAGCTGGCGAAGGTCAGCGCGTCTTCGCTGCTGACGATTTTTTCTGGCCAGGTGTGCAGGTAGCTGCGGGGTTTGCCCAGGGCCGCCGCCAGCAAAAGCTCGGCGTCGAGGCGCGCGGTGGGCGAGTCGGGCAGGTCGGCGGCGCGCAGCAGGCTGGCGATAATGGTCATTTATTCACCTATCGCCGCTAACTGATCGGCCTGGTATTCGGCGAGCAACGGCTCGATCACGGCATCGACGCCACCGGCGAGGATCTCGTCGAGGGAATACAGCGTGAGGTTGACCCGGTGGTCGGTGACCCGACCCTGGGCAAAGTTGTAGGTGCGGATGCGCTCGGAACGATCGCCCGAGCCCACCAGCAACTTGCGCTCGCTGGCAATCGCGTTGGCGGCGGCGCTGGTCTGCTGGTCGTTGAGCTTGGCCGACAGCCAGGACATCGCCCGCGCGCGGTTCTTGTGCTGGGAACGTTCTTCCTGGCACTCCACCACGATGCCCGACGGCAAGTGGGTGATGCGGATCGCGGAATCGGTCTTGTTGACGTGCTGGCCACCGGCGCCCGACGAGCGGTAGGTGTCGACGCGCAGGTCAGCCGGGTTGATCTCGATGGCTTCCTGCTCGTCCGGCTCGGGCAACACGGCCACGGTGCACGCCGAGGTGTGGATACGGCCCTGGGATTCGGTGGCCGGCACGCGCTGTACGCGGTGCGCGCCGGATTCGAACTTGAGCTTGCCGTAGACGTTATCGCCTTCGACCCGCGCGATGACTTCTTTATAGCCGCCGTGCTCGCCTTCGTTCTCCGAAAGGATCTCGACGCGCCAGCCGCGACGCTCGGCATAACGCGAATACATGCGGAACAGGTCGCCGGAGAAGATCGCCGCCTCGTCGCCACCGGTGCCGGCGCGGATTTCGAGGAACACGTTGCGCCCGTCATTCGGGTCCTTGGGCAGCAGCATGCGTTGCAGGTCGCCTTCCAGCGCGACCAGTTTTTCCTTGGCCTCGCGGACTTCTTCCACGGCCATTTCGCGCATGTCCGGGTCGCTGTCCTTGAGCAGTGCCTGGGCACCTTCGAGGTCGGCCTGGGTTTTCAGCCACTGGCCGTAGGTGGTCACAATCGGCTCGACTTCCGCGTATTCCTTGGAATAGGTGCGGAACTTGGTCTGATCGGCGATGACTTCGCCATCGCCGAGCAAGGCGGTCAGTTCTTCGAAACGGTCCTGGAGCACGTCCAGTTTATTGAGCAGTGACGCTTTCATTGCGGTTTTTTATCCGAAGAGCTATCTGACGCGCCCTCACCGAGGGCAAAGAGTTCTTGGGCCATGGCCAGCGCATCGAGGCGGCCTTCGGCAGTCAACTTTTTAAGCTGCACGCTGGGGGCGTGGAGCAGCTTGTTGGTCAGGCCCCGGGCCAGTTGCATCAGCACCTCTTCGGCGCTGCTGCCGTTGGCCAGCAGGCGCTGGGCCTTGCTCAGCTCCTCGTCGCGCAGGCGTTCGCCCTGCTGACGATACGCCTTGAGCACGTCCACCGCTGCCAGTTCACGCAGGCGCACCATGAAATCGTCGGCGCCAGTGCTGACCATCTCTTCAGCCGCCTGGGCAGCGCCCTGGCGACTCTTGAGGTTTTCGGCGACCACTTCGTGCAGGTCGTCGACGCTATAGAGGTAAACGTCGTCCAACTCGCCGACTTCGGGTTCGATATCCCGAGGAACGGCGATGTCTACCATAAAGATCGGCTTGTGCTTACGCAGCTTCAGCGCGCTCTCGACCGCGCCTTTGCCGAGGATCGGCAACTGGCTGGCGGTGGAGCTGATGACGATATCGCTGCGCACCAGCTCGGCCGGGATGTCCGACAGCAGCACCGCGTGGGCGCCGAACTGCTCGGCGAGGATGCTTGCGCGCTCCAGCGTGCGGTTGGCGACGACAATGCGCTTCACGCCCAGGTCGTGCAGGTGGCGGGCCACCAGGGTGATGGTTTCACCGGCGCCGATCAGCAGGGCCTGGCTGCGTTGCAGGTCACTGAAAATCTGTTTGGCCAGGCTGACGGCGGCAAACGCCACGGACACCGGGTTTTCGCCGATGGCGGTGTCGGTGCGCACCTGCTTGGCCGAATTGAACGTGGCCTGGAACAGGCGGCCCAGCAGCGGCCCGACGGTGCCGGCCTCACGCGCCACGGCGTAGGCGGACTTCATCTGGCCAAGGATCTGCGGCTCGCCCCAACACCAGCGAATCGAGACCGGCGGCCACACGCATCATGTGACGAACTGCCGCATCTTCTTCGTGCACATAAGCGCACGCGCGCAGCTCTTCGAGGCTTAAATGGTGGTAATCGGCCAGCCAGCGCAGCACCACATCCGCTGAAAGATGTTCCTGCTCTATATAAAGCTCGCTGCGATTGCAGGTTGAAAGGATTGCAGCTTCGCGGCTGTCGGTGAGCCGGCAGAGCTGTTGCAAGGCCTCAACCAACTGCTCTGGCGTGAACGCCACGCGCTCGCGCACGTCTACGGAAGCAGTCTTGTGGTTAATACCGAGTGCGAGGAAGGCCATTCAATATCGCTGATGATGTCGGGAAGCCGACAATTGTCCTACTTCGAATGATTCAGAACAACCACCGTAGGCTATTGTCCTAATGCCTTGTGTCTATAAAGGCACCAACTGAGACTCGGTTATGTTTGGCCGAAGGCTTGTGTCATGATGATCCGACCGCAGGTTAGTCGTCCTCTTCCTATATGAATAGATCTTCCGCGTTGCTCCTTGCTTTTGTCTTCCTCAGCGGCTGCCAGGCCTTGGCCCCCGTGTCGCCGGACGGTACGCCGCCGGTGGAAGACAGCACCCCCGCCCCTGAAAAGCCCAAGGTTTATTCCTCGTTCAGTGAAGAAACGGTGTTCAGCCTGCTGAGCGCGGAGCTGGCTGGCCAGCGCAATCGTTTCGATATTGCCCTGGATAACTACGTGACCCAGGCCATCAACACGCAGGATCCGGGAATTTCCGAGCGGGCGTTTCGCATCGCCGAGTACCTGGGCGCCGATCAGGCTGCACTGGATACCTCGCTGATCTGGGCGAAAAACGCCCCGGACGACCTTGAGGCGCAGCGTGCGGCCGCCGTGCAACTGGCACGCGCCGGGCGCTACGACGACTCCATGGTCTATATGGAGAAGGTCTTGCAGGGCAAGGGCGATACCCATTTCGACTTCCTCGCGCTGTCGGCTGCCGACACCGACCAGGACACGCGCAATGGCCTGATGAAGAGTTTCGACCGCCTGCTGCAAAAACACCCAAAGAACAGCCAGCTGATTTTCGGCAAGGCCTTGCTGTTGCAGCAGGACGACGAGGCGGATGCGGCGCTGAAGCTGCTGGAGCAGAACCCACCGGAAGAGGGTGAGATCGCACCGATCCTGCTGCGCGCGCGCCTGCTGCAAAATCTCAATCGCGGCAAGGAAGCGATTCCGCTGCTGGAAAAAAGCATCAAGAAGTACCCGGACGACAAGCGCCTGCGCCTGACCTACGCGCGCATGCTGGTGGAACAGGACCGCATGGAGGACGCCAAAGTGCAGTTCGCCAACCTGGTCCAGCAATACCCGGACGACGACGAACTGCGTTATTCCCTGGCGCTGGTGTGCCTGGAAGCCAAGGCCTGGGACGAGGCCAAGGGGTATCTGCAAGAGCTGATCGAACGCGAAAGCCATGTGGACTCGGCACACCTGAACCTGGGCCGCATTGCTGAAGAGAAAAACGACCCACAGGCCGCCCTGCTCGAATACGCCCAGGTCGGCCCCGGCAACGACTACCTGCCGGCGCAACTGCGCCAGGCCGATATCCTGATGAGCAATGGCCGCACCGACGAGGCGGAAAAACGCTTGGCGGCCGCGCGCGATGCGGAGCCGGACTACGCGATCCAGCTTTACCTGATCCAGGCCGAAACCTTGTCGGCCAACAATCAGGGCGAGCGCGCCTGGAAATTGCTGCAACAAGCGCTGCTGCAATACCCCGACGACTTGAACCTGCTGTACACCCGCGCCATGCAGGCGGAAAAACGCAATGACCTGGCGCAGATGGAAAAAGACCTGCGCCTGATCATCAAGCGCGACCCGGACAACGCCATGGCCTTGAATGCCCTGGGCTACACCTTGTCCGACCGCACGACGCGCTACGACGAAGCCAAGGCGCTGATCGAACAAGCCCACCAGCTCAACCCGGAAGACCCGGCCGTACTCGACAGCCTCGGCTGGGTGAATTACCGCCTGGGCAACCTCGATGAAGCCGAACGCTTGCTGCGCCAGGCCCTGGAGCGGTTCCCCGACCAGGAAGTCGCGGCGCATCTGGGTGAAGTGCTGTGGGCCAATGGCAAGCAGCGCGAAGCCCGTCAAATCTGGGAGAAGTTCCTCAAGGAACAACCCGAAAGCCCTATCCTGCGCGGCACCATCAAGCGCCTGACCGGATCCGAGACCCTTTAAGCTTATGTTCTTGCGCCATGTTGTAGTGTTCAGTCTCATCGCCCTGCTCGCCGGTTGTGCGGGCATCGGCAGCCGTGAATCCGTCGAGGGCCAGGGCAACCCGGCGCAATGGAAACAGCACAAGGACCAGCTCAGCAGTATCGATGGCTGGCAGATCGAAGGAAAAGTCGGCGTTCGTGCGCCGAAAGATTCCGGCAGCGGCACCTTGTTCTGGCTGCAACGCCAGGACTACTACGATATTCGCCTGTCTGGCCCGCTGGGCCGTGGCGCCGCACGCCTGACCGGTCGACCGGGGCAAGTCAGCCTGGAAGTGGCCAACCAGGGCCGCTATGAAGCGACCTCGCCGGAAACCCTGCTGGAAGAGCAGATCGGCTGGAAGCTGCCGGTATCGCATCTGGTCTGGTGGGTACGCGGCCTTCCCGCGCCCGACAGCAAAAGTCGCCTGAGCCTGAACGGCGACAGCCGCCTGGCCACCCTGGAGCAGGATGGTTGGCAGGTCGAGTATTTGAGCTATGTGCAACAGAGCGGTTACTGGCTGCCGGAGCGCATCAAGCTGCATGGCACCGACCTGGATGTCACGCTGGTGATCAAGGACTGGCAACCGCGCAAGTTGGGGCAATAACGTGACCGTACAAAAGCTGACCCTGCCCTCCCCCGCCAAACTCAATTTGATGCTGCACATTCTCGGTCGCCGTGAAGACGGTTATCACGAGTTGCAGACGTTGTTTCAATTTCTCGACTACGGCGATGAGATGACCTTCGCCGTACGCGACGATGGCGTGATCCAACTGCATACGGCATTCGAAGGCGTGCCCCACGACAGCAACCTGATCGTGAAGGCCGCAAAAAAAATTCAGGAACAATCCGGCTGCACACTCGGCATCGACATCTGGATCGATAAAATCCTGCCCATGGGCGGCGGTATCGGCGGCGGCAGTTCGAATGCGGCCACCACATTGCTCGGTCTGAATCACTTGTGGCAGCTGGGTTGGGACCACGATCGCCTCGCGGCGCTGGGCCTTACGCTGGGCGCTGATGTCCCGGTTTTCGTGCGTGGACACGCCGCATTTGCTGAGGGTGTGGGGGAAAAACTCACCCCTGTAGACCCCGAAGAACCGTGGTATGTCGTACTTGTGCCGCAAGTATCTGTAAGTACAGCAGAAATTTTTTCAGATCCGTTGTTGACACGTAACTCTTCTCCCATTAAAGTGCGCCCCGTTCCCAAGGGAAACAGTCGAAATGACTGCTTACCGGTTGTAGCAAGGCGTTATCCAGAGGTACGTAACGCTTTGAATTTGTTAGGTAAATTTACCGAAGCAAAATTAACCGGAACTGGAAGTTGTGTGTTTGGGGGCTTCCCAAACAAAGCTGAAGCTGATAAAGTCTCGGCCCTTCTTACAGAGACCCTTACAGGGTTTGTAGCAAAGGGAAGCAACGTTTCGATGTTGCATCGCAAGCTGCAAAGTCTGCTCTAAAAGGAACCGAGTGTTAGGCACTCGTTGCAACAGATACAGGGGCGTCGCCAAGCGGTAAGGCAGCAGGTTTTGATCCTGCCATGCGTTGGTTCGAATCCAGCCGCCCCTGCCATTTTCTAATACTCATCCAGGTTACCCTCAGCCTCTAGGTACTGCGCGTGTCCAAGATGATGGTCTTTACGGGGAACGCCAACCCCGATCTGGCTCGACGTGTCGTACGTCAGCTGCATATCCCTCTCGGTGACATCTCTGTCGGTAAATTCTCCGACGGCGAAATTACAGCCGAGATCAATGAAAACGTCCGCGGTAAAGACGTCTTCATTATTCAGCCGACCTGCGCTCCGACCAACGATAACCTGATGGAACTCGTCGTGATGGCTGATGCCTTCCGCCGCTCCTCAGCGACTCGAATCACAGCTGTAATCCCTTACTTTGGTTATGCCCGTCAGGATCGCCGTCCGCGTTCCGCACGTGTGGCTATCAGCGCGAAAGTCGTCGCTGACATGCTGACCGTGGTAGGTATCGACCGTGTTCTCACGGTTGACCTGCACGCTGACCAAATCCAGGGGTTCTTCGATATTCCGGTAGATAACATCTACGGTTCGCCAGTATTGGTGGATGACATCGAAGACCAGCGCTTTGAAAACCTGATGATCGTGTCCCCGGACATTGGTGGCGTCGTGCGTGCACGGGCTGTTGCCAAATCCTTGGGCGTGGACCTCGGGATCATCGACAAACGCCGTGAAAAAGCCAATCACTCTGAAGTGATGCATATCATCGGTGATGTCGAAGGGCGTACCTGTATTCTGGTTGATGACATGGTCGACACCGCCGGCACCCTGTGCCACGCGGCGAAAGCCTTGAAAGAGCACGGTGCCGCAAAAGTCTTCGCCTACTGCACACACCCTGTGCTGTCGGGCCGAGCGATCGAGAACATCGAGAACTCCATGCTGGACGAACTGGTGGTGACTAACACCATCCCGTTGTCCGCAGCAGCTCAAGCCTGTTCGCGTATCCGTCAACTGGATATCGCACCGGTAGTTGCCGAGGCGGTTCGCCGCATCAGCAATGAAGAATCGATCAGCGCGATGTTCCGTTAAGGGTCAAACCTTCGGATCATTTCACTGACGAAAAGCGCCCCGCCCCAGCATTCTGCTGGGGCGGGGCTTTTTTGCCCATATCGCCTTTAGCGCTGGTCGCAAACGCTGGGGCGAATGTGGTTATTTTGGAGATACAACATGAACGATTTTACTCTGAATGCTGAAGCGCGTTCCGACCTGGGGAAAGGTGCGAGCCGCCGCCTGCGTCGTCTCGCAAGCCTGGTTCCAGCTGTAGTTTACGGTGGCGAAAAAGCCCCTGAATCCATCAGCATGCTGGCCAAAGAAATCGCCAAACTGCTCGAAAACGAAGCTGCCTACAGCCACGTTATCGAACTGAACGTTGGCGGCACCAAGCAAAACGTAATCATCAAAGCTCTGCAACGTCACCCGGCCAAAGGCCACGTGCTGCACGCTGACTTTGTACGCGTTGTTGCTGGTCAGAAACTGACCGCGATCGTTCCAGTTCACTTCGTTGGTGAAGCGGCTCCGATCAAGAAAGGCGGCGAAATCTCGCACGTTGTTGCTGAGATCGAAGTTTCCTGCCTGCCAAAAGACCTGCCTGAGTTCATCGAAGTCGACCTGTCGGCCGCTGAAATCGGCGCCATCATCCACCTGTCCGACCTCAAAGCCCCTAAAGGCGTTGAGTTTGTCGCACTGGCTCACGGTGATGACAAAGCTGTTGCAAACGTACACGCTCCACGCGTTGCACCAGAAGCAGACGCTGCAGAGTAATTCACTCTGTAACGTCGGAGCTTGAGGAAACATCGCGGACCGGAACGTAGCGAGAAAGCGGGCGATAACGCGGCGTTTTACTCTTAAGTAAACAGCTTCTGTCGTCCACTTTCGCCGCACAACGGTTGCGGCGATGTTATCCACAACTCCAAAGGAAGGGCCCCTGTCGTGACTGCCATTAAACTGATCGTTGGCCTGGGAAATCCAGGCGCCGAATACGAACAGACCCGGCATAACGCGGGGGCCCTTTTTGTTGAGCGCATCGCCCACGCGCAAGGTGTGAACCTTGTGGCCGATCGCAAGTATTTTGGCCTGACCGGGCGCTTCTCGCACCAGGGTCAGGATGTTCGTCTGCTGATTCCCACCACCTACATGAACCGCAGCGGCCAGGCTGTCGCGGCGCTTGCGAATTTCTTCCGGATCAAACCCGAGGAAATCCTGGTGGCCCATGACGAACTGGACCTGCCACCCGGCGTTGCCAAGCTCAAGCTCGGCGGCGGGCATGGCGGGCACAATGGCCTGCGCGACATCATCGCGCAGTTGGGTAATCAGAATAATTTCTACCGTCTGCGGCTCGGCATTGGCCACCCAGGCGTTGCCAGTATGGTTTCAAATTTCGTCCTGGGTCGTGCGCCACGCGCCGAACAGGAAAAACTCGATGCCAGCATCGACTTTGCCCTCGGCGTGCTGCCGGATATCTTCGCCGGTGAATGGAACCGCGCGATGAAAAACCTGCACAGCCAGAAGGCCTGACTCTTACCGAGGGGAAACACCATGGGATTCAATTGCGGCATCGTCGGCCTGCCCAACGTCGGCAAATCCACCCTGTTCAACGCCCTGACCAAGTCCGGTATTGCGGCGGAGAACTTCCCCTTCTGCACCATCGAGCCCAACAGCGGTATCGTGCCGATGCCGGACGCTCGTCTGGATGCACTGGCGGCCATCGTCAATCCCAAGCGCATCCTGCCGACCACCATGGAATTCGTCGACATCGCGGGCCTGGTTGCCGGCGCGTCGAAAGGTGAAGGCCTGGGCAACAAGTTCCTGGCCAACATCCGTGAGACCGATGCCATCGCCCACGTGGTCCGCTGCTTTGAAGACGAGAACGTGATTCACGTCTCCAACAGCGTCGACCCGAAACGCGACATCGAGATCATCGACCTCGAACTGATCTTCGCCGACCTCGACAGCTGCGAGAAGCAACTGCAGAAAGTTGCGCGCAACGCCAAGGGCGGCGACAAGGATGCAGTGGTCCAGAAAGGCCTGCTGGAGCAGTTGATCGCACACTTCACCGAAGGCAAGCCGGCACGCAGCCTGATGAAGAACATGGGCGTCGATGAGAAGGCCGTGATCAAGGGCTTCCACCTGCTGACCACCAAGCCGGTGATGTACATCGCCAACGTTGCCGAAGACGGCTTCGAGAACAACCCGCTGCTGGACGTGGTCAAGGCCATTGCCGACGAAGAAGGCGCGATCGTGGTGCCGGTGTGCAACAAGATCGAAGCAGAAATCGCCGAGCTCGATGACGGCGAAGAAAAGGACATGTTCCTCGAGGCCCTGGGCCTGGAAGAGCCCGGCCTGAACCGCGTGATCCGCGCCGGTTACGAAATGCTCAACCTGCAGACCTACTTCACTGCCGGTGTCGAAGAAGTGCGTGCATGGACCGTCAAGGTCGGCGCCACCGCGCCACAGGCCGCCGGCGTGATCCACACCGACTTCGAAAAAGGCTTTATCCGTGCCGAAGTGATCGCCTACAACGACTTTATCCAGTTCAAGGGTGAGGCCGGTGCCAAGGAAGCCGGTAAATGGCGTTTGGAAGGCAAGGATTACATCGTTAAAGATGGTGATGTGATGCACTTCCGCTTTAACGTGTAAGTACCACGCGCAGCACTTGTCACCTACAAAAAAGCCGATGCATTGCATCGGCTTTTTTGTGGCCAGCACTTTAGTTAAAGCACCTAACAACCATATCCAAATACTCGAACTTCTCAGAAACCTCCTACTTACACGACAACCCTTTTATCCAACAACAATACAAACGGATAAAAGCCTTAACCTTATATATCTTTTCCTACATCAATCCGGCACATAACCCCCTGCACGACGGATGACAACTTTTATATTCTGCGGTTTACTGAGCTGGTACTTGCACACCGACTTTCCGACAGTGACGCAACAGCGAACATGGAGTATCAATCGATGTCGGCTCACGTCCTAGGGGATAACAGAACAGACGCCTCACTCATCGACGATCAGGAAATTGAAACCACGCTTAACAGCACCGCCACTCTCAATGTCGACATCCTGTTATTGGGAGAAACCGGTACCGGCAAAGATACACTGGCACAACGCATTCATACGTTATCGGGCCGGCAAGGTAATTTTGTTGCCGTGAACTGTGCAGCGATCCCGGAAAGCCTCGCGGAAAGCCAGCTGTTCGGTGTCAACAGCGGCGCCTATACCGGGGCAATGCAATCAAGGGCTGGATTCGTCGAAGCCGCCCACCTGGGTACCCTGTACCTCGACGAGATCGACAGCATGCCCTTGAGCCTGCAAGCCAAGCTCCTGCGCGTGCTGGAGTGCCGTGGAGTGGAGCGCCTGGGCTCGACTCGATTGATTCCCGTGGACATGCGTGTCATCGCGTCGGCCCAGCAGTCCCTGGACATCATGGTCGAGCAGAAAGCCTTCAGGCGCGATCTGTACTTTCGACTCAATGTGGTCAACATTCAACTTCCGGCCCTGCGGGAGCAGCCCGAACGCATCATCCCGCTGTTTCTGGAAATGATCCAGGAAGAAGCCGACCAATTCAAATGCGCCCCCCCACCACCGTCCAGCGGCCTGCTGCAACAACTGCTCTGCCACCCCTGGCTGGGCAACGTTCGCGAGTTACGCTCGACGGCGAAACGGTTTGTCTTGGGCCTCTCGCCGCTTTCAACTCCCGCGCGCAGCCAACCCTTCCCTCAACTAGAGCTGAAAGCACGCCTGCAACAAATTGAAAAAGCGTTTATTGAAGAGTCGATGAACCGCCACAACCACTGTGTGGATACCGTGTCCATTGAACTGGGAATTGCCAAACGCACGCTGTATTACAGGATGAAACAGTTGGACATATCACTGGATTGAGTTCCCCCCAACAGCTAACAAGAAGACCATGTAACCCCGCCCCACCAAAACGCCTTATTAAACTGCCGCTCAAGAAACATTCAGCAACATCGCAAACTGGAAACATCTGGAACGTTTTACCCGTAAAGGCCACGCAGTCATGGCCAGAAGCAAATTTATGTACAACCTTATACGTTGGCGTGATTTGAGCGATGGCCACTCAACAACCTCAGAAACCAGAGTAGGATTTTCATATGTCTATTAACGCACTAGGCGGTGGTAACACTTTTAATCAGGCAGATTCGTACATGAGCCGTTTAGGTGAGGCAGGCGGCGGCGGCGGCGGTGGCGGCAGCGAGGGAGCAGCCGAAGCCATTTACCAGAAGTTGTTGGCAGATTCAATAAAGAACGGCTGGAAGAGCGCTGTAGCAAAGGACATTCAAGCGGTGATCCGGGCGGGTAACGGTCAATAAGTACGGGATGATCGATTACCTTTCGGGCCTTCCCACCCGAAAGGTAATCATCCACCCCGCTCGACAGCCCTTTTAGTGCGCCTTTATGGACAGCTCCTGCCCTCCCCTAATTGAGTAGACACGCCATGCAAATAGTAGACGACCTCTTTTCACAGACAAGCAGGAGTGTTGGGCATAACCGTGCGGCACCGGAACAATCGACAGACCGTACGGACGTCAGTTTTTTCGCATCGATGCTCGACGGCTCACGCCCGATGAACACGGTCTCTGGCCGGCCTGATGTATCACTCCTTTTGACAGAAGCCTCCAAGCACCTCAGCAACTCGAGAGATGGCTTCGCAAAAATAACCCGCTCAACCAAAAAAGGTGCCGATATCGAGGCCATCAGCACTTATCCACGCGAGCTACATAACGCACAACTCACATCACAAGTGATGGTGAAGTGCCTTGCGAAGACAACACAATGCATCGACAAAATCGGCAACATGCAGTCTTGAGCATGAATAACTCATTGCTTGTCGTTTTAGTCTTGAGCCTGGCTTTTATATTGAACGGATGCAGTGACCGGGTGGAACTTCATCGCCAACTTTCCGAGCAGGAAGCCAATGAAGTCGTCGCCGAATTGGCTGACAAACATATTCGCGCACAAAAAATCCCGGCCAAAGATGGTGTCGTCGTGACGGTTAATACAAGCGATATCGGGCGCTCCGTACGCACCTTGGAAGCCGCCGGTCTTCCTCGAATGGCCAGGGCCACCATGGGGGATACGTTTCGCAAGGAAGGGGTAATTTCCACCCCGCTGGAAGAGCGTGCACGCTACATCTACGCCTTATCCCAAGAGCTTGAAACCACCCTGTCCAAGATTGACGGTGTCATCGTCGCACGCGTGCATGTCGTGCTACCTGAACGCATAGCACCAGGAGAGCCCGTCCAACCGGCATCCGCTTCCGTATTCATCAAGCATGATCCACGCCTGGACCCCGACAACATCCGCGCGCGGGTACGCAGAATGGTGGCGAGCAGTATCCCTGGGATGACGGCGGCAGTGGACAACCCGCAAAAACTCACCGTGGTGTTTGTACCTGCTTCCACTTATCAGGAACAACAACGCCTGGTGTACTTCGGCCCGTTCCTGGTACCCGGCGAAGATCTCGGATTCTGGCGAACCAGCATCATGGTTTTGCTGCTGGGCCTGGCTTCGGCCGTGGCCGCCACAATCGTCTTGCAAGTTCGGCGCAAGCGTCCTGCGCAGGAGCCGGTTTTTGCAGGCGACTCAACGGAGTCAACGCATGGCACCTAGACCCGATCCGCCCATGCATGAACAACTGGCCTGGGCTCAATGGTGGGCTTTTCCCTGGAAGGATGCTCATGAAGACTGGAGAGATGACAAGTACCGTGCCATTGAAAGGCTTTTTTATTACGGTCGGGCAGCGCCGCACAACCTTACGGGGTTTGCCGCCTGTCTGCCCGCTGCACCTCAAGCCACTGTGCTTCGGTTGGCCCTGGCCTCAACGGAGCAACTCAACCTGGTGCTGACATTGGTTAGCCACACGTTCAACCACGAAGCAGCGGCGCCATTGAGTGAACGTCATCATCAGTGGTGCATGCGCCTGGCCATGGCGTTGCCCCCTGCCATGCTGCCGCCACACTCCGACCCACTGCGACTGCTTCATAGCTGGGTTGAACCCGCTACCTGGCAGCGCCTTCGACTGCGCTTCCCCCGTACACGTGTGAACGAGGCTGAAATGGCAAACGCGCCACTCGAAAATGCTAGCAGCCGATTGAACACGCTCTGGCAGGCCGTCGTCTGGCGCGTCACGGCCATGGCGAGCGACACCGTGCCCCTGTCTCGTACAGACGAGGAAAGCAGTGATGTTATGCCGACATACTATTGAATTGCGCGAGGGAGCATCCGGTGCACAAGGCAGCCTCATCCGGCGGGAAGAGTTAGCCAATTGGGAACAAGCCAACCAGCTCTTGAGCCGCGCCAATGCCCAGGCCGACGAATTGATAAGCCGGACCGAGAAAAAATGCGAGGCATTGCTTGAACAAGCTTCACTGGAAATCTGGCAACGCGCCGATGCTCAATTCAAGCAATGGGAGCTCGACCGTCAAGTGATGTGCGACAACCTTGAACACTACGCGACCGCCATCACCAACCAGGCCATTCGCTGCCTGCTCGACGAGACCGCTGCCCCGCAAAGGCTTGCAGCACTATTGAAAAAGTTGTTGGCGAGTCAAGTCCAGGAAGTCAGCGCGACGCTGCTCTGCCATCCCCATGATATTGAGGAGATCAGAGAGTGCCTTGCCCGTCACAAGAGCAGATTCTGGAAGTTAAACGCCGACGACACGGTTCTTCCTCAGACGCTCGTTCTGAACACAGATGAAGGAGACTTCCGTATCAGCTGGGACGCCATGATCGACACTTTTTTCAATCAGGGAAAAGAGTACTCGATCGAGATCTAATCCTACGAGAGCGAAGACTTTATTTATATCCAGCATTCCGCCTTGGCTGTTTAATTCATTGATCGATAATAAAACGCAGAGGAAAAATCATGGACTTCTTCAAAGAGTTGACTCATTCGATTGCCCGCAACAAAACATCTGCCTATAAGGAGTACAAGTCCGGTTATGAAGAAAGCCTGGCAGCCGGAGATACTGAGTTATTCCACAATCTATTAATGCGCAAAGACGTGACGTTCGCGATTTATAATGAGCACGGCAAAACGGTCAACCAAATGCTCAAAACAACTATTGAAAGCTTCCAGTAAATGAAAGCGTTCGTGGGTAACTGGTTGAGCGGCGGCGAGAAGGAAATCACCCTCTTTGAAGGCGACGACGAAGTCACCCTGCAACATCTGGGTGACAGCGTTTTACTCGGCGCCCAACTGACCTGCGCGTCACCCGATAACCCCGCCTTGCAAGGCTGGCTGCGCCTGGGCGCAGCCAGCTTGAACCATTTCCAGGGTGCACTGGCGCAAAAAGCTGACACGGGGGCGCTATGGCTGATTCAAAGCCTGCGTTCTGACCGCGGAGAAGCCTACGTACTCGACTGCCTCGAGGCATTACTCAACCAACGCGACACATGGCGCGCAATCGTCGCACGCCTTGCTCGCCCAGCCCCCAACCTCAAACCAACCCCGCTACGTTCACGCTCGTACTAATCAGAGAACTGTCTATGCCTAACAAGACCCATAAGGGTAATTGCTTGTGCCTTGGCTCGCCCAGGGTTTCAGCCAAACGAGCCCATTGGCGCAATGTGTTCCTGTTTTTCTGGCTGCTGGGTTCAGCAGAAAGCGCGTTGGCCGCCATCCCTCCCGCGTGGAAAAACACCGCCTACGCTTATGAAGCCGAGCATAAGCCAGTGCGGGATGTGCTCGAAGACTTTGCCCAGACCTTCGGTACGCAACTGCAAATCGAGGGCCTGCTGGAGGGCATCGTCAATGGCAAGATACGCGCCAATACCCCGCAGTCACTGCTCGACCGCCTGGGAGTGGAGCACCGCTTCCAATGGTACATGTACAACAACACGCTCTTCATCAGCACGCTGGACCAACAAGAGTCCGCACGCCTGGAGGTCTCCTCAGAGACCATTGCCGACCTCAAGCAGGCCCTCACCGACATTGGCCTGCTCGATAGTCGCTTCGGTTGGGGTGAGTTGCCCGAGGATGGTGTCGTACTGGTCTCCGGCCCTCGGCGCTACATCGAACAAATCAAGCAGTTCAGCAGCCAACGCCGCTCAGCGGACGAAAAACAGGCGGTGCTGAGCTTCCCACTGAAGTTCGCCAATGCCGCGGATCGCCCCTTGGAATATCGCGGTACGACGCTGATTATCCCGGGCGTTTCCAGCATTTTGCGCGGGTTGCTGGAGCCACGCCCCAATGCCATGTCCTCGGCGATGGGCCAGCGCTCCCCCTCACTCCCCACCCCTCTGATGCCGAACGGTCCGCGCTTGAGCAATCCCTTGTTGGGGCAGATGCTCGGGGCAAACAGCAATATCATGCCGTTGGACAGTGGCGCGACCCTCACCCCACGCGCGCCGACGCCCACCAACCGGGTTCGCGTCGAAGCCGATATTCGTAATAATTCGGTGTTGATCTATGACATGCCAGAACGCCAGGCCATGTACCGCGAGTTGATCGCCCAACTCGATGTGGCACGCAAACTGGTGGAAATCGATACGATCATTCTTGATATCGAGCGCACGCAATTGCGTGAATTCGGCGTGAACTGGGGGTTTCAGAACAGCCGGTTCCGTGGCGGCGCAAATGTGGCACCGGGCACATCACAGCAGTTGTCGATTGAAAATCGCGACCGTTTCTATGCCGATATACGAGCGCTGGAAGCCAAGGGGCTGGCAACCATGGTGTCCAACCCTTCCGTGCTCACCCTGGAAAACCAGCCGGCGGTAATCGACTTCAATCGAACTCAATACCTGACCCCCGGACGTGAGAACGCAACCATCCAGGCGGTCACCGTGGGTACCAGCGTCCAGGTCGTGCCCCGCGTCATTACCAGCCGTGGAAGCCATCAGATCCACTTGGCCGTGGATATCGAGGACGGCACGTTCGACGAATCCAACCCCGAACGCAGCCTCAAAGACCTTGATGTTCGCCGCGGCAACGTCAGCACCCAGGCCGTCATGGCGGAGAAGCGCTCGATGGTGGTGGGTGGCTTCCACGTCACGGAAAGTACCGACAAGCAAAACAAGGTGCCGCTGCTGGGCGATATCCCGCTGCTGGGCAAGGCATTGTTCTCCTCGAGCGAAAGGCAGAACAATCGGCGTGAACGCCTGTTCATCATCACCCCACGCGTTATCGGCGACCAAGCCGACCCATCCCGCTACCTGCCCCAGGCAGACCAGGTCGAATTGCAGGCCGCCCTGGCACCGCTGGCCCGGCGATACGCCCCTCACCAGCCCGTAATCAAGCGTAGCGACATCATCAGCACCCTGGCGCACCTGGTGACGGGGCAAGTGCCCAAGGCTTTCAAGTTGGCGCCCATGCCCCTGGGGTTGAACACACTGTGCAGTACCCGCGACTTGCTGGCGTTGAGCGCCGAGCGCAGCCAGTGGTACGCAGGCCCTGAATACAACGTCGCGGTCGTGGTGCTGCGCAACACGTTCAACCGCAATGTGCGCATCGACGAAAAAGAATGCAGCAACTCGCAGACCCTGGCCGTCACCGTCTGGCCGCGCGCCTGGCTGAAGCCTGGAGAGGAAGCCGAAGTATTTATCGCCATGCGGCCAGTGGTGAAGGATGAACACCTGAGCGTCCCCCGCCCCACCTTGATTACTCCTCTTCAGAAGGTCCGACCATGAAACACCCATTGCTATGCGTCACCCTGACCGGCCTGGTGCTGCTCATCACTGGCTGTACCCCAACGTGCAAAGGTGACTCCTGCTCACGCCCCCAGTCGACCCCAGATAAGATGGTGATCTGGTGGCCATCGCAGATGCGCGTAGAGCCCGGCCCGGCCGGAGAGCGTGCGGATTACCAGACCATATCGCTGGAACGATGAGTACCGCGTAAATGCCCTCCGATCAACGTCAGGTATTTCTGGAGAACGTGGTGAGCGGCACTGCCGCTCACCTGCCGCTCGCTCCCGGCATCAAAGTGTGCGTCGAACGCCAAGGGCTAGCGCTGCGCGTCGCGCGCGAAGCGTTGCAAGCCAAACAATTGCAGAAGGTACTAGAGCGGCGCTTTGAGCAGGCCCAGATCTTCGATGGCTGCTTTGCCTACCTCGATGCCGACAACGCACTGGTGATCTGGCATGCACTGCCGACAACGCAGAACACCGCCGACAAGATCCTCAGCCGGATACTCGCGCTGGCCAACCTTGATGCCCTGGACGCCCACACCAACAGCTAATCAGCGCCGCTCCAGCTCCGGCAGTTCCAGGGTTTCACGTTTGGCGTCGTCGTCCAGCTCACGCAACGTGCGGTAGATCAACGCCACGGCCTGCAACGTCTGGCGAGGAATGCTGGTGCCGAGCCGGTTGGTGTAGAGCGTGCGGGCCAGCCATACACACTGGACCACCGGCACATCGGCCGCCTTCGCTTGGGCAATCAATTGACGGGCCTCAGCGTCCGTCCCTTTGCCAATCAGCAATGGCAACGGCGTCTCGCCGGGGCGGTAATACAGGGCGACCGCAAAGTGTGTCGGGTTGACCACCAGCATGTCGGCTTCCTCCAGCTTGGGCAGCTTGACCTTGGGTTCCTCCTGGGCCAATTGCTGGGCCAATGCGCGGCGCTGGCCCTTCACATGGGGGTCGCCTTCCATGTCCTTGTATTCCTTCGTGACCTCAACCTGTGTCATGCGCATACGCTTGGCGAAGAAATACTTCTGCAAGGTCAGATCGATCAGCGCCAACACCAGCAACAGCCCCAGACAGGCATGCAGCAAGTGACGGAACAACGCGATCAGCGCCAGCAGGTAACTTTGCAGATCGCTGTTGGCAAGGTTTATCAACGTCCCCAAGGAGGGCCAGACCACCACATACACAATCAGGCCCAGGAGGAACGCCTTGGCGATGCTCATCAGCAGCGTCATCAGCGACTGCGCAGAGAACATCTGCTTGATCTGGCTGATCGGGTTGAGGCGATTGAAATCCGGTTTCAGCGTGTCCGGAGCGAACAGCAAGCCGAACTGCATCCAGCTGCCAATCAGCTTCGCGGCAATCGCCAGCCCGGCCATCAACAGAGAGAACGAGAAGAACATGACCAGGCCCTCCATCAGCACCTCTTCCAGCGCCCGCACAAACGGCAGGCTCAAGCGCGACATCGGCAACACCAGCAGTTGCTGAAAGCGCAGCAGGCTGGTCTCGGCCGTGAACAAGGCGACCTCACTGATCGCCGTCAGCGCCAGCAGTTTGCTCACATCCTGGCTTTGCGAGACCTGACCTTTCTTGCGTTGGTCACGCAGTTTCTTGGCGGACGCCGGGTGCTTTTTTTCCCCCGAATCACTCACGGCGTCGGGACCTTGAACAAAAGCCCCAGGTAGTGCTTGAGGTCACCCAACTGGCTCATGCGCCCGACAATCAGGTCCTGCAACAAGGCAAAGTACAGCAACAAAATACCGATCCCCGCCAGGCACTTGACCGGCGGCGCCAAGGTACTCACTTGCAATTGCTGGCTATAGACACCCAGCAACGCAATGCCGAACTCCAACAGCAACAACACGGCAATAAAGGGCGCTGCGTAGAGCATCATGTGCATGAACGTGTCACCCAGCAGCCGGACAAATACGCTCATGCCCTCAGCGGCGGGTAGCGGAAACCACACGGTGGGTGGCCAGA
This sequence comes from Pseudomonas sp. FP453, assembly GCF_030687495.1. Classification (NCBI taxonomy): domain Bacteria; kingdom Pseudomonadati; phylum Pseudomonadota; class Gammaproteobacteria; order Pseudomonadales; family Pseudomonadaceae; genus Pseudomonas; species Pseudomonas sp. FP453. Next base: position 859,347 of record NZ_CP117435.1, on the reverse strand, counting down.
TCAGGTAACTGTCCCAGATCACCTGAGTCAACGCGCCCAACCCCAGGATGGCTATCAACAGGTAGATCGCCAGTTGCTTGAACATGTGCCCGATCGGTGTCGCGTCCGGCCCCAGCGACGGGTTCAGCTGGCCACCGGCCAAGGCTCCACGCTGGTTGTCCAACAGCGCGCCCACCGATTCGAACATCCAGAACGGCATCGACAACAACACCCCTAGCAGCAATCCCAGGACCACTTCCTTGATCACCAGCATACCGAGCATCAGTGCTGAAATGTCCTGCCCCGCCAGAGCAGCGTGAATGCCCGGAGCGGGCAGCAGCGCCATGACCATCACGACGGTGTGCCGGGGCAGGCCACGCACGTGTTGAAAACAGAACGCCGCCACCAGGATGCCACAGGGGTAGATACGCGCCATGCCGATAATCAGGCTGGGTAGATATTCAAGATAAAGCAGCACAGGCCAGGCCTCAGTTCAGGGCCGAACGGCCGATCATTTCAAACGTCAGGTTGATCAGCTGGATCAACTCCACGCCAATCCAGCGGCCTGTCAGGATCAATGTGACACCCACTGCCACCAGTTTGATGCCGAAGGGTAATGTCTGGTCCTGGATCTGCATCAACGCCTGTACCAGGGAGGTCAGTACCCCGACCACCACCGCCACGATCAGCGGCGGCGCCGACAGCACAACCACCAGCAACATGCCTTGCTTGAATAGCACGATAGGTTCCATACGCCTCTCAGAGATAGGAAAGGAACAGGCTGTCGAGCAACCGCGACCAGCCAGACACCAGCACGAACAGCAACAGCTTGAGCGGCAGGGAAATAGTCATCGGCGAGACCATCTGCATGCCCAGCGCGAGCAGCAGGTTGGAAACAATAAGGTCGATCACGATGAAGGGGATGTAGATCAGGAAGCCGATCTCGAACCCCGCCTGCAATTGCGATAGCACAAAGGCCGGAATCAGCAGGATAAGGTCCTCTCGCTGGACCTCCTGCGCCATTTTCGCAGGCCACAGACGTGCAGTGTTTTCCAGTAGATGGGTCAGCACATCCGCGTCCACATTGCGCAGCATGAAGGCGCGCAAGGGCTTGATGGCCTCATTACCGGTATCCAGAAACGTTTGCACGTTGCTCATGTCCAGGGGCGAAGCCTTGACGCTCTCGGCGATCTCATACCCCACCGGCGCCATGATAAACAGGGTGGCCGCCAGGGCGATTCCGTTGATGGCCATGCTCGGCGGGACCTGTTGTACGCCGATGGCATTGCGGGTAATCATCAGCACAATCACGATTTTCAAGAAGGCTGTGCAGACCACCAACAGCATGGGCATCAACGACAGCGCCCCCAGAAATATCGCCAGGACTATCGGGTCCAGCCCTTGAAGTATCATCGACCGAACACCACCCGGGACAACTGCAACCCCAGGCGTCCGTCGACCTCCACCAACTGCCCCTGGCCAATGGGCCGATCGCCGTAATACAGGCCCGCCATCGTGGGGGCGAAACCGGCAATGCCCAGCACCGAACCGGGCGCGAGGTTACGCAACTCCCCCAGGGTCAGGTTCAATGTTCCGCAGCGCACGCTCAGTGTCATGCTCAACTCATCGAACGGCTCAGGGCCGAATACATCCATGACGGGTTCATCGTCTTCCGGGCCCGCGTAATGAGGTACAGCTAAGTCTTCGTCCACGGATGTGTCCTCGATAGAAGTAAGCGTGAAACGCAAGCACCCGGCGTCATCGTCAATGCTGCCATGCAGGCGCGCTCTGCCGACCGGCACATAACCGCTGCCGCGGGCCTGGAAAAAACTCTGTTCAAGCACCAGCACATCGCCGGCTCGCAGGCCGCTGGCCTGTAGGATCGGGACCCGCAACCGCCCAAGGGTCACGGCAATTGCCAGTTGAAACGACAACGGCAGCGGCGCAGCCGTGGCCCGCCAGGCCCCCGCCCCGTGCAACGCCAAAAAGCTTTCGGGGCTCAGCCACACATAGCCCTCAACCCAGGATTCACCCAGCGTCACGGTGAGGCGGCAGCCAAAGCCTGTCGGGCGCTTGGTATGGAGCAATCGCACGTAACCCAACAGCGCTCGCACATCGGGGCTCAGGTGGTACTGGAACAACGTCCAGAACCAGGAGTCCGGGTCGTCACCGGCCCCTGCAAAGGTCACCGGACACTCCCCCAGCAGGCTGAGCAACGGCCCTGCCTTAGCGAGCGCCAGCACACCGCATTGCGTGTCGAAGCACAGCGATTCGCCGCCAGATGGCGGACGCCCAGGTTCGAGCCGCAACTCACCGGCCTGCCCCGCGACCTGAAACGGCAGGTGCAGGCCGCGGCCCAGTCGGTGGCGTGCGGCAACCACGTCACCCTTGATCGAAGGCAATGTCACTATCGGTACGATCATGGTTTACCGACGTTTGGCAGAACCAGGTTGACCGGCAGCCCCAGCGTTTGCGCAAAGCGGTCCTCACATTGTTGCCGTACGCCGCTGAGCCAGCGCGCAGTGGCGTCGTGTTCCGCCTCCAGCTCAATGGCCCAGGCGCCTTGTTCCCGGCGCACGCTGGCGTTGATCCGGCCCAGGCGTGGCAAGTACAGCACCGCCTGCAACGGCCACTGCGAACCGGCCAACACACGCGGCCCCAGCTGTTCGGCGAGCGCTTCGATCTGGGCGACACCCGCTGCTGATTTTTTCGCCGATAAGGAGGCTCCCGCTCCGCCGCCCTCCCGCTCATCAGCAAACAACCGTGCGAACAGTCGCCCTTGCTCCCAGGGCACTACGCCCGCCGCGCCCGGTTCACGCTCATCCCGTGGTTCACGCAGGCGTGGACGCTCAGTGGGTTTATTTGCTACCTGGGTCATGTCGACTCCTGTGCCAGTAAAAGAGAGAGCTCCTGAAGCTTTTCCACCTGCCGCAGGCATTCGGTGGCCTGTTTCTGGGCACTGCCAACCCGGTTTTCCTTTTCTGTCCGTTGGTTGCGCAACGCCTCGAGTTGCCCTTCTTCACGCTGGGTACTGGCGGATAAAGAGCGTTCCTGTGCGCTCCAGGATTTGAGGCCCTTCAAGGTCAGCGTCTGGCCCTGGTGCTGGCTGAGCAACTGAGCGCTTTGCCGGGCCTCCTCCTGCCGCGTGTGTTCAAGTGCATCCTGGGCCTGCCGGATGTGAACAAGCAGGGCCTGCTGCTCTCGTTTCGCCTCACGCAGGGCACGCTCGGCCCGATCGGCCCTGTGCCTGCGCAGACGCCGTAGCGTCTCCACTTCACCGAGCAGCACATCAGAATGGGACATAGGCCGTCAGCTCCTTGAGTTGCTCCAGCGTGGCCGCCATCGGCGTGGGCTCACGCAAATCCTGGCGAAGGAAACCGTCCACCGCCTGGCGGCTGTTCACTGCCAGGTCAGTCAGGGCATCGCTGCCAGGCTGGTACTCCCCCAGCTTGAGCATCAGCTCGATCTGCTGGTAGGCCGACAACAAACGTCGCAACGCCGTACCCGCGCGGATATCTTCAGGCTCGGCGACGTTGGTCAATATTCGTGAAAGGCTGGCCAGCACATCCACCGCCGGATAGTGCCCACGCTCGGCCAATTTGCGTGACAGCACGATATGGCCATCGAGCAGCGAACGTACTTCATCGGCCACCGGGTCACTCATCGAGTCCTGCTCGATCAGCACGGTGTAGATGGCCGTGATCACACCCTCGCGGGTCAACCCGGCGCGCTCAACCAGGCGTGGCAGCAAGCTGTATACCGAAGGTGGCAGGCCACCGCGTCCCAGGGGTTCGCCGGCAGCCAGGCCGATTTCGCGTTGGGCCCTGGCGAAACGGGTCAGGGAGTCGATCAGCAGCAACACCCGTTGCCCCTTGCGCCGAAAACCTTCGGCCAATGCCGTGGCGGTGAACGCGGCGCGGGCGCGCTCCATGCTGGAGCGATCAGAGGTGGCACACACCAGTACCGCTTTGGCGCGCAGTTGGTCATCCAGCTCATGGTCGAGAAACTCGCGCAATTCCCGACCCCGCTCGCCGATCAGGCCGAACACGATGACATCACACTCGACGTTACGGGCGATCTCGGCCAACAGGGTCGTCTTGCCGCAGCCGGCCCCGGCGAACAGACCGACGCGCTGGCCTTCACCGAGCGTCATCAATCCATCGATGGAACGTACTCCGGTAGCCAGCGCACGGTTGATCCGCGGCCGCTCGGTGGGCAACGGCGCTTCGCACAACACCGCACTGGTATCCGGCAGCTCGGCGTCGACAAACGCACTGGCCCCCAGCCCCGTGATCGGCCGTCCGAAACCATCCAGCACCTGGCCCAACAGCGCTGCGCTGACCTGCACCCGATGCGATACACCCAGGCGCTCGACACTGGCCCCCACACGCACGCCTTCCAGATTCCCCAGGGCACTGAGCACCGCATCCTGCTGATCGAAGCCGATGATTTCGGCGAGCATGCAGTCACCCGGCGTTTTTTCGACCCGGCACAAGTCGCCGATGCGCGCTTGAGGTAGCCGGCACTGCAACAGCATGCCGTTGACGCGCTGGATTCGACCGCGCATCGCCACCGGCGCAAAGCTGCTCAGCGCCTGGGCCTGACGCTGTTGCCAGGCGTCGAGGCGCACGTGCAATGGCGTACTCACCAGTGCACCTCGTAACGCTGCGTGCCATCAAACACCACCTTGCTGTTGTCGATCAGTACCAGGCGCAGCCCTTCCACCTGATCGCCAACAAAGAGTCGGCTGCCCTCCTCCAGAACCACGTGACCGTTTGGCCCGCCGACGATCTGCACAATCCTGAACGGCAATGCATCATCGCGCACACGCACACGGCTTATTACCGGTACCGCGCTGTCAAATTGCTCACCAAAACGACTGAGCATCCGCGCCACCAACTCCACATCGTCCTGGGACACGCCCCCACTGAGCACAACTTGGCCATTGATTACTTGCAAGCTGATCCGCTGGCTCAACTCACGCTCGCCGAGCATCTTCAGCAACTGCTGGCGCACGTCAAACGGTGAAGCCAATTCGTGTTTGTTCACCACCGCGGGCATCAGGGAAGCCTGCGCCTCGTGCTCCCCTGTGGAGGCCATGCCCACCACCGCGATGATTACCGCCATCACCAGCACCAGGCTAATCAAGCGCTTTTGCTGGATGGGTGAGATGGACGATAACTTCAGCGCCCGCGCCGGTTCATCCGGCGATGACGACGACGCTACGGATACCGGGGCCGGTGGCTGAGGCCACGGCTGCTCCGCCAAGGTCACACACAGACGTACGCCGCCCACCAGGAAGGGAACGTTCAACGCCAGGTGCGGGATCTGCGCCATGGCTTGGCCATCCGCTGCGTACACCAACTGCGCCTGGGCCTGCACCGACCAGTTGGCGTCGAAAAACCGCAGCAGAGCATGATGCTCGGCAACCTCTGGATCGCTCAGCACCAAGTCAGCGTCTGCCTGGGCACCGATGCTCCACTGTTCGCCGAACAACGGTAACGCGGCGCCCTGCCGCAGCCCATCAAGCACCCGCAACTCAAACATCATCAAGCCCTCCTTCCAACCGACCATGGCCGCGGGGTCATGCCGCTGCACCCCGCATCAACGCTTCCTGACCAAGGTCAATGCGCCCCAACACCTTGACCTTGGAGCTGCTCCCCAACTCAGCGAAAGACAGCACCGGCACATGGTTGAACTCTTCCAGCAACAAGGTGCGCAAGGGGCTGCGCAAGTCTTGCGCCACCAACATCACGCTTTTGGTCTTGGCCCTTAAGACAAAGGCCTGATTGAGCAGGCTGATAAGCGCCGCGCTGTGGTCCTCGCCCAACGCAAAGAACACCCCGGTCTGGGTCTGGCGCAGGGCTTCGCGCAGGATGTTTTCGCTCTGTGGCGACAACAGCCACGCATGCAGGCCGTCGTCCTCGCTGTACTGGTGGTAGATCTGCGCCTTGAGGGCAATGCGCGCATAGTCGGCCAGGGCTTCCGGCTCACGTTCATGCTGCCCGTATTCGATCAACGACTCGACGATCAGCCGCACCGCCCGCAGGGGTACACCTTCACTGGCCAGGCGTTGCAACACGGCTGAAAAACGCGACAGCGGCATAATGCGCTGCAGTTCCTGCACCAGCTCCGGTTGGTTTTGCTCCAGCCAACTCAGGATCGACTTGCTCTCCTGAATCCCCAGGAACTGTGGCCCGCTGAGCATCATTGCCTGCTTCATACGCTCGATAATCAGGCTCGTGGCGGTGAAGCGCTCCAGTTGCGGATCATCAAGCAGCGGATCATCAGGAGGCAGCCAGAGCCAATCCTGTTCATCCCGCTCGACCAGCCCCGGTATGGCGTGCTCAGGCTCAACCGTCAGCGCGTTTCGCGCAACGGCCACACGGGCAACCACCGACGCCCTGACCATGGGCACTTCATGCACGCAAAAACGCATTTCATCGTCGGCCAGGGCGTCATCGAGTTCGACTTCGAACGGCGGCAATGTCAGGCCAATGTTGGCGACCAGCGAGTTTCGGGCCTGGCGAATCCCATGAATCAGATCCGTCACTTCGGGTGTCCCGCGCAGGACGGGGGAAAACTGCAACAGGTAGGGGCGCGACGGATCAAATCCGCGCAAGTCCTCTTTACCGTTCTCTTCGGGGCGCACGGCGGTGGCGGCTTCATTGGGGGGCTTTTCCTGTCGAGCACGCTGGCGCACCAGGAAGTAACCCAGGCTGCCGGTTATCAGCGCAATCAGGATAAACACCAGGGTCGGCATGCCAGGTACTGCAGCAAACGCAAGCATCCCCACCGACGCAATCACCCAGCTTTTCGGCTCGCTGGTCATTTGCCGGGCAATTTCGGCGCCCATGTTAGTGATGCCTTTGCGCCCGTCCGGCGCCACGCGGGTAATAATCATGCCGGCAGTCAGGGAGATCAGCAGCGCGGGAATCTGTGCAATCAGGCCATCACCGATGGTCAGTACCGAGTACAACGCCATGGAGTCGGCAGCGCTCAAGCCGTGCTGGAACATGCCCGTGGAAAAGCCTCCCAACAGGTTCACCACGACGATAATCAACCCGGCGATGGCATCGCCCTTGACGAATTTCATGGCGCCATCCATGGCCCCGAACAGTTGGCTTTCACGCGACAGCTGATCGCGCTTGTCACGCGCCTGAATGCCGTCAATCAGCCCGGCACGCAAATCGCTGTCGATCGACATTTGCTTGCCCGGCATGGCATCCAGGCTGAACCGCGCCGCGACCTCGGCGACCCGCTCCGAACCCTTGGTAATCACCAGGAAGTTGACCAGGGTCAGGATCAGGAAGATCACCATCCCTACTGCCAGGTTCCCCCCCACCACGAAATTACCGAACGCCTCGACGATATCACCGGCGTCCTGCTCCAACAGGATCAGGCGTGTGGTCGCGATCGACAGGGCCAGCCGAAACATGGTGGTCAACAACAGAATCGACGGGAACGACGAGAATGCCAGAGGGCCAGGCAGATAAAGCGCCAGCACGATCAGCAGGCAAGATATGCAGATATTGAGCGCAATCAGAATATCTACCAGCCAGGTCGGCAGTGGCACGATAAAGATAAAGACAATGGCCATGACGACTACGGCGCCCAGCACTTCGGCGCGCTGTGCGACTTTGAGCAACATGCCGTTGATGGTTGACAGCAGGGTCACCTCAGATCCCCGCCATCGCAGGAAAACGCTGGGTTCCACCGTCGAGCCGGTTCAGCTCGTCCATCACCACTATAAAGCTGAACAAGGCTTCCTCACGGACCCTACCGTCAGGCCATAAGGCCAAAGGCAGCTGCCGGAGCAGAGGGTAAAGCGCATTGAGAGCTGGCAGTTTCCTCGAGGGCGCCCCCCCCCCCCCAGCTCGTCCCCCAACCTCAGGATTTCCTCGGCGGCGATACCGCTGCCGGCGTAGCCAAGCAGGCGCTGCAGCAGGGGAACGGCGTCCTGCTCGATACCCAGTCGCAGGTTCAACGCCAGGCAACCGGCCAACACGCCACCCAACTGCCCACAGCTTCGCAGGCCCAGCAGCAAGGAGCGCAACAATGATGTGGGCATCGATGAGACCTTGGCGGCGATATCGTCCGCCAAGGCTTTACGCATCACATTGATCCCCTCATGGAAACGTTCGCCGCCATACACACCCCAGCAGGGCTTGCATCATCGTCGCCAGGGATTGGCGCGTGACCACACTGGCGTAGTAGAGCGACCGTAGCGCTTGGCACTCCTGTGGATCAACACAGGCCGCCTGCAATGAGAGGGCAATGTTCAGGCCAGCCTGAATCTCGCCTCTGAAGCGGGCTGCCAGCTTGGCAAGCGCTGCGCGTGCCAGGGCGGCCTCATACTTACGTACCTCAGTGTCCGCCTGAGCCGCCATATGCTTGAGCACCACGAACGCACGAGCCGGATCCCCGCCTGCGTTTTCGAGCAACTTGCCGACATTCGCGTTTTTCAGCAACTGCATCCTGAGTCGACGCGAAACCGCGGCCATGCTCGCCTGGGCCGGATGACCCAGCTGGTCGTACAGCTGCACCATCTGTTCAGCCGGAGGCACGCGCACCCCCATATGCCGCTGGTCCAGAGGGAGCTTATTGAGTTGTACTTCCTGATTGAACAGATGGGCCAGCTCATCCACCCCCCTTACCGGCGCGGGCACGGAGGCATTGCTGACAACGCGTTGATCCAGGTGCTGGACTGTTTGCACATCGCTAGGGGATTCGACTTTCATGGGCAGGCCAGAGCAGAAAGAGTGTTTCCCTGTGTGGCGAAGCCTAGCCATCTGGTTCCATCGAGATTCAACGCCACTGCAAGTTTGAAAATACTTGCAAACGCCCCGCCTCCTCACGTGCCAGAGACTGCACAAAAACGCTTCAATTCAAGATATTTATTTATATAAATCAATTGGTTACATGACTTTCCCCCTTTGGCACAAGCAGTGCAATCAGGCTCTCGTCGATACATTTCGACTGCGTCTACATTGAGGAAAAAATCATGAATATCCCAATTGAAGCTTTAGTTCACCTCGGTGGCCGTTCGCCTCACTTCATGCTCCACCTGACAGACGATCAACAGAAAAAACTCCGGCGCTTCATTCACAAACGGGTGCTCAACCCAGAAGATGCGGATGACCTTCTGCAACTGACTTACCTGGAAGCCTGGCGCAATCGCGAGCGCTTCAATGGCAGCGCGACGCTCAGCACTTGGATGTGCGGCATCGCGCAGAACCTGATCCGAAATCACTTCCGGCGCCTGTATGCCAAGCCCGCCCATTGTGAATTCGACGAGTCCCTGTGGCATGGCCAGGAAGAAAACAACAGCCTGGACTGGGAGTTTGAAATCAACCGCCGCCTGGAAAATACCCTGAGCGCTATCAATCACTTGCCCATAGAAATGCGCAAAACGTTATACGCCTCGCTGGAAACCGACGGCAGCTACCAGGACACCGCCGACGTGCTGGACATCCCGATCGGCACCGTTCGCTCACGCCTATCGCGAGCGCGCGAACAACTCAAGCGCGTCACCCATAACTCGCGACACCCCTAAGTAAGGCTACGCGTTGGGCGACAGGGATATCTGCCCAACCGGGTCACACGCCAACGGCACCAAGGGGCCATCACCGCGCCCCTCGTCGATCGCCCCCCACCGAAAAACCGCGCCCTCCACCTGAATTCTTCAGCGCAGAAACATCAACGCCCACCGCGCCACTCGTCGCGGATTCAGCCTATTTCGCTTAAACAGTTGAAAGCGTAGATAAAAATTAAAAATAAACGCTTGACGCATTCCCGTTCTCCGCGAATAATGCGCGCCACTTGGCTACATAGCTCAGTTGGTTAGAGCATAGCATTCATAATGCTGGGGTCCGGGGTTCAAGTCCCTGTGTAGCCACCAAGTACTAAAAACGGCTTACCGAAAGGTAGGCCGTTTTTTTATGCCTGCGGAAAAGTACCGCACACATGCGTTCAAAAAAATCCGCCATCTGTACGTCGACGCCCCCACTGACCCACTGTTAGTGTCCTGCCTCCCCCACACGGAGCGCCCCCGATGAAATTGGACATCTACCAAGTCGACGCTTTCAGCCAACACACCTTCGGCGGCAACCCGGCGGCCGTCTGCCCGCTGACCGAATGGCTGCCCAACGAACAACTGCACAACATCGCCGCCGAGAACAACCTCTCGGAGACCGCGTTTTTCGTGCCGCGTGGCGATATCTATGAGCTGCGCTGGTTTACCCCGGAAGTCGAAGTGGACCTGTGCGGCCATGCCACGCTGGCAGCGGCCTGGGTATTGATCCACCAGTTGGCGGACGCCCCCGAAGTGCTGCGCTTTGCCACCCGCAGCGGCGAGCTGCGGGTGACACGCAATGGCGACGAGCTGGCGATGGACTTCCCGGCCAAGCGCCCGGAGCGTTGCGAGCCGCCGGCGGGGATGTTGAGCGCGCTGGGCATCGAGCGCGCCGAAGTCTTCGGCACCGATGACTACATCGTGCTGGTGGACAATGAAGCCCAGGTCGCCGCGCTGACCCCGGACTTCGCCCGCCTCAAGGGCCTGCCCAAACGCGGGATCGCCGTGACAGCCAAAAGCGCGCGGTTCGATTTTGTCTCGCGCTGGTTCGGGCCGAACGTGGGCGTCAATGAAGACCCGGTCACCGGTTCCGCCCACACCTCGCTGGCACCGTTCTGGGCCGAGCGCCTGGGCAAGCAGCAAATGACCGCCGAACAAGGCGGCAAGCGCCGTGGCCAGTTGCGCTGCGAGCTCCAGGGCGACCGCGTAATCATCTCGGGCAACGCCGTGCTCTACCTGCAAGGCACGATTTACCTGTAAAACACCAAGCCCCAAGGACAACAGATCATTCTCAAAATGAACGGAGTTCAGCGCGTGTTTTCGATTTATCGCCGGCCGTTGTCGGTCTTGGCTGCGACCCTCACCCTGGCCGCCTGCCACAGCCCAGTCACCGAACAACCACCGGCACCGGAGCTGGGCTCGGGCTACCGCAGCGACCTCACGCTGCGGCATGCCGAACGCCACATGGCCGCCGCCGCCAACCCACTGGCCGCCGCAGCCGGGCGCGAGATGCTGCGCCAAGGCGGTTCGGCGATTGACGCGGCGATTGCGATGCAGGCCGTGTTGACCCTGGTGGAGCCACAGTCGTCGGGCATTGGCGGCGGTGCATTCATCATGCTGTGGGACGGCCAGAACGTGCACGCTTATGACGGCCGCGAAACCGCACCGGCCGGGGCGACCGAGCGCTTGTTCCTGAGGGCCGACGGCACGCCGATGGGGTTTGCCGAGGCGCAGATCGGCGGGCGTTCCGTCGGCACGCCGGGGGTTTTGCGCGCGCTGGAAATGGCCCACGAAAAGAGCGGGCGCCTGCCCTGGGCTACGCTGTTCGAGCCGGCGATTCGTTTGTCGCAGCAGGGCTTTGCGATTTCCCCGCGCCTGCACGCGCTGATTGCCGCTGACCGCTACATCCCGCAGTCGCCGGACATGGCGGCGTATTTCTTGAATGCCGATGGCACGCCCAAGGCCACCGGCACGCTATTGAAAAACCCGGCGCTGGCCGCCGTGTTCCAACGCATCGCCAAGGAAGGGCCAAACGCGCTGTACCACGGGCCGATTGCCGCTGAAATCGCACGCAAGGTGCAGGGCCACGGCAACGCCGGGAGCCTGTCCCAGGCGGACCTCCAAGGCTACAGCGCCAAAGAGCGTGCGCCGCTGTGCACCGACTACAAGCAATGGAAAGTCTGCGGCATGCCGCCGCCGTCGTCGGGCGGGATTGCCATCGCGCAGATCCTCGGCACCCTGCAGGCGCTGCAAGCGCGCAACCCGCAACAGGCCATCGCGCCGATGACACCGCGCAAGAGCGCCTCACCGGCCGGCCTGGAACCGACGCCCGAGGCCGTGCACCTGCTCTCCGAAGCCGGCCGCCTGGCGTTCGCCGACCGCGCGCTGTACGTGGCCGATGCCGACTTCGTTCCCGTGCCGCTCGCCGGTCTCGTCGCCCCTGAATACCTGGCCAAACGCGCCGCCTTGATCGGCGAACGCAGCATGGGCATCGCCAAGCCCGGCACACCAGCGGGCATCGCAGTGGCGTACGCCCCAGACCGCTCGCCGCTGCGCATCTCCACCTCGCAAGTGGTGGCGGTGGACGACCAGGGCGGTGCCGTGTCGATGACCACCACGGTCGAAGCGGCATTCGGCGCCCATGTGATGGTCCAGGGCTTTTTGCTCAACAACCAGATGACCGACTTCTCGTTCATCCCCGAGGAAAACGGCCAGCCCGTAGCCAACCGCGTCGAGCCCGGCAAACGCCCGCGCTCGGCCATGGCGCCGACGCTGGTATTCGACCGCCACAGCGGCGAGTTGCTGGCCACCGTCGGCTCGCCGGGCGGCTCGCAGATCATCGAGTACGTGAGCAAGTCGCTCGTGGCGATGCTCGACTGGCAACTCGACCCGCAAGCGGCCATCAGCCTGCCCAACTTTGGCAGCCGCAATGGCGCTACCGAACTGGAAGCGGGCCTGTTCAGCCCAGGGTTGAAACAGGCCCTGAAAGACAAGGGCCATGCCCTCAGCGAGATCGATATGACCAGTGGCGTGCAGGCCATCGTGCGCACCCGCGATGCCCAGGGCAAAGTGTCACTCAGTGGCGGCGCGGACCCTCGACGTGAAGGCGAAGCCCTCGGCGACTGAAACTTTTAGCGATGGAGACAACCCCGTGCAACAGGCAGACAACCTCGGCGCCCTCGTTGGCGTCGATCATGGTTTTTGTACGATCAATGACCCGCAGTGCCCGGATGACGTGTTTATCTGCAAGCAGGTGCACAGCGCCGCCGTGATCGACTGGCAAGCGGATCAGCCGAGCAATACAGTGCCGGCCGACGGTGTGTTCACCGGCTCGCAGCAGCCGATCGCGGTGATTACGGCCGACTGTCTGCCCATCCTTATCGCCGCCCACAACGGCGAGAAAGTGGCGGCGGTGCATGGCGGTTGGAAAGGCCTGCAAGCCGGGATCATCGCCAATGCCGTGCAGCGTTTTGCCGAGGACGGGATTGGCGCCGAGCAGTTGCAAGTGGCTATCGGCCCGTCGATCAAGCCCTGCTGTTATGAGGTGAGCGCCGACTTTATCGCGCAGTTCCAGGCCGATCAGGGTCACTTGTGGCGTTTTGCCCAACCGGCGCCGTTGCTGCCACCGAAGATCGCACCGCCCCATGCGCGCCAAACCGGCAGCGCGTGGTTCGACCTGAGCGCCTACGCGCTGATGCTGTTGCACGCGGCCGGCGTTCGGCGCGAGCAGGTAGAGGTCAGCGCGGTCTGCACTTACTGCACGTCGCCGGCGTTTGCCAGCTACCGCAGAAGGACCCATCACCCGGAGGAGGTGAGGACGTTGTTGTATTCGTGGATTGCTCGTAGAGCCATCACCGACTGATCTTCAACCCCTTGCGCCCCGCATGCCGCTCCAACGCCAGCTCGATCAACCGGCTCACCAGTTCGCTGTAGCTCATCCCCGCCGCCTGCCACAGCTTGGGGTACATGCTGATGCGGGTGAAGCCGGGCAGTGAGTTGATTTCATTGATAAGCACTTCGCCGTCGTCGGTCAAAAACACATCGACACGCGCCAGCCCCGCGCAACCCAACACTTCAAACGCCTCGATGGCCAAGCGGCGGATACGTTCGCTGGCGTCGACGCTGATCGCCGCCGGCACCACCACCTGGGCGGCCTGGTCGTCGATGTATTTGCTGTCGTAGGAATAGAAACCGTTGCTCACCACAATCTCGCCGCAACCGCTGGCGATGGGGTTGTCATTGCCCAGCACGGCGCATTCGATTTCACGGCCGCTGACAGCGGATTCCACCAGCACTTTTTCATCAAAGCCCAGGGCCAGTTCGACGGCGGCGTGGTACTCGGCTTCGTTGCCGACTTTGCTCACCCCCACCGACGAACCCTGGTTGGCCGGCTTGACGAACAGCGGCAGACCGAGCGTGTTCACCGCCGTATCAAAGCTTGTCTGTGCCGCATTGCGACGGGTCAGGGTGATGAACGGCGTGACTGCAATCCCGGCATCGCGCAGCAGGCGCTTGCTGATGTCCTTGTCCATGCACACCGCCGAGCCGAGCACATCGGAGCCGACAAATGGCAGGTCGGCCATGCGCAGCAGGCCTTGCAGGCAACCGTCCTCGCCCAGGGAGCCGTGGACGATGGGGAAGATTACATCGACATGGGCCAGCAGGTCGCCGCCGGAGGTTTCCACCAGTTGCTGGCTGGCCTTGCCCGGCACCACCGCCAGTTCGCGGTTGGATTGGTTGAGGCCGATCAAGGCCGGGTTTTCCTGGTTAATCAGGAAGTTCGAGGTGTCGTTGAGGTGCCAGTGGCCGGCCTTGTCAATGCCGATCAGCACCGGCTCGAAGCGCGTGCGATCAAGGGCGTCGACGATATTGCGCGCCGATTGCAACGACACTTCGTGCTCGGCCGAACGACCACCAAAAATAATCCCTACGCGCACCTTGCTCATGACCCAGCCTCACTGTTGAAAGTATGGCTTCTTACCACGGGCCGTCAGCGATTCGCTACCAGATGTGCGCCGAACAACAGGTAGCAACTGCCAGCAAAGCGGTCGAGCCATTTGCGCGAACGGCTGTAGAGGTTGGCCATGCGCTCGCTGGAAAACACCAGGGCCACGCAGGAATACCAGCTGAAGGACAAGGTGGCCATGGTGAGCACCGCCAGGGTCAGCAACATCGGCGATGGCGAAGGCGGCATGGTGGACGCGAAGATGGTCGCGACAAACAGCGCCGCCTTGGGATTGGACAGGTTGCCCAGCAACCCCAGGCGCCACGCGGAGAACAGCGAGCGCCGAGGCGCGTCCGGCAGCAGGTTCTGGCCCATGGCCGGGGCAGAGCGCTTGAACAGTTTCAAGCCGAGGTAGATCAGGTAGCAGCCACCAATAATCTTGAATGCCAGGTACAGCATAGGGGCGGCGGTAAACAGCGACTTGATGCCCAGGCCACCCGCCAGCCCCCACAGGATCGTACCGGTGGCCACACCCGCCGAGGCCACCACGCCATGACGGCGCGAACAACTGGCGGCCAGCTGCGCCGTGTTGAAAAAGTTGGGACCGGGTGTCACCACTGCCACGGTCCACAGCAGCGCCAGCGAGACCAGGGGCGCCACATAGGCGGGGTTGAGAACATCCATGGGGGCGACTCCATCAGCGCAAGGCACGAACGGCGATCATAGGCCTCGCCCCTGCCTTGCACAATCGTACAAGACCCCGGCAGACTGGCAGCGCAGACTCGGTTAACGTGTTTCCACCTCACTGTGTGACAAGCCACCATGGGCAATCCCATCTCCCCCCTCGACTGGATGCACCGCGCCCCGCATGCCAGCGGTATGGACCGTATCGAGGCGTACTTTGCCGGCTTCGCGTTCGACCCCCATCGCCATGACACCTACGCCATCGGCCGAACGTTGTTCGGCGTGCAGAGCTTTCACTATCGCGGCTGCATGACCCACAGCCTGCCCGGCACGACCATGGTGATTCATCCCGACGAAACCCACGACGGCCGCGCCAGCAGCGAAGAAGGCTTCCGCTACCGCATGATCTACGTGGAGCCGGCGCTGATCCAACAGATCCTCGGCGGCAAGCCATTGCCGTTCATCCCCTGCGGCCATACCACCGACCCGCGCCTGTTCCGCGCCAGCGAAGTGCTGCTGCAAAGCCTGGATTGCCCGATTGATCCGCTGCAAGAGCAGGACGCGATGTATGACGTGGCGCAAGCCCTGAGCGAGGCCTCCGGCGTGATCACCAGCCGCAAGAGCTTCGACTACATCGCCGCCGAACGCGCGCGGGAATTTATCCACAGCGCCCTGGGCCGCAGCATCACCCTGGACGAAATGGCCGAACACGCCGGCCGCGACCGCTGGGCGTTGTCGCGGGATTTTCGTTTGTTGTTCGGCACCAGCCCCTACCGCTACCTGACCATGCGTCGGCTGGACCTGGTGCGCAGCCTGCTGGCCCAGGGCCAATCGTTGGTGAATGCGGCGATGACGGCCGGGTTTACTGACCAGAGCCATATGACCCGGCAGTTTCGCAGCACCTACGGCATGCCGCCGTCGCGTTGGGTGAAGATGCTGGGGCGCTGACAGTACAAGACTTGGAATGCATTCAATGTGAGAGCTGGCTTGTGTGGGAGCTGGCTTGCCTGCGATAGCATCACCCCCGTATCACTGATACACCGAGGTGCCTGCATCGCGGGCAAGCCCGGCTCCCACACAAGCCAGCTCCCACATTGATATCTAGATTGCCTCAAAAGTTGAGTTCGACTTGATACTGCTTTCCCTAAGCCCAACCGCCACCACCGCCCCCACCAGCGCAATCCCCGCACTCCACCACAACGCCCATTCAATCCCACCAGCATTCGCCACCGACACCAACACCGCCAACCCCAGCGCCCCGCCAATCTGCTGGCTGGTGGACGCCATCCCCGCCGCCACGCCCTGCTCGCCCGGGCGGATACCCAAGCCGGCCGCCACCCACATCGCCGTCCACGTCATGCCCTGGCCGACGCTCAAGATAAAAATCCCCGGCAGCAGCGACCAGAATCCCACGCCCGTCGGTAATGCCCAGCACACCAGCGCGATGCCCACGGCCCCCGCCAATTGCCCGCTGACCAGCGTGTTGCGAAGTCCAATCCTGACCAGCGAGCGCTCCGCCAGCCAGATGCCGAACGTGCACACCAGGGTCGCCGGCAAAAACGCCAGGCCCGCCTGCAATACGCTGTAGCCGTAGACCTGCTGGTAATACAGCGCGAGAAAGTAGTACTGCACGCCAAAGCTGCTCATGAATACCGCCGTCAGCACCATGGCCATGCGCAGTTCGCGGTAGGCCAACAATCGCAGCGGCATCAGCGGGTCGCGGCCGCGGTGTTCGATCCAGGCGAACAGCCCCAGCAGCGCCACCGCGAGGGCAATGCAGCCGAGGGTCGACGGCGCCGTCCAGCCCCAATCCGGGCCTTGCACCAGGGCAAACACCAGCAAGGTGCCGCCGACGGTCACCGTCAGCGCGCCACTGATATCAAAGTTGCGCCCAGCAGCCCGCGCGCCGTCGGCAGGAATCCAGTAACGCGCCGCCCAGGCGCAGCCACCCGCCAACGGCACATTCACCAGGAACACCGCCTCCCAGCCCCACACTTGGGTCAACACGCCACCCAGCAAGGCGCCGAGCGCGAGCCCCGCCGCCGACGCCGCGCTCCACACCGCAAACGCACGGTTGCGCTCAGGCCCTTCGGCGTAATGGGTGTTGATCAACGCCAGCGTCGCCGGAAACAACAGCGCCCCGCCCACGCCCTGCACCGCCCGCGCCAGCACCAGCAACATCGCGCTGCCACCCAGCACGGCAGCCAGGGACGCCAACGCATACAGCGCCTGCCCGGTCCGGTACAAGCGGCGCTTGCCGAGCAGATCCGTGGCCCGCCCACCCAGCAGCAGGAAGCCGCCGAACGCCACGCTGTAGGCGCTCACCACCCACTGCAATTGCTGCGCGGAAAAGTCCAGGTGCGTGCCGATCTGCGGTAAGGCGACAAACACGATGGTGGCATCGAGGGCGATGATCAGTTGGGCGGTGGCCAACAGCGCCAGCATCCAGCCAGAGGGTCGAGAGGAAGACATCACAGCGTCCTGTCCAAAATGAAGTACGGCGAGTGTGTTTTATGCGCGATAGATGATAAATAGCGCTATCACTCTTTCAGTAATGACTTTAATCATGGATCTGAACGCTGTTCGCCTGTTGGTCCGCGTGGCCGAAACCCGCAGCTTCACCCGCGCCGCCGGCGACTTGGGGCTGACGCAATCCGGGCTCTCACGGGCCATCTCACGCCTGGAAAACGAGCTGGGCGTGCGCCTGCTGCAACGCAACACCCGCAGCGTCAGCCTCACGCCCGACGGGCAGATGCTGTACGAGCGCTGCGCGCCGTTGCTGGCGGAATTGGCCGAGGCCGAGAAGCTGATGCTCGACCGCCGTGGCAGCCCGTCGGGCCTGTTGAAGATCAGCACGCCGTCGCTGTTCGGGCGCAAGGTGGTGATGCCGGTGATCGGCGAACTGACCCTGCGTTACCCCGAGCTGCGCATCGAAGCCGTGATGACCGACCGCCTGGTGGACATCGTCGACGAAGGCTTCGATGCCTTGCTGCGTACCGGCGAGATCCAGGACCAACGCCTGATCGCCCGCACCCTGGCGCCGTTGCGCTGGGTCACCGTCGCCGCCCCCGCCTACCTCGCCCGTTTCGGCACACCGCAAAGCGTCGATGAGCTCAAGGACCACCACTGCCTCACCGTGCGCAATCTGCGCAGCGGACGCATGGTGGACTGGCAGTTCATGCTCGATGGCAAGGTGCAGGACGTGAGCGTCGAAGGGCGGCTGATCTTTGATATCGGCGACGCGCTGGTGGATGGCGCCGTGGGCGGTTTTGGCATCGCCCAGGTAATGGATTTTGCGGTGCGCGACGACCTGGCCGCCGGGCGCCTGGTGCCGGTGCTGGAGGACTTCGCCGGGCGCAGCCGGGCTATTTCGTTGGTGTATCCGCCGTCTCGCCAGTATTCGCCGAAGTTGGTGGCGTTTGCCGAGGCGTTGGCAAACGCGCGCTGGTAGGGCTTAGAGTTGGCGCCCGGTAATCGGCTCGCCGATCGTCAGGAAGTTACCGCCCGCGATGTGATGCAAGGTGCGCAGTGAATCATGCCCTTCGAAGTGCCAATGGCCTTCGCTGAACACGCGCTCGTCGGCATACGCCGCGACCACTTCGCCGAGAAACAAATCATAGGTTTCCTGATTGTGCGGCTCGGGCAGCAAGCGGCATTCCAGCCAGGCCACACAGCCTTCCAGCAGTGGCGCGTCGGAGTGTTCGCCGTTGAACACCTGTAGGCCGTAAGTGGCGAATTTGTCAGTCTCGCTGCCGGAGGTATTGCCGACGGTCTGTACGAGATCGGCCTGGGCCACGCACGGCACTTGCAGCACAAAGGTGCCACTGCCTTCCAGCAACTGGCGGGTCCAGGTGGACTTGTCCAGCACCACGGCGACTTTCGGCGGTTCGAAGTCCAGCGGCATCGCCCAGGCGGCGGCCATGATATTGCGCTGGCCGTTATGCGCCGCGCTGACCAGCACGGTCGGACCGTGATTGAGCAAGCGGTAGGCTTTGGACAGCGGAACGGGGCGACGGTGGATAGGGCTCATGGACAGTCGGCTCTTCAAGCAGGAAAGCGCCTACGATACCTGAGCCCTAGCCTCAGCTCGACAGTTGGTTGGCGAACTGTCCTACAGCGCTGACCACCTTCTGCGCACCGTCCTGAATCTCGACGATCACCGAGCCCGCTTCCGCCGCCAACGCCAGGCCTTGCTCGGCTTGCAGGCGACCATCGGTCATCAGCGCCACTGCCTCGCGGGCCATGTCCTGGTTCTGACGCACCACGCCGACAATTTCCTCGGTGGCCTTGCTGGTACGCGAGGCCAATTGCCGCACTTCGTCGGCCACCACCGCAAAACCACGGCCTTGCTCGCCGGCGCGTGCCGCTTCGATGGCCGCGTTGAGCGCCAGCAAGTTGGTCTGCTCGGCGATGCCGCTGATGGTCTTGACGATGCTGCCAATCACCTGGGACTGGGCATTCAGCGCCTCGATGCCTTCGCCGGCCTGCTGCATGTGCTGGGCCAGGTCGCGCATCACGTCCACCGCCTGGGTCACCACCGTGGTGCCGCGCTGGGCGCTGTTGTCGGTTTGCAGCGAGGTGCTGTAGGCGATGTTGGCGGCGTCGGACACCGCTTGTTCCTGATTGACCTGATCGGTAATCACCGTGGCGAACTTCACCACTTTGTACAGGCGGTCGGTGGCATCCAGCACCGGGTTGTAGGTTGCTTCCAGCCACACCGTGCGGCCATGGCTGTCGACGCGTTTGAAACGCGCCGCGACAAACTCGCCGTTGTTCAGGCGTTTCCAGAAGTTCTGGTACTCGGCGCTGTTGTATTCCTCCGGTTCGCAGAACATGCGGTGATGCTTGCCCTTGATCTGCGCCAGGCTGTAACCCATGCCGCCAAGGAAACGATCGTTCGCGGTGAGCACGTGCCCGCCCAGGTCGAACTCGATCACGGCGGTGGAGCGCACCAGCGCGGTGATCAGGTTTTCATGCTCGCGCGACGCCTCGATGGTGCGGGTCAGGTCGCTGGAGAAGATGGAAAAATGCTTGATCCGCCCATCGGAGCTGCGCACCGGCTGCACGATCGAGCGCAGCCACGCTTCCTCGCCATTGCCACGCAGCAGGCGCACCGTACCGGCGAAGTGCTCACCCCGCGTCAGTGCATTGTTGAAGCGCTGCTGGAACTCGTCATGCTTTACATGTGCTGGCGCCAGGTCGCCAATGGCGCGGCCTTGCAGCTGGCCGCTCGGGTAGGCCATTTCCTTGAGGAAGTTGCCGTTGGCCCAGTCGATACGGCCCTGGGGGTCCAGCGTCAGGCACAACATCTCGCTTTCCAGGCTCTCCTTGACCTGCTGCAAGCTGGACAGTTCTTCGCGAAGAGCGGACAGCTCCTGCTTCAAGCGGGTGTTGAACATGGGGCACCGATGGTCAATTGGAGAGAAGGATCTGACCTGCATCGGCCCTGCCGAGCTTTTCTGAAGAGCCCTTTAGCCCAAGGCCCAACTATATTTTTGGATCCATCAGCCGCCATTGTTTCGGCACATCCCCATTACTTGATATTCGATGGTGTTGAGCTTGCCGGTGGAGTCTTCATAGGTCATGCGCGAAGGCACGGCATTGCAGCTGCGAATCGGCGGCGTCACGCTGACCACCTTGGCGATATCCAGCGGCATGCCATAGCGATACGCCTGCACCTCGGGCGCGGGCTTGCCGTTGCGGGCGGCGTAATCGGCCATGACCTTTTCATTGCGCTCCATCATCAAGGCAAAGGTACGGTCGCCGCCGCCTTCGGCCAAGGCACCGAACGACAAGACGGCCGCCAATACACCCAGGCCAAGTTTATAAAAGTTCATCACACGTTCCTCGTCTCAAAGTTGAGTGCCCAGCGTAACGAGCGAACCCTGACGCGATGTTCACCAGAACATTACTTATTTGTTAGGTGAGCGTGAGATTCCAGAATTGTAATCTGCGTGCCACTTCGCGGTTATCTGTCATTTGCAACTATCAGCCCGGGCCACATCAATAAGAACGCCCACCTCATATAAGAAGCTGATCACTGCCAACACCGAGGAGCGCAACATGCACAGTACTTATTACATCCTTCCTTTTTCATTGCTCGCCGCGCTGCCCCTGGCCGCCGTGGCCGTGGAAGACCAGCCCGAAGGTTTTATCGAAGGCAGCAGCGTGAATGTGCTGGCACGCAACTTCTACTTCAACCGCGATGACCGCAAGGGCCAGTCCAGCCCCACCGGCAATGGCTATTCCGAAGCCTGGGCGCAGGGGTTCATTGGCAAATTCGAATCCGGCTTTACCCAGGGCACGGTCGGTTTTGGCCTGGACGCGTTTGCCATGTATGGCCTCAAGCTCGACTCGGGCACCGGCCGCAGCGGCGGCAAGGGCTCGTTCGGCGTGCTGCCGGTGGACAGCGACAACCATCCGGAATCCGGCTACAGCAAATTCGGCGGCGCCGCAAAACTGCGCGTGCTGGACACCGTGATCAAGGCCGGTGACGTGTTCCCGCTCACACCAGTAGTGGCGTACGGCGACTCGCGGCTGTTGCCGGAAAGCTTTCGTGGCGTGACCGCGCAAAACACCAGCCTGGAGGGCCTGAGCCTGCAAGGCGGACGCTTGAGCGGCATGAGCCAGCCCACCGAAAGCGGCATGAACAAAGGCTTTGCGACGTTCTATGCGGGAGAGGTTGATTCACCGTGGATCGGCTATTTCGGCGGTGATTACCAACTCAACAAACACCTGAGCCTGAGTGTGTACAGCAGCCGCTTGAAGGACGCGTGGGACCAGTACTACTTCGGCAGTGCGGCCAATTACCCGCTGAACGATGAGGTTTCGCTGTTCGGCGACTTCAACTATTACAAGGCGGTGGATGAGGGCAAGAAGCTGCTGGGTGAGTTCGACAACAACATCTGGAGCGCCAGGCTCGGCGTAAAGATCGGCGCCCACAGCCTGGCCGTGTCGCACCAGCGCAACAACGGCGATGACGATTTCGATTACCTGCGCCAGTCGGACTCGATCTTCCTCAACAACTCGATCCAGTACAGCGACTTCAACTCACCCAAGGAGCGTTCGTGGATGGTGCGCTACGACCTGGACATGCAGCCATTCGGCATTCCCGGCCTGTCGTTCATGGCCCGCTACGGCAAAGGCACCGGTGCCGACTACAGCAACGCCAACGCGGTCTACATGCGCCGCGATGCAGCAGGCGACCCGCTGACCGATCAACGCCGCTGGGAGCGCGACATCGAGGCCAAGTACGTGGTGCAAAGTGGCCACTTGAAAGACCTGTCGCTGCGCCTGCGCCAGGCCACGGTGCGGTCCAGTGCATTCGAGTCGGACCTGGAAGAAGTGCGCCTGATTGCCGAATACCCGCTGGCGATTCTCTAAGGCGTTACATTCGTTCGCGCTTGACTTACATCTGTTCACAACTAGCCAGTTATCAAAACTGTAATATTGGCCTCACCTTCTCGTTAGGTTGAACTTTATAGACTGGCTTCAACTTGCAACACCGAGCACATTCATCTCTGAAGCTTTTGTGTAGCTCCTTTGGAAAGAGATGGATTTTTTAACGCCCCATTGGGGCGTTTTTTTTGCGCACTTTCTTAGTTGCGACAGAACGTCGCAGTTGACCCTGAAGCCACTTCACGCTTCAGAATTTTCCTACTCCCCCAGCAACACCCTCCATAAGGAAATGGACCCCCTTCTCTGTTCGGAAAAAAGGTAAACCCCCATGCGTATCCTTGTGGTTGAGGACGAGCAAAAAACCGCCGCCTATTTGCAGCAAGGCCTGACTGAAAGTGGCTACGTGGTCGACTGCGCCAGCAACGGTATCGACGGCCTGCACCTGGCCGCGCAACACGCCTATGAACTGGTGATTCTCGACGTCAACCTGCCGGGCAAGGACGGCTGGGAAGTGCTCGGGCAACTGCGCCGCAACGGCAGCCAGCGCGTAATGATGCTCACCGCCCGTGGGCGCCTGGACGACAAGATCAAGGGCCTGGACATGGGCGCCGATGATTACCTGGTCAAGCCCTTCGAGTTTCCCGAATTGCTCGCGCGGGTACGCACGTTATTGCGGCGCAGTGAACATATCCCACAGCCGGAAGTGTTCTGCGTGTCGGACCTGGAACTCGACCCGCGCCGCCATCGTGCCTATCGCGGCACCCGGCGCATCGATCTGACCACCAAGGAGTTCGCCCTGCTCCAGGTGCTCATGCGCCAGACCGGCGAGGTGATGACCCGTACGCAGATCATTTCCCTGGTGTGGGACATGAATTTCGACTGCGACACCAACGTGGTGGAAGTCTCCATCAGCCGCCTGCGGGCCAAGGTGGATGACCAGAGCGAGATCAAGTTGATCCACACCATTCGCGGCGTCGGCTACGTGCTGGAAGCGCGGCCATGAAAACCGGCAGCCTGTCGATGCGCCTCGGCCTGACGGTCAGCCTGATGGGCGCCGGCCTGGTGCTGCTGCTGGCCAGCCTGGCTTACCTGGCCCTGACCCATGAGCTGGAAAAACTGGCGCGCAAGGGCCTGGAGAGCAAGATGGAACAGATCCAGCACAGCCTGGCCCAGGGCCTGGACGCCCGCGATATCCGCGCGCGCCCGCACTCGCTGCTGGACCTGGTGATCGGCCACGACAACTTTTACCTGACCATCGTCGGCACCGCGCCCGACGAGCGTGTGCTGCTGAGCGTCGGCGCCAAGCCCCAGGTGCCGCTGCTCACCGACTACCCGCACCGGGAAACCCTCGGCTACCTCAACTGGGAGGACAGCGACGGCAACCAGGTGCTCAGCGCGTCCAGCCTGATGCGCCTGGCCAGTGGCGAGCGCGTGCGCGTCGTGCTGTCCCTGGACCGCATGGACGACCAGGCCCTGCTCAGCGCCTACCTGCGCGCCACAGTAGTGGCATTGCCGTTGCTGCTGCTGTTGATCGGCATGGGCGCCTGGTGGCTGGTGCAGCGTGGGTTGGCGCCGTTGCAACAGTTCAGCCACGTCGCCGCCCAAGTCACCACCCAGGACCTGACCCATCGTCTGGCCCTGGACAACCTGCCCCAGGAACTGCGGGAACTGGCCCAGGGTTTCAACGTGATGCTTAATCGGCTGGACGCGGGGGTGCAGCAGTTGTCGCAGTTTTCCGACGACTTGGCCCACGAACTGCGCGCGCCGCTGACCAACCTGATGGGCAAGGCCCAGGTCACGTTGTCGCGCCAGCGTCCGCTGGAGGAATACAAGGTCGCGCTGGAGTCCAGCACCGAAGAGCTGGAGCGGTTGTCGCGCATCGTGTCCGACATGCTGTTTCTGGCTCAAGTCAGCCACCCGGCAGCCCGCGCGTCGTTTGTGGCGGTGTCGTTGACCGATGAAGCCCGGCGGGTGATGGAATTGTTTGCCTTGAGTGCCGAAGACAAACACCTGAGCCTGACGTTGATCGGCGATGCACAGGTCCAGGGTGATCGCCTGATGATCCAGCGCGCGCTGTCCAACCTGCTGTCCAACGCGATCCGCCACAGCCCCCAAGGTGGGCATATTTCGCTGCGGGTGGAGACGTATGCGCAGCAGGTATCGATCTCCGTCAGCAACCCCGGCGTGGGCATTGACGCCCGACACCAGCCCCACCTGTTCGAACGCTTCTACCGCGCCGACAACAGCCGCGCCCGCACCGAAGGCGGCACCGGCCTGGGGCTGGCCATCGTGAAGTCGATCATGACCCTGCACCAGGGCCAGGCCGAAGTGCGCAGCCCGCCGGGTGGCATTACCTCGTTTCGGTTGGTGTTTCCCTTGGTGGCGATTGGTTAAGTTTCCTGTGGGAGCTGTCGACCTTTAGCGAGGCTGCGAAAGCGGTGGGTCTGGCAACGGCGGTGTCGCCTGTGCCGCCGCTATCGCAGGCAAGCCAGCTCCCACACTTTGAACGGTGTACACCTGAACCAACCTGCAAACCCAATCCCCTGTGGGAGCTGTCGAGCTTTAGCGAGGCTGCGAAAGCGGGGGGTCAGGCAACGGCGGTGTCGCCTGTGCCGCCGCTATCGCAGGCAAGCCAGCTCCCACACTTTGAACGGTGTACACCTGAACCAACCTGCAAACCCAATCCCCTGTGGGAGCTGTCGAGCTTTAGCGAGGCTGCGAAAGCGGGGGGTCAGGCAACGGCGGTGTCGCCTGTGCCGCCGCTATCGCAGGCAAGCCAGCTCCCACACTTTGAACGGTGTACACCTGAACCAACCTGCAAACCCAATCCCCTGTGGGAGCTGTCGAGCTTTAGCGAGGCTGCGAAAGCGGTGGGTCTGGCAACAGGGATGTTGTCTGTTCCGCCGTCTTCGCAGGCAAGCCAGCTCCCACATTTGATTGCATTTCAAAGAGGCTGTGCGGTGTTCATTCAGCTTCCTCCTTGCGATGCGCCCACTGATACAGCGCTGGCAGCACCAGCAGGGTCAGTAACGTCGACGAGATAATCCCGCCGATCACCACCGTTGCCAGCGGCCGCTGGACCTCGGCGCCGGTGCCGGTGGCGAGCGCCATGGGGATAAAGCCGAGGGAGGCCACCAGCGCGGTCATCAACACCGGGCGCAAGCGGGTCAGCGCGCCTTCGTTGATTGCCACTGACAATAAGCGCCCTTCTTCGCGCAGGTTGCGGATAAACGCAATCATCACCAGCCCGTTGAGTACCGCCACGCCAGACAGGGCGATAAATCCCACACCCGCCGAGATCGACAGCGGAATATCCCGCAGCCACAGCGCCATGATCCCACCGGTCAACGCGAACGGAATCCCGGTAAACACCAGCAGCCCATCCTTGAGGTTGTTGAACATCATGAACAACAGCCCGAACACCAGCAGCAGCGCCACCGGCACCACGATGCGCAAGCGCTCGGAGGCTTCCTTCAGCTGTTCGAACTGGCCGCCCCAGGTGGTCCAGTAACCGGCCGGCACCTTCACCTTCTCGAGGATTGCCGTCTCGGCTTCGTCCACAAACGAGCCAATATCCCGCCCACGTACGTTGGCACTGACGATCACCAAACGCTTGCCGTTTTCACGACTGATCTGGTTGGGGCCAAGCACCAGGTCCAGGCTGGCCACCTGGGACAATGCGATAAAACCCAACTGCCCCGCCGCATTGCCTGGCACCGGGATCAATAGCCGCGACAACCCGTCGATATCGGTGCGCAGCGCGTCGGACAAACGCACAACCATGTCAAAACGCCGGTCACCTTCGTACAGCGTTCCGGCCTGGCGCCCACCGACCGCGACGGCAATGGTGTCCTGCACATCACCCACATTCAGGCCAAAACGCGCGGCCTTGTCGCGGTCGATATTGATGGTCAGCACCGGCAGGCCGGAGGTCTGTTCCACTTTGACTTCCGAGGCGCCCTCGAGGCCCTTGAGCGTTTCGGCGATTTCTTCAGCGGTCTTGTTGAGCACCGCCATGTCATCCCCGAACACCTTCACCGCCACATCACTGCGCACTCCGGAAATCAGCTCGTTGAAGCGCAGCTGGATCGGTTGCGACAGTTCGTACGCACTGCCCGGCACAATCGCACTGGCCCGTTGGATATCGGCGATCAGGCTTTCCCGGGACTTGTTTGGATCCGGCCATTGCTCCTTCGGTTTAAGCATCACGTAGCTGTCGGAAATATTCGGCGGCATCGGGTCGGAAGCAATCTCCGCGGTGCCGGTACGGGCAAACACCCGCAGGATTTCCGGGACCTGGGCCATCAGGGTGGTTTCCAACTGTTGTTGCATCTGCACCGACTGCGTCAGGCTGGTGCCGGGCACCCGCAGGGCTTGCTGGGCGAAATCACCTTCGCTGAGGCTGGGAATAAACTCGCTGCCCATGCGGCTGGCGACCACGCCCGAGGCGATGATGGCCAGCAGCGCCAGGCCGAACACCAGCGGCCGGCGCGCCATGACCCCGTCCAGCACCGGCGCATAGACACGGCGCGCGGTGCGCATCACCAGGTTTTCTTCTTCCTTGACCTTGCCGGTGACAAACAACGCAATCGCCGCCGGCACAAAGGTGACCGACAGAATCATCGCACCCAACAAGGCGATCACCACCGTAAAGGCCATGGGATGGAACATCTTCCCGGCCACGCCGGTGAGGGCGAAGATCGGCAGGTACACCACCATGATGATCAGTTGCCCGAAGATCAGCGCGCGCCGCGCTTCCTTGGCGGCGGCAAACACCTCGTGCAGGCGCTCGCTGCGGGTCAACAGACGCCCATGGCGTTGCTGTGCGTGGGCCAGGCGGCGGATGGCGTTCTCGACAATCACCACCGCGCCGTCGACGATGATGCCGAAATCCAGCGCGCCAAGGCTCATCAGGTTGGCGCTGACCTTGTTGGTAAACATGCCGGTAAAGGTGAACAGCATCGCCAGGGGAATCACCATCGCGGTGATCAACGCCGCGCGGATATTGCCGAGAAACAGGAACAGCACCGCCACCACCAGCAACGCGCCCTCGAAGAGGTTTTTCTTCACGGTGGCGATGGCTTTTTCGACGAGGTTGGTGCGGTCATAAACTGTAATCGCGACCACGCCTGCGGGCAGCGAACGGTTGATCTCTTCAAGTTTTTTCGCCACTGCCTGGGACACGCTGCGGCTGTTTTCACCGATCAGCATGAAGACGGTGCCCAGTACCACCTCACGGCCGTTTTCGGTGGCCGCGCCGGTACGCATCTCACGGCCAATGTCGACTTGGGCGACATTGCGCACGCGAATCGGCGTGCCATCCGCCGTGGTGATGACGATATTGGCGATGTCGTCGATGGACGCCACCTGCCCCGGTGCGCGGATCAACAATTGTTCGCCGCTGCGCTCGATGTAACCGGCGCCGACGTTGGCGTTGTTGCGCTCCAGCGCGGTGACCAGGTCGTTCAAGGTCAGGTTGTAGGCCGCCAGCCGCTTGGGGTCCGGGGCAATCTGGTATTCCTTGGCGAAGCCGCCGATGGTATTGATCTCGGCCACGCCGGGGACGTTGCGCAGTTGCGGCTTGATGATCCAGTCCTGGATCACCCGCAGGTCGGTCGGCGTGTAAGGCGTGCCGTCGTCCTTGAGTGCGCCGTCTTCGGCCTCGACGGTCCATAGGAATATTTCCCCAAGCCCGGTGGAAATCGGCCCCATCGCCGTTTCAATGCCGCTGGGCAATTGTTCCCGCGCCACTTGCAGGCGCTCGTTGACCAGTTGGCGGGCGAAGAACAGGTCGGTACCGTCCTTGAAGATCACCGTCACCTGGGACAACCCCGAGCGCGACAGCGAACGGGTCTGCTGCAAGCCCGGCAAACCGGCCATGGCGGTTTCGATGGGAAAGGTCACGCGCTGTTCGGTTTCCAGCGGTGAAAAGCCCGCCGCCGCCGAGTTGATCTGCACCTGCACGTTGGTGATGTCGGGCACCGCGTCGATCGGCAGTTTCTGATAGCTGGCGAGGCCGACACCGGCCATCAACAGCACTGCCAGCAGCACGATGATGCGCTGCTCGATGGCGAATTGGATAAGGCGCTCAAACATGGGGAATCACTCGCAGGATCAATGGGCGTGCTCGGCCGAGCCTTTGCCCAGTTCGGACTTGAGGATGAAGCTGCCAACCGTCGCCACTTGCGCGCCGGCTTCCAGGCCTTTTCGCACTTCGACGTAGCCGTTTTCGCTCACGCCTAACTCAAGGTGACGGGTGACAAAACCATGCTCGGTGCGCTCGAACACCGAGGGTTTGTCCTCGACGGTCTGGATCGCTTCCTGGGGCACGCTGACCTTGGCCTGGAAGGTCTCGGTGGCCAGTTGCACGCTGACAAACAAGCCGGGGCGCCAGGCATCGTCGGGGTTGGGTACGCTGACGCGAACGGTGGCGGTGCGCGTCTGTTCGCCGAGCAGGTTGCCGACGTAGGCCACGGTGCCGCTGACTTCAGTGCCCATTTCGGTGGAGCTGACTTTCACCGGCTTGCCGACGCGTACCTTGTTCAAGTCCTTGGGAAACACGCCAAAGGTGACCCACACCTGGGACAGGTCCGAGAGGGTAAAGGCGTTGCTGGTTTCGCTGACCACTTCGCCGACGCCGAGGTGCTTTTCCACCACCACACCGGCAAACGGCGCACGCAGTTCGTAGCGATTTCCACCGGCCAGCACGGCACTGCCGCTCAAGGCTTTCATCTTTTGCCGGGCGTTGTTCAGGGCGATTTCGGCTTCTTGCAGGGTTTGCCGCGCCAGCAGGTAATCCTGCTCGGCGGAGATCTTGTCCTGCCACAACTGGCGCTCGCGCTGGAAGGTGGTGCGGGCCAGCTCGACCCGGCGTTCGCTGGCGGCCAGTTCACTGCGCTGGTCGGAGATCTGCTGGCTGGCGATTACCGCCAGCAACTCCCCTTTTTTCACCGCCTGGCCGAGGTTGACCCGCACCGCCTCTACCACGCCCGCCGCACGCGGGACGATGTGCGAGGTGCGGTCTTCGTCAAAGCGCACCTCGGCCGGCAGCGTCAGCAGCGTGCTGAGGGAACGCGGTTGTGCCTGGGCCAATTGAATCCCGGCGGCCTGGATCTGCTGCTCGCTGAGTTCAAGTTCGCCTTCTTCATCGGCGCTGGCAAAACCCGCCAGCATCAGGCTCAAGGCGACGGCGAGCGCCACGCCATATGTGTTGTGCATAGAGGACTCCAGGAAAAATCAAAAGCGGGCGAGGTCGCCGTAAATCCGTTCGATGCGCACCCAGGCGTCGGTGGCCTGGGCGGTGGCAACGAGGTATTGGGTGCGGGCGGCGATCAGGGTGCGCTGGGCGTCGAGCACGTCGAGGAAGTTGAACTTGCCCATCTCGAAACCACGGGTGGCGCTGTCCACCGCGCTTTGGGCGGCGGGCAGGATCTGTTGGTTGAAGGCGCGCACTTCGCTGTTCGCGGTTTGCCACAGGTCCAGGGCCTGGCGGGTTTCGGTGCGCAGGCGCAGTTCGGTGGCGTTGCGCAGGTCGCGGGCCTGGTCGGCGCGGCGGCTGGCGGCGAGCACGTTGCCCTGGTTGCGGTTGAACAGCGGCAGCGGCATCGACACGCCCACCAGGTTCACCCGCTCGCGCGCGCCGGCGTCGTATTGGCTGCCGATGGACACGTCGAGGTCAGGAATACGCTGGGCTTTTTCCAGGCCGACGCTGGCTTCGCCTTGCAGGATTTGCAGCTCAGCCAGGCGCAATTCGGCGGTTTGTTCGAGGCGCGCCAGCAACTGGGCAGCGGGAAGCTGAGGCAGGCCTTGCGTGGCGACAGCCTGAAACTCGACTGTGGCGCTACCGGTGCTGGCGGCCAGGCGGCGATAGGCGTCGGTGAGGCCCATTTGTGCGCGGTTGAGTTCCAGGCGAATTTCCGACAATTGCACCTGGGCGCGGGTGGCTTCCACGGGAGAGGTTTTGCCCGCTGTCACGCGAGCGTTGGCAACCACCAGTCCGCGCTCGGCCAAGGCCAGAGAACGTTGGGCCAGGTCAAGGCGTTCCTGAGCCCGCAGGGCGCTGTAGTAGCTGTCGATCACATCAGCACGCAGGGTGTTGCGGCGCTGCTCCAGGGTCAGCGCGGCGGCGTCCTGGGCGCGAGTGGCCACATCGATGCGCGCACCACGCTTGCCGCCCAGTTCCAGGGTCTGGCTCAGTTTGACGCCTGTGGTGCGCGTGTCGCGGCGGGTGTCTTCAGCATCCACGGACAGCACCGGGTTGGGGATCAGCCCGGCTTGCTGACGGCCGCCCTGGGCAATATCGATTTCCCACTGCGCAGCGGCCAGGTCGGGGTTATTGGCGAAGGCGCTCTGCAACGCTGAATCAAGCGTAAGGGATTGCGCCTGGGCAGCGCTGGTGGCCACCCACAACAGCGTCGCCCCCACAAGGTTTCTAACGGAAATTGGCATATCAAGAGTTCCACGCCCATGAAGTACAAGCGGGTGGAATGTAGCGTTCGCGACTTATCAGGGCCGTGGAGCAAAGATTACAAATCCGACAGCAATGGCTCTGGACCGGGCATTGAAGGCAAGCGCCGCTGATCGCACCAAAACGGCACACCCGCACTGGGCCAGCGCGGTATCAGGTATGCTTTTCGAGCAGGAAACAAAAAGAAACAATTTTCCCAACCTGTTCGATAAGGAGTCCCGTCTTGGAGTTATCGACTGCCGCGTGGATGGTTCACGACACCCGCCTCATGCTCTGCGTCCTGCTGGCCATTGCCAGCATCATCGTGCTGATCAGCGCGACCAAGTTGCCGCCGTTTCTGTCGATCCTGATCGGCACCTTTATTGCCGGCGTCGGCGCCGGGCTGCCGCCGGAAGACGTGGCCAAGGCGTTCAGCAAGGGCGCCGGGGCGATCCTCGGTGAAGCCGGGATCATCATTGCCCTGGGCTCGATGCTCGGCGCGCTGATGGCCGAATCCGGCGCGGCCGACCGTATCGCCACTACCCTGCTCGGGCTGGGCAAGGGCAAGGCGTTGCCGTGGGTGATGGCATTGGTGGCCATGGTGATCGGCTTGCCGCTGTTCTTTGAAGTGGGCCTGGTGATGATGGTGCCGATCATCTTTGTGATGGCCAAGCGTTCGAACCAGCCACTGTTGAAGATCGCCATCCCGGCACTGGCGGGCATGACCACCCTGCACGCCCTGATGCCACCGCACCCGGGGCCGCTGATTGCGGTGGGTGCGCTGCACGCCGACCTGGGCCTGACCATGTTGCTGGGCTTTTGCCTGGCGGTGCCGGCGGTCATTCTGGCCGGGCCGATCTACGGCAACTGGCTGTCCAAACGCCTGCACGTGGATGAACCGGCCGACATCGGCGCGCTGTTCAGCGCCCCGCCCAAGGCGCCGCGCCAACCGAGCTTTGGGGCGTCGTTGCTGATCATCTTGTTGCCGGTGATCCTGATGCTCGGCAGCACCTTGGCCAAAGTCGCCATGGCGCCGGAAAACCCAGTGGCGCTGACGCTGAAATTTCTCGGCGAACCGCTGATCGCCCTCGGCCTGGCCGTGATCGCCGCCGTCATCTGCCTGGGCTGGGCCGCTGGCATGCCGCGTGCGGACGTCGGCAACACCCTGCGCAAAGCCCTCGCCCCCATCGCCGTACTGCTGCTGACCATCGGCGCCGGCGGCGGCCTCAAGCAAACGCTGCTGGATGCGGGCGTCAGCCAGACCATCAGCAAGGTCGCCGAAGGCGCCCACATGCCGTACCTGTTGCTGGCCTGGCTGATCGCCGTGGCCCTGCGCCAGGCCACCGGCTCGGCGACGGTTGCCACCACCACAACGGCGGGCATCCTTGCACCGATGATGGCGGGGTTGGCGGCGACGCAGAGTTCACTGGTGGCACTGGCGATTGGCGCGGGGTCGGTGTTCTTTTGCCACGTGAACGATGCTGGGTTCTGGATGGTGCGGGAGTATTTTGGGTTGCAGTTGAAGCAGACGATTTGGGTGTGGTCGGTGTTGCAGACCATCGTTTCAGTCGTCGGGCTGATAGGTACGTTGCTGCTCTGGCACTTCCTGACTTAATCCCTAGGAAGCCAATGTGTGGCGCTTGCCAAACAACGCCACACACCCTGCCCCCACTGCCCCCATCACCACGCAATACCCCACGCAAATCCACGGGCTCGTCGGCATCAACGCAATCAACAACAGTGGCGTGGTACTCGCCCACAGCGCGTAGGCAATGTTGTAGGTAAAGGAAATCCCCGACACCCGCACCGGTGCCGGGAACAGCCCGACCATCACCGACGGCACCGCGCCCACTACGCCACAGCTCAGGCCCGCCAAGGCATACGCCGCGCCGAGCCAGAGGCCGCCGTTGATCAGGCTGGCGTACAGCAGCGCAATTCCCACCGGCAACAGCAGGCTGTAGACCAGTACCGCGCGCCAGGCGCCGATGCGGTCCACCAACAGGCCGGCAAGGACGCAGCCGATGTTGAGGAAGACGATGCCCAGGGCGCTCAAGGCGAAGGTGTGGCTGGGGCTCATGCCGAAGGTTTTTTGCATCATGGTCGGGGTGATGACCACCAGCACTACGACGGCGGAGGTGAGTACGCAGGTGAGGATCATCGCCGGCAGCAGCACGGCGCGGTGGTCGCGCAGCACGGTGCGCAGCGGCAGTTCGGCGGCGGCCTGGCGGCGGGCCTGCATTTCGAGGAACACCGGGGTTTCGCTGAGCCAGCGGCGCAGCCATACGCCGATTACGCCGAACACACCGCCGAGCAGGAAGGGGAAACGCCAGGCGTAGTCGAGGATCTCGGCAGCCGTGAAGATTTGCGCCAGCAGCGTGGCGGTGAGCGCACCCAGCAGGTAGCCGAAGGTCAGGCCGGCTTGTAGGAAACCCAACGCGTAGCCACGGTGATGAACCGGTGCGTGTTCGGCGACGAAGGTCCAGGCGCTGGGCACTTCTCCGCCGACGGCGGCGCCTTGCAGCACGCGCAGAAACAGCAAGATCAGCGGTGCGAAATAACCGATTTGCGCGTAGGTCGGCATGATGCCAATCAGCAAGCACGGCAGCGCCATCATCAGGATGCTCAGGCTGAAAACGCGCTTGCGTCCCAGGTGGTCGGCGAAGTGCGCCATCAGGATGCCGCCCAACGGGCGCGCCAGGTAGCCGGTGACGAAGATGCCGAAGCTTTGCAGCAGGCGCAGCCACTCGGGCATTTCCGGGGGGAAAAACAGTTGGCTCAAGGTCAGCGCAAAGAACACGAAGATGATGAAGTCGTAGATTTCCAAGGCCCCGCCCAGGGCGGCCAGGCCCAGGGTTTTGTAGTCGGAGCGGGAAAAGCGCTGCGCCTGGGGGGCAAGGGTGGCAGTCATGTGAAGGCTCGGCAGACAGACAAAATGGCGTGCAGGTTATGAGCTGGACCGGATGATGGCAATCGCCGCAGATATATTTGTTTTCCTCATGGATCGATGAAGATAACTGCATTCCCATATCAATGGCCGTAGCGGAACATGCCGAAAAATTGCCTGCCCCATAATAAATACAAGAGGAATGACTCGTGGCCGATGCTATCGAAGAAAGCCGCTATGCCCGCTTTGCCCTGCGCTGCTCCAACTTCGCCGAACGCTGGTTTCCCGATTCTTGGGTGTTTGCCGCCCTCGCCGTGATCATTGTCGCGGTAGCGACCCTGGGCATGGGCGCTGCCCCGACCGAGGCGGCCAAGGCCTTTGGCGATGGGTTCTGGAGCCTGATCCCGTTCACCATGCAGATGGCGTTTGTGGTGATCGGTGGGTATGTGGTGGCCAGCTCGCCGCCGGCGGTGAAGCTGATTGACCGGCTGGCGCGTATCCCGAAGAACGGCCGCTCGGCCGTGGCCTGGGTGGCGTTGATCTCCATGGTGGCGTCCCTGCTCAACTGGGGTTTGTCCCTGGTGTTCGGCGGCTTGCTGGTGCGCGCATTGGCGCGGCGCACGGGTTTGCGCATGGATTACCGCGCGGCCGGCGCCGCGGCTTACTTGGGCCTGGGTGCCGTGTGGGCGTTGGGGCTGTCGTCATCGGCGGCGCAGCTGCAAGCCAACCCGGCGAGTTTGCCGCCGTCGATCCTGTCGATCACCGGGGTGATCCCGTTCACCGACACGATCTTCCTGTGGCAATCCGGCGTGCTGTTGCTGGCGCTGATCGTGGTGTCGCTGATTATCGCCTACGCCACCGCGCCAGGCCCGAACAGCGCGCGGGATGCCAAGGCCTGTGGCGTTGACCCGGCGTTCAACCTGCCCAAGCTGCAAGCGCCGACACGCCCTGGCGAATGGCTGGAACACAGCCCGCTGCTGACCATCCTGCTGGCGCTGCTGGCGGCGGGTTGGCTGTTCCATGAGTTCTCGACCAAACCGGCGATCAGCGCGATTTCGGGACTGAACACCTATAACTTTCTGTTCATCATGGTCGGTGCCCTGCTGCACTGGCGCCCGCGCAGTTTCCTCGATGCAGTGGCGCGGGCAGTGCCGACCACCACCGGCGTGCTGATCCAGTTCCCGCTGTACGGCTCGATTGCGGCGCTGATGACCGTGGTCAAGGGCGGCGATGGCCAGACCCTGGCGCACCACATCTCCACGTTCTTTACGTCGATCGCCTCCCATGACACCTACGCGCTGCTGATGGGCGTTTATTCGGCGGTGCTGGGCTTCTTTATTCCATCGGGCGGTGGCAAGTGGATCATCGAAGCGCCGTATGTGATGCAGGTGGCCAATGACCTGCAATATCACCGGGGCTGGGCGGTGCAGATCTACAACGCGGCCGAAGCGCTGCCGAACCTGATCAACCCGTTCTATATGCTGCCGCTATTGGGCGTGCTGGGGTTGAAGGCGCGGGATCTGATCGGGTTTTCGTTTGTGCAGTTGCTGGTGCATACGCCGTTGGTGTTGTTTCTGCTGTGGGCGTTGGGGACGACGTTGAAGTATTTGCCGCCGGTGATGCCTTAATCGCAGCTGACCGCACCTGTTGTTGCAACAGGTGCAGTCACTCAGAAACCATAGGAAGAAGCTTCAGTAAATCGGGTAATGCGCTCTGAATGGTGTCCCAAACCACATCAAGGTTGATATCGAAGTAGCCGTGGGCAATTCGGTTGCGCATTCCTCGCATGCTACGCCAAGGGATCTGAGCATGAGCCGCAGTGAAATCCGGGTTCTGGTCCATGATCTTGGTTGATGCCTCGCCAATGATGATCAGGCTCATGACTACCGCTTGTTGAGTACGCCTATCTTCCTGAAACTCTTCTTTGCTCAAGCCTTCAACAAAGCTGATCGCATCACTGGCCGCCTGCCTGATGTGATCCAGATAATCTCCAAGGCGACTCGCTGTCATACCGGTTGTGCCTCAGCCAACACTTTCGCGCGAAATTTCGAAGGCAAGTCGGCAGGCGTCAATAAGTCCACATTGACCCCCAACAGATCTTCAAGCTCGACCTGAAGTCCACCAAGGTCAAAAAGAGTCGTTCCCGGCGGGGCGTCGACCAATAGGTCAAGATCGCTACCCTCTTCGTCTGTACCCAGCAGAACAGACCCAAATACTCTTGGATTTGAAATACGAAAACGGCCAACCACCTCTCTGACGGCTGCTCGTTGTAGATCAAGGGCAATTGACGGTTTCACGGTTCACCTCAGTGACATCCATTATCGGGCCAGTCTAGCAGCGCAGGTTGCAGGGTGACACGTTCCGCTCATCACCCCCTGTCTTCGTTCCGTCACATTGCATTGCTACCGTCCTGCGAAATATCTTGCAACATCTCGCCAGGGACTCCCCGCAATGACCGATGAGCACGCAGACCGCCCTTCCGCCGATTCCGCCGCCCAACCGCCAGTAGACAGCAGCCGCCGGCGCTTCCTGGGAGGCGCTGCGGTGCTGGGGGTCGGGGCGACCTTGAGTGCTTGCGGCAACACGAATGAAGCACCGGGCAGCAAACCGGTGGCGCGCCCGCTTACGCCCCAGGAGCTGGACAAGGCCCTGCACGACCAGGTGAAAACCGTGGTGGTGATCTATGCCGAGAACCGCAGCTTCAACAACCTGTTTGCGGACTTCCCCGGCGTGGAGAAACCGCTGTCGGCCCTCAGCCCAGCCGACGCCCAGCAGCGCGACCGCGACGGCAGCCTGCTGACCACCCTGCCCCCGGCCTGGGGCGGTGTGTTGCAAGTCGGCCCGCAGAGCGTGGACGGGGTGACGTATCCCAGCGAAGTGCAATACCAGCAAAACCTGCCCAACGCGCCGTTCGCCCTCAAGGGCCCGAACGCCGAGGACCTGCCTCTGAGCCTGGTCACCCGCGACCTGTGGCACGTGTTCTATCAGAACCAGATGCAGATCAACGGCGGCAAGAACGATAACTTTGTCGCGTGGGGCGATTCCGGTGGCCTGGTGATGGGTTATTACGCCCAGAGCCGTTATTCCCTGCGCCTGTGGGACGTGGCCAAGGAGTTTGTGCTCTGCGACAACTTCTTCCAGGGCGCCTTTGGTGGCTCGTTCCTTAACCACCAGTACCTGATCAGCGCCACCGCGCCGTTTTATCCGAATGCCGCGCAGTCCGTGGCCAAGGCGCAGATTGCCACGCTGCAAAGCGATGACCCGAGCGACACGCGCCTGAAACCCCTGGACAAGTCCCCGGCCAGCGCGATGACCGGCGCGCCGCAGTTCGGCCCCAGCGCGCTGACCCCGGACGGTTTTGGTGTGAACACCCTGGCGCCGCCCTACTGGCCGACCTGGATCCGCGACCCGGAAAACCCGGATTACTCCAAACCCGACCTGCCCAACGTACTGGTGCCACAAACCCACGAGCATATCGGCGACAAGCTGTCGAAGAAGAACATCGACTGGGCCTGGTACGCCGGCGCCTGGCAAGCGACGCTGGACCAGTTCAAGGACTCGGGCGGTATCCCGAAGATTCCGAACTTCCAGTATCACCATCAGCCGTTCAACTATTTCAAAAAGCAGGGGCCGCAGAACCGTGCCGAGCGGGACAAGCGCCTGCGTGATGGCGGTTTGGGCGATGAGTCGAGCACCAATAAGTTCTTCGCCGATGCCCAGGCCGGCAAGTTGCCTGCGGTCACCTTCTACAAGCCCCAGGGCAACCTGAACATGCACGCCGGTTACGCCGACGTGGCCTCGGGTGACCGCCATATCGCCCGCGCCTTGAAGGTGCTGCAGGAAAGCCCGCAGTGGAAAAACATGGTGGTGGTGGTCACCGTCGATGAAAACGGCGGCTGGTGGGACCACGTCGCGCCGCCCAAGGGCGACCGCTGGGGCCCTGGTACGCGGATTCCGGCGCTGGTGGTGTCGCCGTTTGCGCGCAAGGGCACGGTGGACCACACGGTGTACGACACGGCGTCGATCCTGCGCTTGATCACCCGCGTGTTCCAACTGGAAACCCTCGACGGCCTCAAGCAGCGCGATGACGCGATGATCGCCCGTGGCCAGAAGCCCATGGGTGACCTGAGCAATGCCTTGCAGTTCGAGGGGTAGGTTTTCTTATCCAATAGCGACACGCCCGGCGATTTGACACGCGTGATGCCTGGTCAGCCGCTACTGTGTGGAGGTGGGCTTTCGCTGACTAGGAATCAACTATGTATAAACCGACCGGGTTGTCCTTCACCCTGGCCGCACTGATGGCCAGTGCGCTCGTGCAGGCTGACGTCGAAGTACCACTGGGCAGCACGCAACGTGTCACCCAGTTGTTCGCCTTCCCCAATAACTGCAACGTGATCTGCTTTCGGCCCTGGTCGCTGGAGCAGACGGCCGAGCATTATCTGACCCAGAGCCTGCAACGGGATGGCTACAGCCGCGCCAAAGTCAGCGTGAAGACCCACGACGGGCAGGTTGCCGCGACCTTCACCGGCGTGCCCGACAGTTACGGCCAGCCCCTGACGGCCTTGCTCGCCACCGCCGACCTGGCTTACCAAGGCGCCAGCCGGCTCAACCGTGACGGCAAGTGGGCCTACAACTGGTACTTGTTCCTGCCACTGGGGATGGCTCTGGAAAACCGCAAGAGCGTCGAGTTGCTGCACTTCCCGCCGGATTATTCGCTGACCCAGGCCCAGGATTACCTGGAATCGAAAACCACCGACCGCTGGGCCGCGCTGCTCACCGACAACGGTATCCCGGCCACCGAAACCCCGGCCTACCAGACCATCATCGATATTGCGCCCATCGCCGCACCCGCCAGCGCGGGCGCGGACCTGCAGAATGTCTACAGCTACTTCACCGACTATCAGACACGCATGGTCGAAGAACTGAGCCTTCACCCCAAAGGCTCGCTGCCGATGGTGGCGTTCGGCGCGCCGGTGCGCAATTGGGTCAAGCAGCAGTACGGGCAGACCGTGGGCGTACTGGGCCTGGCGCAAATCAGCCCGGTTGCCGGCAAGACCGTGTCAGTACTGGGCGCCAACCACCCGAGTTACATCTGGTATGCCGCCGATCCCGCAACTTATGAGGGCAACGAACAGAAGGCCGACGAGGTCGGATTGAAGGTCATGGGCCAGGATTTAAGCGCCGCCTGCTGGCAGGCCGGGATGGGGCAGAAGCCGGCGAGCGACCCGAATGTGCTGCTAAAAGCCTGCATGAACACCTGGCAGGTCACGCGCAAGGAGCAGACGTGTGAATTGTTCTACACCTCGGTGCGCGAGTTTTCCGCAGAAAAAGCCAACGCCCTGTGCGCCACGCCGGCGATCAAGGCTCAACTCAAGCAGCTCAAGGTCCCCGCCCCAGCGCCCTCTGCCAGTGCTCCAGCGCTGTAGTCCGCACCAAAAAACCGATTGCTACTGTCAGAGTTGACAGTAGCAATCGGATCCAACTTCAGTGAGTCTTGAGCCGCGCCCATCCGCTGCAAGACTGGTAGTCAGCCACCACCCGCAGGTCCATGCAGCCAAACCAAGGAGAGTTATGAAAACTCAGGCCATGGATAAGGCTAAAACGGCTGCAAGTGACTGCCTTTACCCATTCAAGCCCCAACTCGGCAAGGGCTACCCTTCCACACAACATTTTGAAGTGGTGCACGCCGCTGATGGCGTGAGCAGCGCGATCAAGACGCGGGTCACGTTTGACAGCCGCGTGTGCATCGCCAATATCTCCGGGTATGCCCTGAGTGAGCGACGCCTTCACACGCTGCAACTGTCGCCCCGCATCCACCTGTACGACTGTTGGTTTTGCGGGCTGTTCGCCCATTCATGCAAGCCGAATGTATTTCTCGACCTGCATTACCTGGAAGTCTGGACCCTGCATGAAATCCACGCTGGCGCCCCGTTGACCATTGATTACGCCAACACTGAAGAGATGCTGTACCGACAATTTGCCTGCCAATGCGGCGAGCTCAATTGCCGCGGCTGGATTACCGGCCGCAACG
The DNA here is from genome assembly GCF_030687495.1 of Pseudomonas sp. FP453. Lineage (NCBI taxonomy): Bacteria > Pseudomonadati > Pseudomonadota > Gammaproteobacteria > Pseudomonadales > Pseudomonadaceae > Pseudomonas > Pseudomonas sp. FP453. Next base: position 819,406 of record NZ_CP117435.1, on the reverse strand, counting down.
AGCCGCTGAACGCCGAAGGCCAGGCGTTCATGGCCAAGTGGCGCGAGCGCAAACAGCCTTAGGCTTCGCCCAGCGGACGCAGACGGTATTGCGGCGGCAACTGCTCAAAGCCACTGATCGTGGTGTTCAAGCTCTTCCAGCGGCCATCCTTGATGCCATAGATGCAGCCATGGATCGACAGGCTCTGCCCACGGTGCCAGGCGTTTTGCACAATGCTGGTGTGACCGACGTTCGCCACCTGTTGAATCACGTTCAACTCGCACATACGGTCGACGCGCTCTTCTTCGGTCGGCAACTGCGCCAGCACGTCACGGTTTTCGTAGTAGAGGTCACGGATGGTACGCAGCCAGCCGTCGATCAGGCCGAACTGGCGATCCTGCATCGAGGCGCGCACACCGCCGCAGCCATAGTGGCCGGTGACGAGGATGTGTTTGACCTTGAGCACGTCCACCGCGTACTGGATGACCGACAGGCAGTTCAAGTCGGTGTGCAGCACCACGTTGGCCACGTTGCGGTGCACGAACAGGTCGCCCGGCAGCATGCCGACGATCTCGTTGGCCGGTACGCGGGCGTCGGAACAGCCGATCCACAGGTACTCGGGGGTTTGCTGGCGGGCCAGCTTGGCGAAGAATTCGGGATCTTCCTGTTTGATCGCATCCGCCCAGCGTTCGTTGTTATCAAGCAGGTCTTGTAGTTCGTTCATCAGGGAAAGCCTCAGGAATGATGCGCAGGTTTGTGACTGACATCCCTTCGTCCAGGTCACGCTTGGCGCGAATTAGCTTGAATCTTTGGGGCGCGATGCGTGTCCACACACTATAAGCCCCACAGTATGAGGATTGGCCATGACTGAATCACGACGTCCCTACGGCGCTACACAGCCGGAACCCATTGATGACAATGAAGACCGCATGGGCTCGATGCGCGAGCTGGATTTTGACAAGGAGACACCGAGTGCGCAGCGCGGTGATGAATTGACCCCGGAAGCGCTGACCCCAGAGAGCGGGGCGCGGGATGCGCTGGAGGAAGGGGACGATGACGCGGCGGATTATGACCTGAGCATTGTCGATGAAGATGAGATTGGCGGCGGGAATGGGTTGGATGAGGCCGAATTGGCTGATCTTGATCCAGTGGACGGCAACCGCTGACACACTGCACAACTTATTGTGAAGCTGGCTTGTGTGGGAGCTGGCTTGCCTGCGATGCAGGCGACTCGGTTTTTCTGTCACACCGAGTTGATGCTATCGCAGGCAAGCCAGCTCCCACAGGGGTCATCGTTTAGTCGACCAGGGTGCAGGCCATCACGACCGCGTCTTCACGGCCACCCACGGCGGGGTAGTAATCGCGGCGGCGGCCAATCTCGTTGAAGCCATAGCGCTCATACAAGCGGAACGCGCCAGTATTGCTGTCACGCACTTCCAGAAAGCACTCCCGCGCACTGGCCGCATACGCCCTGGACATCAGGTGCTCCAACAACGCCAACCCGAGCCCACGCCCCTGGTTTTCCGGCTTGACGGTGATGTTCAGCAAATGCGCCTCATCGAGGATGATCTGCACCACACCATGCCCCACCTGCTGCTCACCTTCGAACATCAGCCAGATCTGGTACTTGCCCAGCCCGTCGAGAAAAATCCCACGGGTCCAGGGGTGGCTGAACGCCGCGTATTCGATTTTCAGCACGGCGTCGAGGTCGGCCTCGGTCATCGGGCGGAAGGTTAAAGCCTCACTCATCGGTTGTTTTCCAGCGCGCCATCAGCCGGCGCATGGCTTGCCAGACATCAGCCTTACGCTGTGGCTCTTCCATTAATAATTCCAGGCCCGGCAGGGCCCATACCAAGCCCAGGCCTTCGACCTGCAGCTCGCGGTACCAGGCTTCGGCATTGGCTTCGCCGGCAAAACGCACGGCGGGCAGGCCGATCAGCCACAGGCACACGCAGGGTTCATCTTCCAAACGCGCAGACACAAAACCTTGCACAAAATCCCGCGCGGCGTCCGGGCCCTGGTCCATGTTGCCGCGCACCAGCAACGGCCAGCGCACCGGGTCGCCGACGATCTGCGGGCTGTCGGGCAGGCCGGCGGCGCGCAGCATGTCCTTGAGCAACATGTAGGCCGGGTCGCGGGTCTGGAAACGTTCGCCGGTGGGCAACTCCACCAGCAGCAGGCAGCGCCCGGCCCGCAGCAATTGCAGGGCAAAACGCGGTGGCGGCACCACCGGCGCCTTGGCCACCGGGGCAACCTCTTCGGCGATCTTGGCCGCCTTGGTCACCGGCGACGGGCGCGGCACTTCGACCTTGGCGCGCTCTACAACAGGGCGTACCGGCGCGTCAGGCTTGATCACGGCCACCGGCGCGGCGGCTTCCTCGCCCGACGACTCGAACGCCTCATAAGGCTCAGGCACCTGCAACAACTCGGGCCGCGAGGGTGCGGCAAACGGCAGTTCGGTGCGGGGCAGCCAGTTGACCACCTGCATGGCGGTCAAGTAAGCGCGACGTCGGGACTCGATAAGCACAGCTCGGCCACTTGTGGATAAGTAAAGAGCGGGGATTCTACCGTTGTTCGGCAACAATCGCCCACTGCGTACTGACCGGCTGTGGATAAATCCCCCGTCTGATGCAGTACAATCGCGACTTTTCATCGCCAACCAGCCGGCCATTCCCATGATCGAACCCAAGCGCGTCCTACGCGCCCTCGCCGAACACTGGGCACTGCTTGAGCCACTGTGCGAACACTTCGACCAAGGCACCCTGAGCCTTGCCGAGCTGCGCGCACAACTGGCCGCCCAACAACTGGACAGCACGCCACAGGACATCACCAGCCTGTTGGACGTGTGGATTCGCCTGGACATCCTGGTGCCTGTCGCCAAGAGCCCGAACCGTTTCGAGCTCAACGCACAGATCCATGACTTCCTGGCCTATCTTCGCAAGGAGCACCGGCTTGGCCTGTGCCTGGAAATCGAAGCCTACCTGCGCCACCTTGAGCGCCTGGCGGGTTACATCCAGGACGCCTTCGACATCCGTGATGGCCACGACCTGGCCCGCCAACTGCGCTTGCTGGATATGCGCGTGCGGGACGTGCTGAAAAAACTCGCCAACGATGAACAGGCCCTCGCTGCCGTGGCCGACCGCGCCAAGACCAGCGACCGGCAGATTCCGTTGCGCCAGCGTTATGCCGAGGTCCTGGCGACCTGGGACGAATACGTCGAACCGATGATCCAACTGGTGAACGCCGACGGCGCCTTCGAACAAGGCGTGCGCAAGGTGGAGAACGTGCTGCTGCGCCTGCTCACCGAGCAACAGCGCCTCGGCCACCTGGTGGACGACGACATGCTGCTGCGCACCCACGCGCGCATCCTCGAAATGCAGACCAGCGCCCAGCTGACCTTGCGCCACGCCCGCGAACTGCTGTTGCCGCTGCGCGAAGAAGCGCGCCGGCACAACGCCGTAACCCGTGGCGCGGCGCTGGCCCTGTCGGCGATCCGCCGCAAAGGCCTGGACGCGGTGCCACAGGCCGCGATGCCGATGTTTACCCGTCCGCAAAGCACCTTTCTCGGCAGTGCCAGCCAGGTGGAAGCCTATGTGTACGCCCTGGCGAACTTCGAGCCGAAACCGGCAAAATTCCCCAAGGCCCACAAATCCCACAAGGGCGAAGCCCAGCGTGCACCGCGCACCGTCAAGGAAATGCTCGAACGCTGCGAAGACGCGCTGCCGATGCCGGACCTGATGACCTGGCTGCTGGAGCAGGAACCGGACGGCGCCACCGACGAATTGCTGTACTGGTTCTCCCGGCTGTCCCGCGAAAAACGCTTCAAGCGCGAACGCCTGGAACGCCGCGACTATCACACCACCGAGCACCAGGTCAGCCTGCGCTCCTTCGCCCTGCTCCCGGTGACGCCTGACGCGCCCGAGAATTCTGCGAGCATCCCTCATGCATCTTGATCTATCCGAACTGTCCCAGCTGGCGCCGATCTTTCGCGAGCTGTTCAAGGGTTACCACGTCAGCCGTCGCGACCCGGAGCTGTACGCGCAACTGTCGAACTTCCAGGATCAGTACCGCACGCTGTTCAAGGCCCTGGGCTTTGAACTGGTGTGCGACACACGCGGTTTCTATTACTTCGTGCCGGACACCGCCGTGGCCGCCGCGCAGGTGAACAAGACCGCGCAGCGCCTGGCGCTGTTCACCTTCATCATCGTCGAGCACCTGGCCGACCAGGGCCGCGACCCGATCGCCGTGCTCGACGGTGGCAGCCTCGGCCGCGATGAGCTGCCGTCGCTGCTGGAGAAGTACCGCGACCTGTTTATCCAGGCCGAAGTGCAGACCCAGGAAGAGCTCGAAGAAAAAATCATGCGCCGCATGACCCAGCTGGGTTTTGCCAGCGAAGACAACGGTATCTATCGCTTCCTGCCGCCGATGCACCGCTTCCTCGACGTGTGCCTGTCGGTGCAGCAGGACCGTGACCTCGCGGCCAGCGTCCATAGCGTGTTGCCACTGCCGGCGCCGGTGATCATCGATGAAGACAGCGATGAAAAATTGCTGAAGACCGATGACCCGCTGGACCTCAGCGACTTCGCCGAAGAAAGCGAAGAAGACGCCCTGGCCCGCGCCATTGCCGAAGAACAGGAGACCGACGCATGAGCAAGGAACGCTACGGCATCCGCCGCTTCGCCCTATTGAACACCGCCGGTTACAGCCTGGGTTTGTTCCCGCTGGAAGAACCGCTGTCGGTGTATGGCGCGAACAACCTGGGTAAATCCGCGTCGATCAACGCCTTGCAGTTCCCGATCCTGGCGCGCATGTCGGACATGAGTTTCGGCAAGTACACCCTGGAACAATCGCGGCGTTTCTACTTTGCCACCGACACCAGCTACATCCTCGTCGAAGTGTCCCTGCCCCACGGCCCGCACGTAATCGGCGTGGTCGGGCGCGGCCCGGGCGGTGGTTTCGGCCACCAGTTCTTTGCCTACGCCGGCAAGCTGGACCTGGCGCACTACCAGAAGAACGACACCTGCCTGCGGCAGAAAGAGCTGTTCACCAACCTGGAGCGCGAAGGCCTGAAAGCCTACGAGCTCAAGCCCGATGAACTACGCCGCTTGCTGGTGGGCGGCCACACGTCGATCCCGCTGGACCTGACGCTGATCCCGCTGCGCTCCACCAGCGAGCAGAGCCTGAAGACCTTCCGCGCACTGTTTATCAACCTGCTGCACATGCGCGAAATCACCGCGGCCAAGCTCAAGCAACTGTTCCTCGATGCCTTCGAACACAGCCTGCGTTCCGGCAGCGTGGATTACATCGCGGCGTGCGAAGAAGCCTTCCGCGACGTGCGACGCATGGAGCAAGACTACAACTCGCTGGTCGCCGCCGGCCCGCTGGTTGAAGCACTGGCCAATGGCGTGCGCCTGCGCGACGTATTGCGCGGCAAGCTGCATCGCCTGTCGCCACTGCTGGATTCGTTGCTCGGCACCTGGTCGGACTACGCCAGTGCACGCAAGGAAGAGCTGACTATCCAGGCCGAGCACTATCGCAACGAGCAGGACGCGCTGCAGAACGACCAGCGCGGCGGCACCCAGGAGCTGATGCGTCTGGAGCGGGAAATCAGTGGCATCCAGCGTTGGCTGGGCGAGCTGTCGGTGCTCAAGCATCGCTTTGCGCTGGTGGATGACGTCAAGGTGCTGGAGCAGCAACTGCTGGCGGCCAAGGATGCTCACGATGAACTGGCCGGCGCCCTGGCGCAGTCGCGGCAGTTCAGCGCCGAGGACTTGGACGAGCGCTTGCGCGAGCTGGAAAAACGCTTGAAGTCGGTCAAGCAGCAGCTCGACCACGCGGACAACAACAGCTACGCCAAACTGCGCGAAGAATTTTCACAGCAGGATGTCGAACGTCTGATGCGCCTGTTCAACAGTTCGTTGTTCAGCCTGCCGTTGGGCGAGCATGGCATCACGCTGGACGAGGAAGGCCAGTGGGTCAAATCCCTGGAGCAGATCCTCGATGGCTTCAAGGGCGAGCGTTTTGAAGTGCCGGGGCTGTCTATCGACATCTCCCACATCGAACCGCCGGCGTTGCAGGCCTTGGCGGACCGCGCCGCGTTGCGCGACCAGAAAGAGCGCCTGGAAAAAGAACTCAAGCAACTGAAAACCCAGCAGGCCGTAGCGTCTGACCGCGCGGCGAGCAAAACCCAGACCGAAACGCTGTATCAGCAGGTGCTGGACGCGCAAAAGGCGCTGGAAGATTTCCGTCGGGCTCAAACCTTGAGCGCGGAAGAAGGCGAGAAGCTGGAAAACCTCGCGCAGATGGAAGCGGCGCAGGACGAGTTGAAGCGCTCCAGCGATGCGTTTACCGAGCGCGTCCAGCAGCTGTCGGCCAAGCTGCAACTGGTGGGTCGCCAGATCGGCGATATGGAAGCCAAGCAACGCACACTGGATGACGCGCTGCGCCGTCGCCAGTTGTTGCCGGCCGACTTGCCGTTCGGCACGCCGTTCATGGACCCGGTCGACGATTCCATGGATAACCTGCTGCCGCTGCTCAATGACTATCAGGACAGCTGGCAAGGCTTGCTGCGCGCCGATGGGCAGATCGAGGCGCTGTATGCCCAGGTGCGCCTCAAGGGCGTGGCCAAGTTCGACAGCGAGGATGACGTTGAGCGGCGCCTGCAACTGCTGATCAACGCGTACGCGCACCGTACCGATGAAGCGCTGACGCTGGGCAAGGCGCGACGCGCGGCGGTCACCGATATTGCGCGGACCTTGCGCAATATCCGCAGCGACTACGACAGCCTTGAGCATCAACTGGCGTTGTTCAACCGCGAGATCAACAAACGCCAGGTCTCCAACCTGCAAAGCTTCCGCATCGTGCTGGCGCCGAACAAGGAAGCCCTCAAGCATATCGACCAGATCATCCACAGTGCCGGTCAGTATGAGGAAGGCGAAACCCTGTCGGTGTTCGACCTGAGCCAGAGCGCCGAGCAGGACAACAAGAACGAAGAGGCCAAGGAATACCTGGCGCGCCTGGTGGCCGCCAACCATAACCAGTTGGGCCTCAAGGATCTGTTCGAATTGGCGTTCGAGATCACCAAGGTGCACGGCCAGCCAGTGATTCACACCGACATCGACGGTGCGGCGTCCAACGGCACTACCATGACGATCAAGGCGCTGACCAACATGTATTTGTTGCTGCACCTGATGGACCGCGACCAGGCCGGGCGTGTGCGTTTGCCGTACTACCTCGATGAGGCGGCGGACATCGATGAGAAGAACCAGGCGGCGTTGCTGGAAACCAGTCTGCAACTGGGCTTTGTGCCGATTCTGGCCAGTGTGAAGCCGCAGGTTTCCGCCCAAGTGGCGATTGACCTGGAAGGCGGCAGCGGGCCGAATGGGATCTATATCGATGAGGCGGATTGGAAGTACATCCGTCGTCACGATGGGGTGAAGGCGACGGTGAATGTGCAGGCGGATGAGCCGGAGTTGGATGAGGTCTGAGTGTTTGGACTGAAATGAAAAAGGCCCCTGGGTGTGAGTCCAGGGGCCTTTTTTGTTGGCTTTGAGGGCCTCTTCGCGGGCAAGCCCGCTCCCACATTTGGAATGCAGTGTTGCTGAAAATGCATTCCCCTGTGGGAGCCGGGCTTGCCCGCGATGGCGCGCCTCGGTCTATTTGCCGAGTGGAATTTTAGGCGCCCAGGTCAGCCACTCATCTTCAAACTTGTCGAACAGCGGGAAGGTTTGCTTCGCCAGTGCGGCGTTGCCCATGCGCTCGCCGTCTGGCGTAGCGAAGGCGATACCACCGGCGACCAGGGTTTCCAGGGACTCGGTACGCACCGTCGCCCCTTTGAACAGGCCGAAGTCGAGACCAAAGCCGCTGGTGTTCCAGAAACGGCTGCCGCTGCGTACCAGCGGTGCGTACTTGGGCTCGATGAGGATGTGGATCAGCACGCGGTCGGCGGTCTGGCCCAGTTCATAGCCGGTGACTTTGCCCACGGTGACTTCGCGGTAGGTCACGGGGACGCCTTCCTTCAGCGAGCCACGGCGTGCGGCGCTGAGGGTCAGGCTCAGGCCTTCCTCCTGGTGAACGGCCTTCGGCGGCTCATCCAGTGCGACGAAGCTCTTTTGCGGGCCGGCGTTTTTCACCGCTGGCTGCACTTCGATGTATTGGCCGGTGACCAGGGTTTCCAGGTTCGAGGTTTTCATCAGGCCCAGCTCAGGCTTGACCACCCAGAACTGGCTGCCTACGCGGGCGATACGGTCCGCGACTTGGGTAATGCGTGCGCTGAGCAACACCGACTGCATGTCGGCGCTGAGATCGACACTTTCGATCTTGCCCACATCCAGGCCTTTGAAGCGTACCGGTGTGCCCGGGCGCATGCCATCGGCGCGGTCGACCTTGATGGTCACCAGGGTACCGTGTTGATTGGCCGCCTCGCGGTCGGTGAACAGACGGAAGCGTGGGATGCGTTTCTTCAGCGGTACGTTCGGCTCTGGGGTTTCGAAGGCGATACCGCCGGCCATCAGGCTGGCCAGGGATTCACTCTTGACCTGGATGCCGCCGGTGAGGCCGCCGGTCAGGGTCACGCCGCTGGCATTCCAGAACCGTGTGGAGCCATTGACCAGGTTTTCGTATTCCTTCTCGATGTGGACGCCGATCACCAGTTGCTTGTTCTTGCGCGAGAACTGGTAGCTCTGCACCGAACCGACCTTGACCTGTTTATAGAGGATCGGGCTGCCGACATCCAGCGAGCCGAGGTTGTCGGTGAACAACACCATGTGCAGGCCCGGGGAGCGCAGGTCCAGCGGTGGCGCCTTGGCGCGGGCGACGAATTCGCGCTGGGGGGCGCTGCCTTTGTCGCCGGGGCGGATGGCGATGTAGTTGCCTTTGACCAAGGCCTCAAGCCCGGTGATACCGGCCAGGGAGATCGAGGGCTTGACCACCCAGAACTGGGTGTCCTGCACCAGGTAGTCTTCGGCCAGCGGGTCGAGGGTCAGCTCGGCGTTGGCGCTGGACAGCGATGGGTCGATCTTCAGGGTTTTCAGGCTGCCAACCTGGATGCCTTTGTACATCACCGGCGTGCGGCCAGCCTGCAGGCCTTCGAAATCGGTGAGCTTGACCTTGACCTTGATGCCGGCTGCGGCGGCGTCGAAATCTTCGTACAGGCGGAAGGGCAGGCTTGGGTCCGTCGGCGGGCTGTCCTTGCGGTTCTCTGGCGTGGCGAAGGCGATGCCGCCAGCGACGATGCTGGAGAGGGATTCGCTGCGCACCTTCACGCCGGAGAGGTTGGCGTCGATGCTGATGCCGCTGGCGTTCCAGAAACGCGTGTGTTTACGCACCAGGTTGGCGTAGGTCGGTTCGATGTAGACCTTGATTTCAACGGTGCTCTGGTCTTCGGAGAGCAGGTAGCTTTTGACCTGGCCGACCTGGATCTGCTTGTAGAACACCGGGCTGCCACGGTTGAGCGAGCCGAGGCGGTCAGCCTTGACGGTCAGGTGCAGGCCGGGTTTGGCGTCGGACAAGGGCGGCTCTTCGGAGAGCGCCTTGAACTTGCGCGTGGGTTCGCCATCGCCGGGGCTGGCGGCGATGTAGTTGCCTGAGACCAGGGTTTCCAGGCCGGTGATGCCGGCCAGGCTGACGCTGGGTTTGACCAGCCAGAAACGCGTGTTGGTCTTGAGGTACTGGTCGACGTCCTTGTTCATCTCGATGGTGGCGATCACCCCGCGATTACTGCCTTCGTCGTCCAGGGCCAAGGCCTTGACCTTGCCCACGGTCATGCCTTTGTAGACCACTTCGGTCTTGTTGACCTGGATACCTTCGCCGCTTTCGAAGCGCACCTGGATATCGATGCCCTGCTGGGTATAGGCGCGCCATCCCAGCCAGCCGCCGATGATCAGGGCAATCAGGGGTAGCACCCAAATGGCCGACCAGTTGGAGGCCGGGCGGGTTTTAGCTTTTGGCAAATCACTCATGGTCGTCGTCCGACTCCGTGTTATCCCAAATCAGTCGGGGATCAAAAGTTACTGCGGCAAGCATCGTCAAGATCACCACACTGGCGAACGCCGCAGCGCCGAGATTGGCCTCGACACTGGCAAGTCGCCCGAAGTTTACAACCGCCACCAGGATGGCGATCACGAAAATATCCAACATGGACCAGCGGCCAATGAATTCGATAAAACGGTACATCACAATGCGTTGCCGCGCGGACAGCGGTTGGTGACGCTGCACCGAGAACAGTAGCAGACCAATGCCCACCAACTTGAACGTCGGCACCAGAATACTGGCGATGAACACCACGGCGGCGATGGGAAACATGCCGTGCTGCACCAATTCAATCACGCCGGCCATGATGGTGCTGGGGGCACCCTGACCGAGAGAGTTGATCGTCATGATGGGCAAAAGGTTGGCCGGGATATACAGAATGGCCGCCGTGATCAGCAATGCCCAGGTCCGCGTGAGGCTGTTGGGACGTCGGGCATGGACCTGCGCGCCGCAACGGGTGCAGGTTTGCTCGTCGGTATCCGGCTCTTGCTTGTTCAACTCATGGCATTCGGTACAAATCAGAATGCCAGCATCAATCGCCCGCATGTTCATCCTCTCCTGACAGTGCTTGCCAGATCTGGTGCGGCGACATCACCACCTCAAGCAGGACCTGAACCATTAATAGGCTGACGAAACAGACCAGGCCCAGGCCGATGGTGATGGAGGCCATGTCGGCGAGTTTTACGATCGCCACCAGGACGCCCATCAGGTAGACCTCCAACATGCCCCAGTCTTTCATGTAGTGGTAGATACGGTAGAGCAGCAGCCCGTAGCTGCGGCCGATGTTCCAGCGAATGCTGAGCAGGACCGCCAATTGGCAAAGCAGCTTGAGCAGGGGAATGCCCATGCTGCACAGGAAGACCACGACGGCAACGCCTTGCATACCCGTATTGAACAGGGCGACGACGCCACTCCACACGGTGTCCTCCGAGGACTGCCCCAGTAGATTGAGCTGCATGATGGACAAAAAGTTCGCGGGGATATACAGCAGCAATGCCGCGATAACCAAGGCAAGGCTTCGCTCAACGACATTGTGGCGGTGAGCGTACAGCTCGTAACCGCAACGCGGGCATTGGGCTTTTTCGCCGAGGGCGAGCGCTGGTTTGCGCATCAGCAAGTCGCACTCATGGCATGCCACCAGGTCGTCCAGTGGTAAATCCGATACCTCGGGGGTATCAACCGGATCGGGCATAAATAGGGCTCGGGCTCTAAAAAGGTTAGGTGCCTATTCTAGTGGTCTGGTTCAGAAATAACTGTGCAAATTTGTCGGGGCTTGTTTGTCGAGGCTCGGCCTGCTTTTCCCGCGCCCAAAACAAAACCCCATTTGCTTTCGCAAATGGGGTTTCGGAATTTAATCTTGACGATGACCTACTCTCACATGGGGAAACCCCACACTACCATCGGCGATGCATCGTTTCACTGCTGAGTTCGGGATGGGATCAGGTGGTTCCAATGCTCTATGGTCGTCAAGAAATTCGGGTACTGAGTCGTGACCAGATGGCCTCGCTTCAGCAAATTGGGTATGTGACAGCTTTCGGTGTTTTGTGAGAATCGAACTTTCGGTTCTATCGTCTTCACACACCGCAATCTGATGCTCTTTCGAGTAGTCAAATTGCTTGGGTGTTATATGGTCAAGCCTCACGGGCAATTAGTATTGGTTAGCTCAACGCCTCACAGCGCTTACACACCCAACCTATCAACGTCGTAGTCTTCGACGGCCCTTCAGGGAACTCAAGGTTCCAGTGAGATCTCATCTTGAGGCTAGTTTCCCGCTTAGATGCTTTCAGCGGTTATCTATTCCGAACATAGCTACCCGGCAATGCCACTGGCGTGACAACCGGAACACCAGAGGTTCGTCCACTCCGGTCCTCTCGTACTAGGAGCAGCCCCTCTCAAATCTCAAACGTCCACGGCAGATAGGGACCGAACTGTCTCACGACGTTCTAAACCCAGCTCGCGTACCACTTTAAATGGCGAACAGCCATACCCTTGGGACCGGCTTCAGCCCCAGGATGTGATGAGCCGACATCGAGGTGCCAAACACCGCCGTCGATATGAACTCTTGGGCGGTATCAGCCTGTTATCCCCGGAGTACCTTTTATCCGTTGAGCGATGGCCCTTCCATACAGAACCACCGGATCACTAAGACCTACTTTCGTACCTGCTCGACGTGTCTGTCTCGCAGTCAAGCGCGCTTTTGCCTTTATACTCTACGACCGATTTCCGACCGGTCTGAGCGCACCTTCGTACTCCTCCGTTACTCTTTAGGAGGAGACCGCCCCAGTCAAACTACCCACCATACACTGTCCTCGATCCGGATAACGGACCTGAGTTAGAACCTCAAAGTTGCCAGGGTGGTATTTCAAGGTTGGCTCCACGCAGACTGGCGTCCACGCTTCAAAGCCTCCCACCTATCCTACACAAGCAAATTCAAAGTCCAGTGCAAAGCTATAGTAAAGGTTCACGGGGTCTTTCCGTCTAGCCGCGGATACACTGCATCTTCACAGCGATTTCAATTTCACTGAGTCTCGGGTGGAGACAGCGCCGCCATCGTTACGCCATTCGTGCAGGTCGGAACTTACCCGACAAGGAATTTCGCTACCTTAGGACCGTTATAGTTACGGCCGCCGTTTACCGGGGCTTCGATCAAGAGCTTCGCGTTAGCTAACCCCATCAATTAACCTTCCGGCACCGGGCAGGCGTCACACCCTATACGTCCACTTTCGTGTTTGCAGAGTGCTGTGTTTTTAATAAACAGTCGCAGCGGCCTGGTATCTTCGACCGGCATGAGCTTACGGAGCAAGTCCTTCACCCTCACCGGCGCACCTTCTCCCGAAGTTACGGTGCCATTTTGCCTAGTTCCTTCACCCGAGTTCTCTCAAGCGCCTTGGTATTCTCTACCCAACCACCTGTGTCGGTTTGGGGTACGGTTCCTGGTTACCTGAAGCTTAGAAGCTTTTCTTGGAAGCATGGCATCAACCACTTCGTTAACTAAAAGTTAACTCGTCATCAGCTCTCGGCCTTAGAATCCCGGATTTACCTAAGATTCCAGCCTACCACCTTAAACTTGGACAACCAACGCCAAGCTGGCCTAGCCTTCTCCGTCCCTCCATCGCAATAACCAGAAGTACAGGAATATTAACCTGTTTTCCATCGACTACGCTTTTCAGCCTCGCCTTAGGGACCGACTAACCCTGCGTCGATTAACGTTGCGCAGGAAACCTTGGTCTTTCGGCGTGGGTGTTTTTCACACCCATTGTCGTTACTCATGTCAGCATTCGCACTTCTGATACCTCCAGCAAGCTTCTCAACTCACCTTCACAGGCTTACAGAACGCTCCTCTACCGCATCACTTACGTGATACCCGTAGCTTCGGTGTATGGTTTGAGCCCCGTTACATCTTCCGCGCAGGCCGACTCGACTAGTGAGCTATTACGCTTTCTTTAAAGGGTGGCTGCTTCTAAGCCAACCTCCTAGCTGTCTAAGCCTTCCCACATCGTTTCCCACTTAACCATAACTTTGGGACCTAGCTGACGGTCTGGGTTGTTTCCCTTTTCACGACGGACGTTAGCACCCGCCGTGTGTCTCCCATGCTCGGCACTTGTAGGTATTCGGAGTTTGCATCGGTTTGGTAAGTCGGGATGACCCCCTAGCCGAAACAGTGCTCTACCCCCTACAGTGATACATGAGGCGCTACCTAAATAGCTTTCGAGGAGAACCAGCTATCTCCGAGCTTGATTAGCCTTTCACTCCGATCCACAGGTCATCCGCTAACTTTTCAACGGTAGTCGGTTCGGTCCTCCAGTTAGTGTTACCCAACCTTCAACCTGCCCATGGATAGATCGCCCGGTTTCGGGTCTATTCCCAGCGACTAGACGCCCTATTAAGACTCGCTTTCGCTACGCCTCCCCTATTCGGTTAAGCTCGCCACTGAAAATAAGTCGCTGACCCATTATACAAAAGGTACGCAGTCACCCAACAAAGTGGGCTCCCACTGCTTGTACGCATACGGTTTCAGGATCTATTTCACTCCCCTCTCCGGGGTTCTTTTCGCCTTTCCCTCACGGTACTAGTTCACTATCGGTCAGTCAGTAGTATTTAGCCTTGGAGGATGGTCCCCCCATATTCAGACAAAGTTTCTCGTGCTCCGTCCTACTCGATTTCATGACTAAGAGATTTTCGCGTACAGGGCTATCACCCACTATGGCCGTACTTTCCAGAACGTTCCGCTAATCTCAAAGCCACTTAAGGGCTAGTCCCCGTTCGCTCGCCACTACTAAGGGAATCTCGGTTGATTTCTTTTCCTCAGGGTACTTAGATGTTTCAGTTCCCCTGGTTCGCCTCTTACGCCTATGTATTCAGCGTAAGATAACCATCTTATGATGGCTGGGTTCCCCCATTCAGACATCTCCGGATCAAAGTCTGTTTGCCGACTCCCCGAAGCTTTTCGCAGGCTACCACGTCTTTCATCGCCTCTGACTGCCAAGGCATCCACCGTATGCGCTTCTTCACTTGACCATATAACCCCAAGCAATCTGGTTATACTGTGAAGACAACATTCGCCGAAAATTCGATAATACTCAAAACTGAGTAACTCACAAATTTTACCTTAGCCTGATCCGTTACCAGTGAAAGTAACGTTCAGTCTATCTTTCTATCACATACCCAAATTTTTAAAGAACGATCTAATCAAAGACTAGAAATCAACATTCACCATCATCACGATGGAATGCTCATTTCTAAGCTTTCAACAAACAGAAGCAGTAGTGGTGGAGCCAAACGGGATCGAACCGTTGACCTCCTGCGTGCAAGGCAGGCGCTCTCCCAGCTGAGCTATGGCCCCGTATTTCTACAGGCGTTTCCCACACAAAATTGGTGGGTCTGGGCAGATTCGAACTGCCGACCTCACCCTTATCAGGGGTGCGCTCTAACCAACTGAGCTACAGACCCAATTTCGGGCTGCTTCTTTATCGTCTTCTTCATGAATCAAGCAATTCTGTGGGAACTTATGGAGCAGCTGATGTCGTCGATTAAGGAGGTGATCCAGCCGCAGGTTCCCCTACGGCTACCTTGTTACGACTTCACCCCAGTCATGAATCACACCGTGGTAACCGTCCTCCCGAAGGTTAGACTAGCTACTTCTGGTGCAACCCACTCCCATGGTGTGACGGGCGGTGTGTACAAGGCCCGGAACGTATTCACCGCGACATTCTGATTCGCGATTACTAGCGATTCCGACTTCACGCAGTCGAGTTGCAGACTGCGATCCGGACTACGATCGGTTTTATGGGATTAGCTCCACCTCGCGGCTTGGCAACCCTCTGTACCGACCATTGTAGCACGTGTGTAGCCCAGGCCGTAAGGGCCATGATGACTTGACGTCATCCCCACCTTCCTCCGGTTTGTCACCGGCAGTCTCCTTAGAGTGCCCACCATAACGTGCTGGTAACTAAGGACAAGGGTTGCGCTCGTTACGGGACTTAACCCAACATCTCACGACACGAGCTGACGACAGCCATGCAGCACCTGTCTCAATGTTCCCGAAGGCACCAATCTATCTCTAGAAAGTTCATTGGATGTCAAGGCCTGGTAAGGTTCTTCGCGTTGCTTCGAATTAAACCACATGCTCCACCGCTTGTGCGGGCCCCCGTCAATTCATTTGAGTTTTAACCTTGCGGCCGTACTCCCCAGGCGGTCAACTTAATGCGTTAGCTGCGCCACTAAAAGCTCAAGGCTTCCAACGGCTAGTTGACATCGTTTACGGCGTGGACTACCAGGGTATCTAATCCTGTTTGCTCCCCACGCTTTCGCACCTCAGTGTCAGTATTAGTCCAGGTGGTCGCCTTCGCCACTGGTGTTCCTTCCTATATCTACGCATTTCACCGCTACACAGGAAATTCCACCACCCTCTACCATACTCTAGTCAGTCAGTTTTGAATGCAGTTCCCAGGTTGAGCCCGGGGATTTCACATCCAACTTAACAAACCACCTACGCGCGCTTTACGCCCAGTAATTCCGATTAACGCTTGCACCCTCTGTATTACCGCGGCTGCTGGCACAGAGTTAGCCGGTGCTTATTCTGTCGGTAACGTCAAAACAATCACGTATTAGGTAACTGCCCTTCCTCCCAACTTAAAGTGCTTTACAATCCGAAGACCTTCTTCACACACGCGGCATGGCTGGATCAGGCTTTCGCCCATTGTCCAATATTCCCCACTGCTGCCTCCCGTAGGAGTCTGGACCGTGTCTCAGTTCCAGTGTGACTGATCATCCTCTCAGACCAGTTACGGATCGTCGCCTTGGTGAGCCATTACCTCACCAACTAGCTAATCCGACCTAGGCTCATCTGATAGCGCAAGGCCCGAAGGTCCCCTGCTTTCTCCCGTAGGACGTATGCGGTATTAGCGTCCGTTTCCGAACGTTATCCCCCACTACCAGGCAGATTCCTAGGCATTACTCACCCGTCCGCCGCTCTCAAGAGAAGCAAGCTTCTCTCTACCGCTCGACTTGCATGTGTTAGGCCTGCCGCCAGCGTTCAATCTGAGCCATGATCAAACTCTTCAGTTCAAACATCTTTGGGTTTTTAAGAAACCCTAAACTTGGCTCAGCAATCGTTGGTTACATCTTTGATTTCTCGCGGAGTAACTTGTGATGCTGATAATCTTGTTGACTATCAGTCTGACTCCACAAGCACCCACACGAATTGCTTGATTCAGTTGTTAAAGAGCGGTTGGTTAAGATCTTTCGTCTCAACCGAGGCGCGCATTCTACAGCAGCCTCATTTGCTGTCAAGTGATTATTTTCAGAAGCTTTCGAAGAATTCTTCAACAACTTCAACCACTTGCGCTTCAGATCTCTCATCAGCGGGAGGCGAATTCTACAGCGTTACACGCTGCTGTCAACACCTCTTTTTCAACTTCTTTCTGGCTTCGATGAACTGAAGCAACCTGCTGCCGAAACTCACATAACTCATTGTTTACCAAGGAGTTTTCCGTTTCGACTGCACCGGAAGTGGGGCGAATTATAGACATCTGTAATCTGCCGTCAATGCCTTTCTTCATATTTCTGTCATATAAGTCAGAAACACCCCAAAAACGCGAAAGCCGGCCCCGAAGGGCCGGCTTTCAGCCGACATTACAGGCTCGGGAAAGCAAACTGCGACGCTTCATGGCTGGCCCGTTGCGGCCAACGTTGGGTAATCGCCTTGCGACGAGTATAGAAACGCACACCATCCGGCCCATAGGCATGCAAGTCGCCAAACAACGAGCGCTTCCAGCCACCAAAGCTGTGATACGCCACCGGCACCGGCAGCGGAACGTTAACCCCCACCATGCCCACTTCAATCTCATCACAGAAAAGACGCGCGGCTTCCCCGTCACGAGTAAAGATGCAGGTGCCATTGCCATATTCATGATCGTTGATCAGCTGCATAGCCGCTTCCAGGCTATCCACCCGCACCACGCACAGTACTGGCCCAAAGATCTCTTCTTTATAGATACGCATCTCAGGCGTCACACGGTCAAACAAGCTACCACCCAGGAAGAAACCCTCTTCGTGACCGGCAACACTCAGACCGCGACCATCAACAACCAATTCGGCCCCCGCAGAAACACCGTCTTCTATATAGCCACTGACCTTGTCCCGCGCCTGCCCCGTCACCAGCGGCCCCATATCCAGGCCGCACGACGTGCCCGCGCCAATCTTCAGCGCCTTGACCTGCGGCACCAGCTTGGCGATCAACGCATCGGCCACCTGATCACCCACACATACGGCCACCGAGATCGCCATGCAACGCTCGCCGCACGAACCGTACGCGGCTCCCATCAACGCGCTGACGGCGTTATCCAAGTCAGCATCCGGCATCAGCACTGCATGGTTCTTCGCCCCACCCAGCGCCTGCACACGTTTGCCGCGCTTGGTGGCTTCGGAATAGATGTACTCGGCAATCGGCGTCGAGCCCACAAAACTCAGCGCCTTCACTTCCGGCGCTTCGATCAGTGCATCCACCGCGCCCTTGTCCCCGTGCACCACGCTCAGCACACCTTTAGGCAGGCCGGCTTCCTGCAACAGTTGCGCAATCAGCAGCGTCGAACTGGGATCACGCTCCGACGGTTTCAAGATGAAACAGTTACCGCAAACGATCGCCAGCGGGTACATCCACAGCGGCACCATCGCCGGGAAGTTGAACGGCGTAATACCGGCCACTACGCCCAGCGGTTGGAAATCCGACCAGGCATCAATGTTCGGTCCTACGTTACGGCTGTATTCGCCCTTCAGAATCTCCGGCGCCGAGCACGCATACTCGACGTTCTCGATCCCACGCTTCAATTCACCCGCCGCGTCTTCCAGCGTCTTGCCATGCTCTTCGCTGATCAACTGCGAGATACGCGCTTCGTTCTGCTCCAGCAATTGCTTGAAGCGGAACATCACCTGCGCACGCTTGGCCGGCGGCGTATTGCGCCAGGCTGGGAATGCGGCCTTGGCCGAGTCGATCGCCTGTTGAATGGTTTCACGACTGGCCAACGGCACCTGGTGGATCACCTGGCCAGTGGACGGGTTATACACGTCGGCACTACGGCCGCTGTCATTGACCAACTCACCGTTGATCAAGTGCTGGATAAGGCTCATGCGGGGCTCCTGAAAAATTGTTCTATATAGAAGGAGAAATCAGTCGATCTTGTTCAGCACTTCGCCGACCGCATCGAACAAGCGATCCAGGTCCTGCGGCTTGCTGTTGAAGGTTGGCCCGAACTGCAAGGTGTCACCGCCAAAGCGCACGTAGAAACCGGCTTTCCACAAGGCCATGCCGGCCTCGAATGGACGCACGATGGCATCACCGTCACGCGGGGCAATCTGGATCGCGCCGGCCAGGCCGTAGTTACGGATGTCGATCACGTTCTTGCTGCCCTTCAAACCGTGCAGCGCATTCTCAAAGTGCGGCGCGACTTCGGCTACGCTCTGCACCAGGTTTTCCTTCTGCAACAGGTCCAACGCCGCCAGGCCAGCAGCGCACGCGACCGGGTGAGCCGAGTAGGTGTAGCCGTGGGGGAATTCCACCGCGTACTCCGGCGTCGCCTGGTTCATGAAGGTCTGGTAGATCTCGCTGCTGGCAATCACCGCGCCCATCGGGATCGCGCCGTTGGTGACTTGCTTGGCGATGCACATCAGGTCCGGCGTCACGCCGAAGCTGTCGGCGCCAAACATCGAGCCGGTGCGACCGAAACCGGTGATCACTTCGTCGAACACCAACAGGATGTTGTGCTGGTCGCAGATCTCACGCAGACGCTTGAGATACCCCTGCGGTGGCACCAGCACGCCAGCGGAACCCGCCATCGGCTCGACGAACACCGCGGCGATGTTCGACGCATCGTGCAACTCGATCAGCTTGAGCAACTCATCGGCCAGCGCAATGCCACCCAGCTCCGGCATGCCACGGGAGAAGGCATTGCTCGCCAGCAGGGTGTGCGGCAGATGGTCAACATCCATCATCGCCTGACCAAACATCTTACGATTGCCGTTCACGCCACCCAAGCTGGTACCGGCGATGTTCACACCGTGATAACCACGGGCGCGGCCAATCATCTTGGTCTTGGTGGCCTGGCCTTTGAGGCGCCAGTACGCACGCACCATCTTCACCGCGGTATCGGCACACTCGGAGCCGGAGTCAGTGAAGAAGACGTGGTTCAGGTTGCCCGGTGTCAGGTCGGTAATCTTTTCTGCCAGCTGGAAGGACAACGGATGACCGTATTGGAAGCCCGGCGAGTAGTCCAAGGTACCCAGTTGCTTGGCCACCGCTTCCTGGATTTCCTTGCGCGTATGCCCGGCGCCGCAGGTCCACAGGCCCGACAGCGAGTCGTAGACCTTGCGCCCCTTGTCATCCGTCAGCCAGCTACCTTCGGCCGCCACGATCAAACGCGGATCACGCTGGAAGTTGCGGTTGGCGGTGTACGGCATCCAGTGCGCGTCCAGCTTCAATTGGCTGGCCAGGGACGATGGGGCGTTTTCGGGCATGTTCATCAGCAAAACCTCGCAGGGCAAAAGGCAGCGTCGGGATTGAAAAGCGTTGTTGCAGCTAAATTGCCACGGCGATAAAGTCGGTGAAATTCAACTCTTCTAACCTTCAGTCAGGCCTTCACTAAACTATGAGCAGCCGTCGCCCCGATCCCCTGGCCCAAGTCAGCGACTTCGATATCCGCCTGTTGCGTATCTTTCGCAGCGTGGTGGAATGCGGCGGCTTCTCGGCAGCAGAGACGGTGCTCGGCATCGGCCGCTCCGCCATCAGCCAGCAAATGAGCGATCTCGAGCAACGCCTCGGATTAAGACTGTGCCAACGCGGCCGCGCCGGTTTCTCCCTTACCGAAGAAGGCCGCGAGGTCTACCAATCGGCACTGCAACTATTAAGTGCCCTGGAAAGCTTTCGTACCGAGGTCAACGGCCTGCACCAGCATCTGCGCGGCGAGCTGATCATCGGCCTCACCGACAACCTCGTCACCCTGCCCCACATGCGCATCACCCACGCCCTGGCGCAGTTGAAGGAACGCGGCCCGGACGTGCAGATCCAGATCCGCATGATCGCCCCCAACGAAGTCGAGCAAGGCGTACTCGACGGCCGCCTCCACGTCGGCGTGGTGCCCCAGGCCAGTGCCTTGTCGGGGCTGGAATACCAGCCGCTGTACAGCGAACGCTCGCTGCTTTATTGCGCCGTCGGCCACCCGCTGTTCTATGCCGACAACAAACAACTGGACGACGCCCGCATCGACAGCCAGGACGCCATCGCCCCCACCTTCCGCCTGCCCGCCGATATCCAGGCCCACTACCAGGCACTCAACTGCACCGCCAGCGCCTCGGACCGCGAAGGCATGGCATTCCTGATCCTCACCGGCCGCTACATCGGCTACTTGCCCGATCACTACGCCAGCCTGTGGGTACAACAAGGCCGACTGCGCGCGCTGAAACCGACTACACGTTTTTACGATTTAAGCCTGGCATCGGTCACGCGCAAAGGCCGTCGCCCTCATTTGGTGCTGGAAAGCTTCCTGGAAAGCCTGGCCGCGACCCGTTAACTCGGGCGCAAACCAAAAGCTGAGCAGTTGGACAGCTTTTTGCAAGACCCCGAGGACATAGACCTCGAGCTTGCCCGCCATGCCACCAGAATCCTCCAGCAGCGACCTGATCTACGGCCTCAACGACCGCCCGAAACCCGCCCCGGCCTTCCTCGCCGCACTGCAACATGTGCTGGCCGCGTTCGTCGGCATCATTACCCCGCCGCTGATCATCGGCTCCACCCTGGGCCTGACCGCGCATTTGCCCTACCTGATCAGCATGGCGTTGATGGTCTCCGGCGTCGGCACCTTCATCCAGGCACGTAGGCCGTTTGGCATCGGTGCAGGGATGATCTGCCTGCAAGGCACCAGTTTTGCGTTTCTCGGTGCGGTGCTGTCGGCGGGCTTTCTGGTGAAACAACGCGGCGGCAGCCCGGAAGACATCCTGGCGATGATCTTCGGCGTGTGCTTTTTCGGCGCCGTGGTGCAGATCGTACTGAGCCGCTTTATCGGCCAACTGCGTCGCGTGATCACGCCTTTGGTAACGGGAATTGTCATTACCCTGATCGGTATCAGCCTGATCAAGGTCGGCATCACCGACCTGGGCGGTGGCTTCAACGCCGCCGACTTCGGCGCCCCCACCAACCTGGCACTGGGCGTGTTCGTCGTTTTGACGATCATCCTGCTCAACCGCTCCAACACGCCGTGGGTGCGACTCTCGGCCATCATCATCGGCCTCGCCCTCGGCAGCCTCGCGGCCTGGTTCAGTGGCAAACTCGTGCCCCAAGCCTTGCCCGAGCTGCCCCTGGTCAGCCTGCCGATCCCTTTCCGCTTTGGATTCAACTTCGACTGGAGCGCTTTCCTACCCATCGCGCTGATTTATCTGATCAGCAGCATCGAAACCGTCGGCGACCTCACCGCCAACTGCATGATCGCCCGCCAGCCCATCAGCGGCCCTTCTTATATAAGCCGGCTCAAGGGCGGCGTACTCGGTGATGGCGTCAGCTGCATGATCGCCGCCACCTTCAGTGCCTTCCCCAACACCACGTTCGCGCAAAACAACGGCGTGATCCAACTCACCGGCGTGGCCAGCCGTTACGTCGGCTTATACATCGGCGTGGTGCTGTTTTGCCTCGGCTTGTTTCCGCTGATCGGCGCGGTGCTCCAGCAAATCCCCAAACCGGTATTGGGCGGCGCCACCCTGGTGATGTTCGGCAGCGTGGCCGCCGCTGGCGTACGCATCCTTGCGCAGGCGCCGCTGGACCGGCGCAGCATGCTGATCATCGCTACCTCGTTCGGCGTCGGCCTGGGCATCGCCGCCCAACCGAACCTGCTGCACCTGATGCCGACCCTGGTGCAGACCCTGTTCGACTCGGCCATCACCAGCGGCGGGCTGACCGCCATTGTGTTGTGCCTGTTATTACCGGAAGCCAAGGCCGACAACCGTGCCGCAAACCACGCGCCGGAAAGCGACACCGTGGAATCGCACTGACGGTTTTATTGCATCAGGACTTGTCTGAGGCTTGAGGGTGGGTTATCTGTGCACACGTCGTCTCTATCGATCTGCACGGAAACCTCCATGAGCCTCGAAGTTCCTGCCCACAGCAACCCCGCCGGAAAACCCGCCAGCCGCATTCGGCAAAAAAACGAACAAGCAATTCTGCAGGCAGCTGAAGACGAATTCGCGCGCCATGGCTACAAAGGCACCAGCATGAACACCATTGCTGCCAGTGCCGGGCTGCCCAAGGCCAACTTGCACTACTACTTCACCAACAAGCTGGGCCTGTATATCGCGGTGCTCAGCAATATCCTCGAACTGTGGGACAGCACCTTCAACACGCTGACCGCCGAGGATGACCCGGCCGTGGCCCTGAGCCGCTACATCCGCACCAAGATGGAGTTCTCGCGGCGCCAGCCCCAGGCCTCGCGGATCTTCGCCATGGAGATCATCAGCGGTGGCGAATGCCTCACCGAATATTTCAGCCAGGACTACCGCGCCTGGTTCAGTGGCCGCGCCGCCGTGTTCCAGGCCTGGATCGACGCCGGCAAGATGGACCCGGTAGACCCGGTGCACCTGATCTTCCTGCTGTGGGGCAGCACCCAGCACTACGCCGACTTCGCCACCCAGATCTGCCGCGTCACCGGTCGCACCAAGCTGACCAAGCAGGACATGGAAGACGCCGGCACCAACCTGATCCACATCATTCTCAAAGGCTGTGGCGTCAAGCCCGCCCTCTAAACGAAGCGACTTATGCCTTTCACCCTCACCGGCCTTTGCGAATTTCACGAAGAAATCCGCAAAAGCCGCTTTATCACCCTCGCCGCGCCGATCACCAGCCCGCAGGACGCCCAGGCGTTTTTCGCGCAGCACAGCGATTTGAACGCCACACACAACTGCTGGGCGTGGAAACTCGCCGATCAATACCGCAGCAATGACGACGGCGAACCCGGCGGCACCGCTGGCCGGCCGATCCTCGCCGCCATCGAAGCGCAGGGTTTCGATCAGGTCGCAGTGCTGGTCATCCGCTGGTACGGCGGCATCCAGCTGGGCACCGGTGGCCTCGCCCGCGCGTATGGCGGCGGGGCGAACAAGTGCCTGCAAAACGCCGAGCGCATTGAACTGATCAGCCGCGTACCGCTGAGCTGCGCCTGTGGCTTCGCGGAATTGAACCTGGTGAAACTGCGCGTCGCCGAACTGGGCGGGCTGGTCGTGGAAGAATCCTTCACAGCCAATGGCGTCGAGCTACAACTCGCCGTGGGCGAAACACATATCGACACCCTGCAAATTCAACTCGCCGACCTCAGCCGTGGGCGTATCCTGCTGCAACGCTGAACTCCCTGAACCGCGACTCCAAAGGAAGCTTTTCATGTCTACGCCAAAAACCGCACTGATCATCGGCGCCTCGCGCGGGCTGGGCCTTGGCCTGGTCAAGCAACTGCTCCAGGACGGCTGGGACGTGACCGCCACCGTGCGTGACCCGAGCAAAGCCGACGCCCTCAAAGCCGTAGGCCCGGTGCAGATCGAGAAACTCGACATGGACGATCAGCAAGCCGTGATCGCCCTGAGCCAGCGCCTCAAGGACCGCACCTTTGACCTGCTGTTCGTCAACGCCGGCGTCAAAGGCCCCGCGAACCAGGAGCCAGGCCACGCCACCCTGGCGGAAGTCGGCCAACTGTTCTTCACCAATGCCGTGGCGCCGATCAACCTGGCCCAACGCTTTGTCGGGCAGATCCGCAAGGACAGCGGCGTGCTGGCCTTCATGAGCTCGGTGCTGGGCAGCGTGACCATCCCCGACGGCTCCGACCTGGCGCTGTACAAGGCCAGCAAGGCTGCACTCAACTCCATGACCAACAGCTTCGTCACCCAACTAGGCGGGCAAAAACTCACCGTGCTGTCGCTGCACCCGGGCTGGGTGAAGACCGACATGGGTGGGGAAAACGCCCACATCGACGTCGACACCAGCGTGCGTGGGCTGGTGGATCAGGTAAATGCCTACACCGGGAAAGGCGGCCATCACTTCATCGACTACAAAGGCGACACCATCGCCTGGTAACCAAAATGTGGGAGGGGGCTTGCCCCCGATGGCGATGTATCAGTAACGAATATGTTGACTGGCATACCGCTATCGGGGGCAAGCCCCCTCCCACATTGTTTGAACCCACTTCCTACAGATGGACGAGCCTACGAACTACACGTAATCTAGCCCCTCGCCTTCACCGGCGACCCTGGATCAGCAGACAGGGCAACACTGAGCTGGCAAACCTGAACCCATCATTCAGAGGAGCCGGCCAATGCCTGCGACCCGTATCTGGTTAAAAAAACCCCTCGCGATTTTCACTGCCAATGGCCTCGACGCCCGTGGCGGCCTGGTGCTGCAAGACGGTGTGATCAGCGAAGTGCTGGCCCTGGGCCAAACACCCGCCCAGCCCTGCGCACAAACCTTCGATGCCCGCGAACATGTGATCCTGCCGGGCCTGATCAACACCCACCACCACTTCTATCAAACCCTGACCCGCGCCTGGGCGCCGGTGGTCAACCAGCCATTGTTCCCGTGGCTGAAAACCCTGTACCCGATCTGGGCCCGGCTCACCCCGGAAAAACTCGCCCTCGCGACCAAGGTGGCGCTGGCCGAACTGCTGCTGTCGGGCTGCACCACGGCGGCCGACCACCACTACCTGTTCCCCGACGGCCTGGAAAACGCCATCGACGTGCAAGTGCAAAGCGTGCGCGAACTGGGTATGCGCGCCATGCTCACCCGCGGCTCCATGAGTTTGGGCGAAGCCGATGGCGGCCTGCCGCCGCAACAAACCGTGCAACAAGGCCAAGTGATCCTCGACGACAGCCAGCGCCTGATCCGCGAGTACCACCAGCGCGACGACGGCGCGCAAATCCAGATCGCCCTGGCGCCGTGCTCGCCGTTTTCCGTCACCCCGGAAATCATGCGCGCCAGCGCCGAATTGGCTGACAGCCTCGACGTGCGCCTACACACCCACCTGGCAGAAACCCTCGACGAAGAAGACTTCTGCCTGCAACGTTTTGGCCTACGCACCGTGGACTACCTCGACAGCGTCGGCTGGCTCGGCCCACGCACCTGGCTGGCCCACGGCATTCACTTCAACCCGGACGAAATCGAACGCCTCGGCGCGGCCGGCACCGGCATCTGCCATTGCCCAAGCTCGAACATGCGCCTGGCGTCCGGCATCTGCCCGACCCTCGACCTGCTCGCCGCCGGCGCACCGATCGGCCTGGGCGTGGACGGCTCGGCCTCCAACGATGCGTCCAACATGATCCTCGAAGCGCGCCAGGCCCTGTACATCCAGCGCCTGCGTTACGGTGCGGAAAAGATCACCCCGGAAGGCGTGCTGGGCTGGGCGACCAAAGGTTCGGCGCAGTTGCTGGGACGTACGGATATCGGTGAATTGGCCGTAGGCAAGCAGGCCGACCTGGCGTTGTTCAAACTCGATGAGCTGCGCTTCTCCGGCAGCCATGACCCGATTTCGGCGCTGCTGTTGTGCGGTGCCGACCGGGCGGATCGGGTGATGGTGGCGGGTAAATGGCGGGTGATTGATGGTCAGGTCGAAGGCCTGGACCTGAAAGGCTTGATCGCCGATCACACCCAAGCCGCCCGCCAGCTCATCGCCGGAACCTGATCCAGACGCCGATCCAAATGTGGGAGCTGGCTTGCCTGCGATAGCGGTCCAACAGTCAACACTTAAGTGACTGGACCACCGCTATCGCGGGCAAGCCCGCTCCCACAAGGGATTTGCGGCGGCTATAAGCCCAACAGCGACAACATGATAAACGTCGCAAACAACACAAAATGCGTCATCCCCTCAATCGCATTGGTCTCACCATCATTGAGGTTGATCGCACTGACAATCAACGTAATAAACACCATCACCGTCTGCACCGGCGTCATCGCCATCTGGAACGGCTGCCCGGTGTAGAGCGCCATCGCCTCCATCACCGGCACCGTCAGGATCACCGTCGACAAAGACGCACCCAACGCAATGTTCACCACCGACTGCATGCGGTTGGCCAAGGCCGCGCGCAACGCCGTCAAGATCTCCGGCGCCGCCGAAATCGCCGCCACCACAATCGCCGTGATCACCGGCGGCGCGCCCGTGCCTTCCAGGCCCAGGTCCAGGGTCTTGGACATCACTTCGGCCAGCGCGCCAATCACAATCACGCCAAACACCAAGGTGCCAATGGAAAACGCCAGGTTGATCGACGGCGCTTCTTCCGACGGTTTCTTGCCGCGTTTCTCCGGGTAGTTGTAACTGAAGAAATAACTGTGCGGTCCCACCTGCATGCGCAGGAACAGGGTGTAGAGCACCACCATCGCGCCAATGGTGAACGCCGAGTAAATTTTCCAGTCGGCCTCGGGGATAAATTCCGGTACCACCATCGACACGCCCATGGCAGTGAGGATCATCACGCTGTAGCTGCGCGCTGAATCGTCGTTGTAGGACTGTTCGCCATGCTTGATGCCGCCCATCAGCGCGGCCAAGCCGAGGATGCCGTTGATATCGAGCATCACGGCGGAATAAATCGTGTCGCGCACCAGGGTCGGCGACGGCTCGTTACTCATCATGATCGCCAGGATCACCACTTCCACCAGCACGGCGGCGAGGGTCAGGATCATGGTGCCGTAGGGGTCGCCGACCTTTTCCGCGAGCTGTTCGGCGTGGTGCGCCACGCGCATCGAGGCGATCACGATAAACGCGATCAGCACCACCCCGCCGAGCAGCGCCACGCCTTGGCCACTGTTGAGCATCCAGTGTTCCAGCGGATAGGCGGCGATGGCGGCAAGCAGCGCCAGCAGCATGAATTTTTCTTGCTTGAGGGATGTGAACATTGCGGGCCTTATCAAACAGCAAATCAGTCATTGATGGGGTACAGACTACGGCACGCTGCTAACGTTTCGTTACACCTTAGTTCACGCGGCCCTTGCGCGAATGCAACAAAAACGATCCTGCTGGTCAGGTTTTGCCAATTATTTCAGCCATGGCCTGTAGAATGCCGCCATTGCACCTGATGAGAATTTAGAAAATGTACGATTGGCTCAACGCCCTGCCCAAGGCTGAACTGCACCTGCACCTGGAGGGTTCGCTGGAGCCTGAGCTGCTGTTTGCCCTGGCCGAGCGCAACAAGATTGCGCTGCCGTGGAACGACGTCGAAACCCTGCGCAAGGCCTACGCCTTCAACAACCTGCAAGAGTTTCTCGACCTGTATTACAAGGGCGCCGATGTGCTGCGCACCTCCCAGGATTTCTACGACCTGACCTGGGCCTACCTGCTGCGCTGCAAAGAGCAGAACGTGATCCACACCGAACCGTTCTTCGACCCGCAAACCCACACCGACCGTGGCATCCCGTTCGAAGTGGTGCTCAACGGCATCGCCGCCGCACTCAAGGATGGCGAACAGCAACTGGGTATCACCAGCGGTCTGATCCTCAGCTTCCTGCGCCACCTGAGCGAAGCCGAAGCCGAGAAAACCCTCGACATGGCCCTGCCGTTCCGTGACGCGTTCGTGGCCGTGGGCCTGGACAGCTCGGAAATGGGTCACCCGCCAAGCAAGTTTCAGCGCGTGTTCGACCGTGCCCGCCACGAAGGCTTCCTCACCGTCGCCCACGCCGGCGAAGAAGGCCCGCCCGAGTACATCTGGGAAGCCCTCGACCTGCTGAAAATCCAGCGTATCGACCACGGCGTGCGCGCCATCGAAGACGAGCGCCTGATGCAGCGCATCATCGACGAGCAGATCCCGTTGACCGTGTGCCCGCTGTCCAACACCAAGCTGTGTGTGTTCGACGACATGGCCCAGCACAACATCCTCGACATGCTTGAGCGTGGCGTGAAGGTCACCGTGAACTCGGATGACCCGGCGTACTTCGGCGGTTATGTCACCGAGAACTTCCACGCGCTGCACACTTCGCTGGGCATGACCCAGGACCAGGCCAAACGCCTGGCGCAGAACAGCCTGGATGCGCGACTGGTCAAGCCGTAACTGACTAAACGCGGATAAAACTGTGGGAGCTGGCTTGCCTGCGATGCAGGCACCTCGGTATATCAGTGACACCGAGGTGATGCTATCGCAGGCAAGCCAGCTCCCACACAAGCCCGCTCCCACATGGGGTTTGTATTGCTGGTTAGATTTCGCTCAACTCTTCCAGGGTCTTGCCCTTCGTCTCCATCCCAAACACCCACACCACCAGCGCCGCCACCGCAAAACACAGCGCGCCCAAGGCAAACACCCCGCCCTGCCCCGTCATCGGAAACACCAACCCGGTCACCAGCGGCCCCAGCAATGAACCCACCCGGCCAATCGCCGAGGCAAACCCGGACCCGGTCGCCCGCGCCGACGTGGGGTACAGCTCGGGCGTGTAGGTGTACAACACCGCCCACATGCCAAACAAAAAGAACTGCATCAACAGGCCCGACGTGATCAGCAAGCCCACATTGCCGCCAAACACCGCGCTTTGCCCATACAGAAACGCCATCACCCCGCCACCCAGCAGCGTCACCACGCACACCGGTTTACGTCCCCAGCGTTCCACCAGCCAGGCCGCCATCAGGAAGCCAGGGATCCCGCCCAGGGAAATGATCACCGTGTAATACACGGACTGGGTCACCGCAAAACCCGACTGCTGCAACAGCGCACTCAACCACGACGTCAGCCCGTAGAAACCGAGCAAGGCAAAGAACCACACGCTCCAGATCATCATCGTGCGCTGGCGGTACTGCGCCGACCACAACTGCTGAAACGCCGAGAAGAACGTGCCCGGCGTGCTCTCTACCCGTGGCAGGCGGATCGGCTCCGGCAGTTGCGCGCTACCTAGGGAGTCGCGCACTTTCTGCTCGATGCCCAGCAGCACCTTGTCCGCCGCATCATGCCGGCCCGCCTGTTCCAGCCAGCGCGGGGATTCCGGGATAAAGAAGCGGATCGCCAGCACGAACACCGCCGGCACCGCCAATACCAGGAAGATGTCGCGCCAGCCAATCACCGGCAGCAGGAAGTACGACAGCACCCCCGCCGCCACAAAGCCCAGCGGCCAGAAACCGTCCATCAAGGCGATGTAACGCCCACGCCGCTTGGCCGGAATCAACTCCGAGAGCATCGATTGCGCGATGGGAAACTCCATGCCCATGCCGATGCCCAGCAGGATGCGAAACAGTGTCAGCATCTCCACCGTCTGCGCCGTGGAGCACAGGTAACTGGCGATGCCCCACAGCACGATGCTCCACTGGAACACCGGCTTGCGCCCGAAGCGATCGGCGAGCATCCCGGACAGCGACGCCCCCACCACCATGCCGAAAAAACTCGAACTGGCCAGCAGCCCGGCCTGGGCCGTGCTCAGGCCGAACTCGGCTTTGATCGAGCCTAAAAGGAAGGTCATCATCGCCAGATCCATGGAGTCGAAGAAAAACGCCAGGGCGATGATGATGAAAATAACCCGGTGGTAGCCGCTGATGGGCAACCGTTCCAGCCGTTCCGCTGCGCTATAGCCTTGCATACCCATGCCGCACCCCCTGTGTGAAAAGTCCCCGCGGTGAGTGTGCGGCATGGTTTTGCAGGGTTATTGCTGGATGCGACCTGATTGAAACTCTGAACGACGCCCCCGTGGCCAAGGGTGTTCGGATGCGGCCAACCGGTTGATTTCTGCAGCCCCGCTGTCGTTGACCTGCAACGCCTGCGACTCCTTGATCAGGCTGACCCAGTTCGACTGCAGAAACAATTGCAGCAACCCCGCGCCCAACGTCCCGCCCAGATGCGGCAGCTGCTGGCTCCAATCGAAACAGTCGCACACCACCGGCGATGCCAGCGCCTGGGTATAAATGCCCAGCCCCGCCAAGTGCTGCGCGCCCTTGGGCGTGACATCGGTGCGTTGTTCATGGCGCTCAATCCAGCCTGCGGCCAACATCCGCTGATACAACCCAGCCGCCAGCTCGCCGCCAAGGTGGCCATGGCACAGCCGCGCCTGGCGCAACATCAAAGGGGCGATCAATGCCGCGGGTGAAGCATCATCAGGGCAACAGCGCGCGGCGCTGGCCATGGTGGTGCTGGCCAACGCATCAATGGCGGCGCTGACATCGGGGGCCGCCACGCGGAACAAGCGCTGGCCACGGCGGCTCTCGATCCGCAACAGGCCGCCACCGGTCAGCCTCGTCAGGTGCGCAGTGGCCGACGCCAGCGACAACCCCGCCAGCGCCGCCAGTTCCTCCGAGGACTTCGCCGAGCCGTCCATCAACGCCCAGAGCATCGCGGTGCGCTTGGGCTCCGCAAGCAAGCCGGCGATATGACTGATGCAAGGTGCTGCTTCCATGTGTTCACTCCCTGTTAAACCATTTTTTTGCTGTGCTGCGCGCCAAAGTATAGGGGCGCAGGCAGCCGGTTCCGCGCCGTCTTACAGCGCGGATAGGGACAGGATTTGAGTGAAACGTCCTTGCTTGTTGGAGGCTATCGCACAGCGGTCAAGCGCTCCGGCCATTGCGCGGTCAACGTCGCACAACGCGCCACGAGCATTTCGCGCAGCAGGTTGACGGGTTTGCTCAGTTGGGCGCGGTGGGCACAGAGCAGATTCAGCGGCGTTCGCTCGCCACGCAGCTCTGGCAAGATCACCCGCAGGCGGCCGGCCAACACGTCTGTGCTCACATCCAGCCAGGACTTGTAGGCAATGCCCACGCCCGCCACCGCCCAGCGCCGCACCACGTCGGCATCGTCACTGAAACGATCGCCGCTCACCGTCAGGCTGATATCACGCTTGCCGTCGTGAAAGCTCCAATGGTCATGCACGCGACTGCCGAGCATATACAGCAGGCAATTGTGCTGGGCCAGTTGCTCCAGGTGCCGGGGTTCACCGTACTGCGCGAGGTAGCTGGGCGAGGCGCACAGCACGCGCACATTCTGCGGCGCTATCGGCAGCGCAATCAGGCTGGAGTCTTCGGGCTCGCCGTAGCGCAGGGCGATGTCCACCGGCTGGCGAAACAGGTCGGCAATGCGGTCGCCCAGCAACAGGCGCACGGTCAGTTGCGGGTGCTCACGCTGGAATTCATCCAGCCACGCCAGCAGATGGTTGCGGCCGAAGTCCGACGGCGCCGACAGTTGCAGCACGCCGCTGACATGATCCTGGCCACTGGCCAATAGCCGCCGCCCCTCGTCCAGAGAGCCCAAGGCGGCGCGGGCATATTCCAAAAAACCCTCGCCTTCGGCGGTCAGGCGCAGGCTGCGGGTGGAGCGGGCCAGCAAGCGCGCGCCGAGTTGTTGCTCGATACGCTTCAACGCGGCGCTGGCGACCGCCGGTGACAGGTCCATGACCCGCGCCGCCGCCGACAGGCTGCCCAGGTCCGCCGCGCGTACAAACAACTGCAAATCATCAAAACGCAGCATGATCCCCGCCGATTATCAAAATTCTATTGAAACAGACCTCTGTTTTAGCCGCTTTTATCTCGCCGGGAAATAGCCAATCATCTGCCCATCCCATTCCCGGAGCTTCCCATGAAAGCCATCGCCTACTACGCCTCACTGCCGATCAACGATCCCCTGGCCCTGCAAGACATCGAACTGCCCGAGCCCGTCGCTGGCCCGCGTGACCTGCTGGTGGAAGTCAAAGCCATCTCGGTCAACCCAGTGGACACCAAGGTGCGCCAGAACGTCGCCCCGGAAAACGGTGCCGCCAAGGTGCTGGGGTGGGACGTGGCCGGTGTGGTCAAGGCCGTGGGCAGTGACGTCACGCTGTTCAAGGCCGGCGACAAGGTGTTCTACGCCGGCTCCCTGATACGCCCGGGCGGCAACAGCGAGTTGCACACGGTGGATGAGCGCATCGTCGGCCATATGCCAAAAAGCCTGGGGTTCGCCGACGCCGCGGCACTGCCGCTGACCGCCATCACCGCCTGGGAACTGCTCTTCGAACGCCTGCAAGTGCGTGAAGGCAAAGAGGACCTGGGCCAGAGCCTGCTGATCGTCGGCGCAGCCGGGGGCGTGGGTTCGATCCTGACCCAACTGGCCAGCCAGCTCACGGCGCTGCATGTCATCGGCACCGCTTCGCGCCCGGAAACCCAGGCCTGGGCCAAGGCACTGGGGGCCGACCTGGTGATTGACCACAGCCAGCCGCTCAGCGAAGAACTGAAACGCGCCGGTGTCGCCCACGTGACCCACGTCGCCAGCCTGACCCAGACCGACCAGCACCTGGACCAATTGGTCGAAGCCCTGCAGCCCCAAGGCAAGCTGGCGCTGATCGACGATCCCAAGGCGCTGGACGTCAGCAAGCTCAAGCGCAAGAGCCTGTCGCTGCACTGGGAGTTCATGTACACCCGCTCGATGTTCGAGACCCCGGACATGATCGAGCAGCACCATCTGCTCAACCGCGTGGCCGAGCTGATCGACGCCGGCACCCTGGAAACCACCGTCGGCGAGCACTTCGGTGTGATCAATGCGGCCAACCTGCGCCGCGCCCACGCGCTGCTGGAGAGCGGCAAGGCCAAGGGCAAGATCGTATTGGAAGGGTTCTGACAAAGGACTGTAGGTGTCGTCCGTTACTGCTGTCAGTAATGGACGAGACCATTAGTCCGAGAGTTGACCTTTGTCATATTTGCGCGGGTATTCGGGTTTATATTGGCCGCCTTTGCCACGATTCTTTTACGTGAGGAAGTCAGCAATGAAGATCCTGATAAAAGCGTTAGCAAAATCCCAGTGGGAAGTGCGCCTCGACCAGAAGGCCATTACCTTCCACAGTGAGGCCGAGGCCCGCGCCTTTGCCGAGACCCTGCAAGCCCGAATCCAGGCGCCCCACCCCATCCCGCACAGCCAGCAACGTTCCGCCGCTGGCTGACCCGCGCCTCAGACCTGCGCTTGCGCGGCCCGAGCCCGTTGCAGGCGCTGGGTCGAGACGGCCACCGTCACCGCCAATACACCGCACAAGCTGATGACCATGGCCATCGGCATCGCCGTGCCATCGTGCAACAGGCCGACCAACGACGCCGCGCCCGCCGCCACACCAAACTGAATGCAACCAAGCAAGGCCGACGCACTGCCCGCCCGCGCCCCTTGCCCGCTCATGGCGCAGGCCGAGGTGTTGGGCAGAATGCAGCCCAGGCTTGCGATGCAGATAAACAGCGGCACCAGCAGTGGCCACAACGCATCGGTGTGCAAGGCACTGATTGCCAGCAACGACAGGGCCGCCGCCAGGTACACCCACACGCTGCGCGACAGCAGAAACGCCGGGCCGCGCTTGGCCAGCAACCGCGCGTTGACCTGCGCGATCAGGATAAAACCGGCCGCATTGGAGCCAAAGACCCAGCCGTAATGCTCGGCGGGCACGCCATACAGTTTGATAAAGACGAACGGTGAACCGGCGATGTAGGCAAACATCCCGCCAATCGCAATACCGCCGGTGAGTGCGTAACCGAGGTAGACGCGGTCCGACAGCAACGACAGGTAGCGGCGCAACGAGCCGGACAATGGCTGGCGCGGCTGATGGGCCGGGAAGGTTTCCGGCAACCCGACGGCAACGGCCACCGCCGCCATCACGCTGAACAGCGTCAACGCGAGGAAGATCGACTGCCAGCCCCACACCCCAACCATCACCCCACCCGCCAGCGGCGCGAGGATCGGCGCCAGCCCGGTGACCAGCATCAGTTGGGAAAACACTTTGGCCGAACCCACCGCATCACATTTGTCGCTGACCACCGCGCGGGAAATCACCATGCCCGCACAACCGCCCAGGGCCTGGACGAAACGCGCGGCGATCAACCAATCCAGGGACGGCGCATAGGCGCAGGCGAAGGACGCCAAGGTAAACAACGTGACGCCACTGAGCAGCGGCACACGCCGGCCAAAGCGGTCGGCCAGCGGGCCGTAGATCAATTGGCCAATGGCCAGGCCGATGAAATACACCGCCAGGGTTTGCTGGACATGTTTCTCGTCGGTGCCAAAAGCGATCGCCATGGCGGGGAAGCCCGGCAGGTAAAAATCGATCGCCAACGGCGCGAAGGCGCTCAAGGCGCCCAGGATCAGGATAATGCGCAGGTTCATGAAGGCACCCAAGTGAGTCGGCAGCCCGACAGTCTAGCCGCGCTTGGGTGCCTTGAACATTACGATAGCTCGCTAACTATTGAAAAATCAGGCGAGCTTGGCGCTGTAGCCTTCTTCGGTGATTGCACTGATGATTTGCTCGGCCGACAAACGACTCTCCACGCCGACTTCCTTGGCCGCCAGATCGACCTTCACACTGGCCGCCGGGTCCTGGCTCTGCACCGCCTGGGTGACCGACTTGACGCAATGGCCGCAGGTCATTCCTTCAACGCTGAATACTTGCATGACATGACTCCTTGATTGAGGGTGGACGCAGTCTCGACCTTGCCATCATGGCAAGGTCAAGCGCCTAAAACATCGGCCGGGCTGGTATTCGCTCGCGCGGTCGGCCAAGCTTGAGCCATCTTTGATTTGAACCACGGAGCATTCGCCATGCGCTGGTCGTTTTTTGCCCTTGCCGGCCTGATGAGCTTGTCTGCCGCCGCACCGATGGCCAGTGCCGCAGAAGACTACGCGGTGTTGATCATTTCCCGGGAACGCCTGGAAGTGCCGACCAACTGCGAGATCGGCCTGTACCTCAATGATCAACTGGCCGGGCGGTTGTTCCAGGAACAAGCCACCTCGTTCAACTTGCCGGCGGGCAACCTGTCGCTGCGCCTCAAGCTGCTGCCGGGCCAGGCGCCAGGCTGCCTGCCAGGCCTGCTCGCACCACCGGCGCAGAACATCACCCTCAAGGTCGGCGACGTGCGCAAGTTGCGCATTGCCCAAGGCCCGGACGGCATGTACCTCAAGCCCGCCGCACTGGAATACTGATCGGCGCTTGACCTTCCCCACAGGTCAAGGTTGATCCTAGGGGCAACTTCTCCTGGAGGACTGCCCCATGAATGGATCGACCACCTTTGACCTGCCCATCAGCGGCATGACCTGTGCCAGCTGTGCCGGCCGCGTCGAGCGCGCGCTGGGCAAGGTGCCGGGGGTGCAAAGCGTCAGCGTCAACCTGGCCAACGAACGCGCCCACGTCGAAGTCGCGGGCCAGATGGACCCCAGCGTATTGATCGCCGCCGTCGACAAAGCCGGCTACACCGCCAGCCTGCCGCAAAGCGAAACCGCCACCGAGGTCGATCAGGCCCAGCGCCTGCACCGCGAGCGCTGGTCGCTGGTGTTTGCGATTGCCTTGGCGCTGCCGCTGGTGCTGCCAATGCTGGTGGAACCCTTCGGCCTGCACTGGATGCTGCCCGCCTGGGTGCAGTTCGCCCTGGCCACCCCGGTGCAATTCATCTTTGGTGCGCGCTTCTATATAGCTGCCTGGAAAGCCGTACGCGCCGGCGCCGGCAACATGGACCTGCTGGTGGCCATCGGCACCAGCGCCGGTTATGGCCTGAGCATCTATGAATGGCTCACCGCCCACCCCGGCATGGCGCCGCACCTGTACTTCGAAGCCTCGGCGGTGGTGATTGCCCTGGTGTTGCTGGGCAAATACCTCGAAAGCCGCGCCAAACGCCAGACCGCCAGCGCCATCCGCGCCCTGGAAGCCTTGCGCCCGGAACGCGCGATTCGGGTGAATGCTGGCCAAGAAGAAGACGTCGCCATCAGCGCCCTGACCCTCGATGACCTGGTGCTGGTCAAACCCGGCGAACGCTTCCCGGTGGACGGTGAAGTGGTCGAAGGCCAGAGCCACGCCGACGAAGCGCTGATCAGTGGCGAAAGCCTGCCGGTGCCCAAGCAGCCGGGGGACAAGGTCACCGGCGGCGCGATAAACGGCGAAGGCCGCCTGCTGGTACGCACCACCGCCCTCGGTGCCGAAAGCGTGCTGGCGCGGATCATCCGCCTGGTGGAAGACGCCCAGGCCGCCAAGGCACCGATCCAGAAACTGGTGGATAAAGTCAGCCAAGTGTTCGTGCCCGCCGTGCTGGTGCTGGCCCTGGTCACGCTGGTGGGCTGGTGGCTGTACGGCGCGTCGCTGGAAACCGCGATCATCAATGCGGTGGCCGTGCTGGTGATTGCCTGCCCGTGCGCCCTCGGCCTGGCCACACCCACTGCGATCATGGCCGGCACCGGCGTGGCCGCGCGTCATGGCATCTTGATCAAGGACGCCGAAGCCCTGGAACGCGCCCATGAAGTCAGCGCGGTGGTCTTCGACAAGACCGGCACGCTCACCTCCGGCGCGCCGAAAATCGCCCATCTCGCCGCCGTCGATGGCAACGAAGCCCTGCTACTGCAACAGGCCGGCGCGATGCAACGCGGCAGCGAACACCCGCTGGCCAAGGCCGTGCTGGATGCGTGCAATGAACAAGGTCTGCCAGTGGCGGACGTGACTGCCAGCCAGTCCCTGACCGGACGCGGCATCGCCGGCACCCTGGACGGCCAACAGCTGGCCCTGGGCAATCGCCGCCTGCTCGAAGAAAGCGGCTTGAACGCCGGCGACCTGGCCGACGCCGCCAAGGCCTGGGAGGCCGAAGGCCGCACCTTGTCCTGGCTGATCGAGCAAGGCGCGCAACCCCGCGTGCTCGGGCTGTTTGCCTTTGGCGACACGCTCAAGCCCGGCGCGTTGGAAGCGGTGAACCTGCTCAAGGCGCAGCACATCAGTAGCCACCTGCTCACCGGCGACAACCGCGGCAGCGCGCGTGTGGTGGCCGAGGCGCTGGGCATCGACGACGTGCACGCCGAAGTGCTGCCCGCCGACAAAGCCGCCACCGTCGCCGAGTTGAAAAAAACCGGCGTGGTGGCCATGGTCGGCGACGGCATCAACGACGCCCCGGCCCTCGCCGCCGCCGACATCGGCATTGCCATGGGCGGCGGCACCGACGTGGCCATGCACGCGGCCGGCATCACCCTGATGCGCGGCGACCCACGCCTGGTGCCGGCGGCGCTGGAGATCAGCCGCAAGACCTACGCAAAAATCCGCCAGAATTTGTTCTGGGCCTTTGTGTATAACTTGATCGGCATTCCCCTGGCCGCGTTCGGCCTGCTCAACCCGGTGCTGGCCGGCGCGGCGATGGCGCTGTCGAGTGTCAGCGTGGTGAGCAATGCCCTGCTGCTGAAAACCTGGAAACCCAAGGATCTGGAGGATCAACGCCCATGAACATCGGCCAAGCCGCACGCCAGAGCGGGCTCAGCGCGAAGATGATTCGCTACTACGAATCCATCGGCCTGCTCAAAGCCGCCCACCGCACCGACAGCGGCTACCGTGTGTACGGCGCCGACGACCTGCACACCCTGGCGTTTATCAAACGCTCGCGGGATTTGGGGTTTTCATTGGACGAGGTCGGCAAGCTGCTGACCCTGTGGCAGGACCGGCAACGGGCCAGCGCCGATGTGAAGGCATTGGCGCGCCAGCATATCGATGAGTTGAATCAGAAGATTCTGGAGTTGGGGCAGTTGCGCGATACGTTGCAGGACCTGGTGGAGCACTGCCAGGGCGATCATCGGCCGGATTGTCCGATTCTCAAGGAGTTGGCTTCGGGCAGTTGCTGCACCTGAAAGGAAGTACACAAAACAAGGGTGGGAGCAGGTCTCTGTGGGAGCTGGCTTGCCTGCGATAGCATCACCTCGGTGCAACTGATGTACCGAGGTGTCTGCATCGCAGCGATGCGGCGACCCGACAAGCCAGCTCCCACAGGGGGTTACTGCATCCAAGGTGGCGGCGGTGGCTCGTCCGGCACTTTGCTCTGCGGCGCATCATCCGCCGCCCGAATCGCCTGCCGACGCTCTTCATCCAACCGCGCCGCTTCAATCTCGCGGATCACGCCGCCGACATCCGCCAGCTCTTCCGGCTCATCGAACTCGCCAGTCAAGACGCTGGCCGGGTGCAAGGTGCCGGCTTCGTACAACGCCCACATTTCCTTGGCGTACTTGGTCTTCTTCAACTCCGGGGCAAAGCGCCCGAAGTACGACGCCATGTTGCCCACATCCCGCTCCAGC
Organism: Pseudomonas sp. FP453; assembly: GCF_030687495.1. Lineage (NCBI taxonomy): Bacteria > Pseudomonadati > Pseudomonadota > Gammaproteobacteria > Pseudomonadales > Pseudomonadaceae > Pseudomonas > Pseudomonas sp. FP453. The sequence goes on along the minus strand of NZ_CP117435.1, from coordinate 780,904 downwards.
ATGCTGAACGCGTGGTTGTTGCCCGCCGCATCCACCGCCTGGGGCAGGTCGATGATCACCGGGCCGGTCGGCGTGAGCAGTACGTTGAATTCGGACAGGTCACCGTGCACCAGGCCGGTACACAGCATCAGCACGATCTGCGAGATCAGGAAGGCGTGGTATTCACGCGCCTGGTCCGGCTCCAGCACCACGTCGTTCAGGCGCGGCGCCGCATCGCCGTACTCGTCGGCCACCAGTTCCATCAACAGCACGCCTTCGAGGAAGTCGAACGGCTGGGGCACGCGAACGCCCGCACCGGCCAGGCGGAACAACGCCGCCACTTCAGCATTCTGCCAGGCGTCTTCGGTTTCTTTCTTGCCGAACTTGGAACCCTTGGCCATGGCCCGGGCCTGACGACTGTTACGGACCTTGCGGCCCTCCTGGTATTCGGACGCTTGACGAAAACTTCGTTTGTTCGCCTCCTTGTAAACCTTGGCGCAACGCAATTCGTTGCCGCAGCGCACCACATAAACAGCTGCTTCTTTACCACTCATGAGTGGGCGCAGCACTTCGTCGACCAGACCGTCTTCGATCAGGGGTTCAATGCGTTTAGGAGTCTTCATCAGCTTTTATTGTGGGTCCTTTATTACCAAATACGCGTATGGCACTCGTTATACGGCAATCGGCTCGCCGGTGGGAGGGGCTACCGACCGTTGATCACTCAAGAATGCATTCAATGGGCCAGTTTCACCGTTCAATGATCGCCGTGACGCCCTGCCCGCCCGCCGCGCAGATGGAAATCAGCCCGCGCCCCTTGCCTGCCGCATCCAGCAACTTGGCCAGGTTGGCGACGATGCGCCCGCCTGTGGCCGCAAACGGATGGCCGGCCGCCAGCGAGCTGCCCTTCACATTCAACCGGCTGCGGTCGATGCTCCCCAGTGGTGCATCCAGCCCCAGGCGCGTCTTGCAGTAGTCCGCATCCTCCCACGCCTTGAGCGTACACAACACCTGGGCCGCGAAGGCTTCGTGGATCTCGTAGTAATCGAAGTCTTGCAGCGTCAGACCATTCCTCGCCAACAAGCGCGGTACCGCATACACCGGGGCCATCAGCAGGCCTTCGGCACCGTTGACGAAATCCACCGCCGCCGCTTCACCATCACGCAGATACGCGAGGATCGGCAAGCCGCGTTCTTTCGCCCAGGCCTCGCTGCCCAGCAGCACCAACGACGCACCATCGGTGAGCGGCGTGGAGTTACCCGCCGTGAGCGTGCCCTTTTCGCTGCGCTCGAATGCCGGCTTGAGCGCGGCGAGTTTCTCCAGGGTCAGGTCGGGGCGCAGGTTGTTGTCGCGGGTCAGGCCGAGGAACGGCGTGAGCAAATCGTTGTGCCAACCTTCCGCGTAAGCCGCCGCCATTTTCTGATGGCTGTCCAGGGCCAACTGATCCTGCTCGGCGCGGGGAATCTGCCAGGTCTGCGCCATCAGTTCGCAGTGTTGGCCCATGGACAACCCTGTACGTGGCTCGCCATTGCGCGGCAGTTCCGGCTTGAGGTGATGAGGGCGCAGTTGCAGCAGGACTTTCAGCTTGTCGGCCATGGATTTGCTGCGGTTGGCTTGCAGCAGAATCTTGCGCAGCCCTTCATTTACACCGATCGGCGCGTCGGACGTGGTGTCCACACCGCCGGCAATCCCGCATTCGATCTGGCCGAGGGCGATCTTGTTGGCCACCAGCAACGCGGCTTCCAGCCCTGTGCCGCACGCTTGCTGGATGTCATAGGCCGGGGTTTGCGGCGACAGGCGCGAGCCGAGCACGCATTCGCGGGTCAGGTTGAAGTCACGGGAATGCTTGAGCACCGCGCCCGCTGCCACTTCGCCGAGGCGCAGGCCGTGCAGGTTGTAGCGCTCGATCAGGCCTTCCAGCGCCGCCGTCAGCATCGCCTGGTTGCTCGCCGTGGCGTACGGGCCATTGGAGCGGGCGAAGGGAATGCGGTTACCGCCAATGATCGCTACGCGGCGCAATTGAGTCATGGAAAGCTCCCTGAAGGTTGTGGGTGGAATCATTCAGCCTAGCCTAGGCTGATCGAACGACTACCGTCCCGGGGTGGTCAACCCTTTGAACCCCAGCTTTCGGAGAGCGTTCCATGTCTGACCGTTATATCGACTTCGCCAACTCAAGCCTCGGCCATCGCCTGGTCGCCGCCCTTGGCCTGCCGTCACCGGTACGCCTGGAACGCTGGCAAGCCGGACGCCTGCGCCCGGTGGAAGGGGCGCTGCTGCTGGGCGGCGGCGCGCTGGCGGGAAAGGTGCAGGCATTTGCCCACAAGCTCACCGACGCTATCTACACCTACGGCGCCGAGGCGTCGACCTGGATTCCCGGCCATGGCCCCAAGCTCAAGGCGGTGGTGTTCGACGCCAGCGACTTGCAACACACCGACCAGCTCAAACAACTGCGCGAATTCTTCCAGCCGCTGCTGAAAAACCTCGATCACAGCGCACACCTGGTGATCCTCGGCCGTGCGCCGGAAAGCCTCGACGACCCCTTCGCCGCCAGCGCCCAACGTGCCCTCGAAGGGTTCAGCCGCTCCCTGGCCAAGGAGCTGCGCCATGGCGGCGTCCTGCAATTGCTCTACGTCGGCGCCGCTGCCGAGGACCAGTTGGAGGGCGCGCTGCGCTTCTTCCTCTCGCCCAAAAGTGCCTACATCTCCGGGCAGGTGATTCGCCTGGAGGCGTGCGCGACGCAAGTCGAGGACTGGACCCGCCCCCTCGCCGGGCGCAAGGCACTGGTCACCGGCGCCGCCCGTGGCATCGGCGCATCCATCGCCGAAACCCTCGCCCGTGACGGCGCGGATGTAATCCTGCTCGACGTGCCCCAGGCCAAGGCCGACCTCGAAGCCCTCGCCGCTCGCCTGGGTGCACGCAGCGTAGCGCTGGACATCTGCGCCGCCGACGCCGCCCAGCAGTTGATCGACCACCTGCCCGATGGCCTCGACATCCTCGTGCACAATGCCGGTATCACCCGCGACAAAACCCTGGCCAACATGACCCCGGAATACTGGGACGCGGTGCTGGCGGTGAACCTTAATGCCCCGCAAGTGTTGACCAAAGCATTGATCGACAGCGGCACCCTGCACGACAACGCCCGCGTGGTGCTGCTGGCGTCCATCAGCGGTATCGCCGGCAATCGCGGGCAAACCAACTACGCCGCGAGCAAGGCCGGCTTGATCGGCCTCGCACAAGCCTGGGCGCCGCGGCTCAAAGGGCGGGGCATCAGTATCAACGCCGTGGCGCCGGGGTTTATCGAAACCCAGATGACCGCGCATATCCCCTTTGCCTTGCGTGAAGCCGGGCGACGCATGAGCTCGCTCGGCCAGGGTGGCCTGCCGCAAGACGTGGCCGAAGCCGTGGCCTGGCTCGGCCAGCCGGGCAGCGGTGCCGTCAGCGGGCAAGCGCTGCGGGTGTGTGGGCAAAGTCTCTTGGGAGCGTAGGCATGGACTGGCAAACATTGGACAGCACACCGTCGCTGCCGCCGCTGTACTGGCGCGCGGCACTCAAACGCAAGATCACCGGCAGCACGTTGCCCGAGCGCGGGCTGCGCTGCCGGGTGACCGTCAACCCCAGCGCTGTCGCCAAATACCGCAAGGTCTGCGGGTTTGCCGACAGCCCGATGCTGCCGGCGACTTATCCCCATGTCCTCGCGTTCGGCTTGCAGATGCAGTTGCTCACCGACAACCGCTTCCCCTTCCCGCTGCTGGGGCTGATTCACCTGAGCAATACCATCCGTATCCACCGGCCCTTGGGCGGCGTCAGCGCGTTGACCCTCAGCGTCCACGCACAAGACCTCAAGCCGCACCCCAAGGGCGCGACCTTCCAGCTGGTGACCACCGTCAGTGATGCCCTCGGCCTGCTGTGGGAAGCCGAAAGCCGCATGCTCTGCCGCGGCGTAAAGCTCGACGGCGACACCACGGACGCGGCGCAACCGAGCCCCACCCACATCAGCGAGCTGACGCGCTGGCAAGCCCCCGCCGATATCGGCCGCCGTTATGCGCGGGTCAGCGGCGACTACAACCCGATCCACCTCAGCGCCCTGACCGCCAAGCTGTTCGGGTTTCCCCAGGCCATCGCCCACGGGCTGTGGAACAAGGCGTACACCCTCGCCGCCTTGGGCGAACACTTGCCCGCCGCCAATGTCGAGATCAGCGTCGAGTTCAGGAAACCCGTGCGCCTGCCCAGTGAAGTGACGTTGTTTGCCAGCGCTGCCGGCTCAGCGGGTGAGTTACGCTTGAGCGGCGCGGGCGATATTGAACATATGGTAGGCAAATGGCAGCCGATCGCCTGAAACAAACTGCTTAATTGTATATATACACCCTAAGTTATAGCGGACCTTATAAGGTCCGCTATTTCATTCAAGCCATTGATTAAAAACACATATACATCTTGATACATCCTCCTTTTATATCCTTGGTATTAGTCCCTAAGCAGAGACTTTACGACCGTATATAAATCGTTAATACCAAGTTGAGCATTGTCAGAAAGAGCCCCCTGGACTGTTATAGCCCTACGGACAAACGCATCGCCCTCCACAGAAGTGGCGAGTGTTTGAAGACAACTAAGGTTGTACAGGTGCAGGGAACTCAATCATGAAAACTCAAGTAGTGTTTTGGAAAGCAAGTACCGCGCTGGCCCTGGCAGTAGCATTGACGCTCGGCGGCTGCAGCAGCGGTGGTGGCGGGCATCACAGTGGTGGTTCGTCCTCCACCGACGATACAACGGCCGGCACCGGCGGCACGGGCGGTGGTACCGGTGGCGGTACTGGCGGCGGAACCGGTGGTGGCACTGGCGGCGGCACGGGTGGCGGTACCGGCGGTGGCACGGGTGGCGGCACCGGTGGTGGCACTGGCGGCGGTACGGGCGGTGGCACCGGTGGCGGCACCACTACCCCACTGGTCACCGCGACGGTCGTGGACACCGTAGGCGACACCGTAACGGGCGTAGGCACCGCGGTCGGCAGCCTCGGCACCACCCTGGGCAGCTTGCCGATTGTCGGCGCTACCACGGGCGGCCTGGTCACCGCGACCGGCAACGCGGTCGGCAGCCTCGGCACTGGCCTGTCAGGCGGGCTTGGCACCCTCGGCACCAACAGCAATGCGTTGGGCACCACCGTTGCAGGTGTGGGCAACGCCGTCTCCGACCTCGGTGATGGCGTGAGCACCACCGGCGGCAACGTTGCCACCTTGCTCGGCCAAGTGCCGGTGGTGAGTGGCGCAGCCCCCGTGGTCGGCGGTGTAGTAGATAAAGTCGGCAACGTCGTAACCATGCTCGGCGACACCCTGAGCACCGCCAGCACCACCGGCCCATTGGGCTCGGTCACCAATACCGTGGGGGCCAAAGTGCTGGTGCCAGTGGTTTCCCTCGTAGAAAAAACCACCGGCCAAGTGGGCACCGCAACGGGCCTCGGCGGTCCGGTTGGCGGCCTGCTGAATAAAGTCGGCAGTACCGTGGACGGCCTAGGCGATAAAGTCACCGGCACTGGCGGCACCGGCAACCCTGTGACGGGCGCCGTGGGTGGCGTACTGAGCGGCGTGGGCACCGTGGTCGGCAGCGCCGGCGGCTATGTCAACCCAACCACTGGCACCGGCGGCGGTTCCGGCGGCGGCATTGGCACGGGCAACCTCGGCCTGCCGGAACTTATCGGCGGCGTGATCGCCGGCGCTGGCAACGGCCTGAATGCAGGCAACACCAATGGCGTGGTCAGCGCGGCGGGCGTCACCGGTGGCAGTGTTGGCGGCACGGTTGCATCCCTGGGCACTCTGCTGGGTGGCAATGGCGTACCGAACACCGCCGCAGGTGCTCCGGTCGCGGCACTCACCACCAGCCTGGGCAGCGCGCTCAACCCCGTCACCAGTGGCGTCACCAGCCTCACCCAAAACGTCGGCAACAGCACTGGCCTGGGGGCTCCGGTCAATGGCCTGGTGACCAACGTCGGCGGCGCCGTCAGCGGCCTCGGCGGCAAAATCACCGGCACCAATGCCAACCCGGTCACCAACGCCTTGGGCGGCACCGTCAGCGCGGTCGGCAATACCGTGACCTCGGTGGGCGGCCTGGTCACCGGGGGTACCAGCGGTAGCGGTGGTGGTTTGCTCGGCGGCGGCCTGAGCCTGGGCGGCAGCGCATCTGCCGGCGCCAGTGCCGGGGCCAGCACCAGCGGCGGCTTGGGCGGTTTGCTCGGTGGCCTGACCGGCAAAAAATAGAATTGCACCTGGCCGATTAGACGGCCTCCCCTACAGCGCCTACGCTTGGTTGAGACGAGAGACCCAATAAGTCTCTCGTCTTTTTTATGCGCCAATGAAAGCCACCCGAACCGCGCCCCCAGAGCCCGGCGGGCATCTGCAAAACGCTGCTGCAGTTTTGACCATGGAGTGTCCTATGCGCGCTTTGACGCCGCTGTTGTTGCTGTCCCTCAGTGCTTACGCCCACGCCGAAACCCTACCCAGCTTCCTCAATAGCAACGACACCATCCGCAACCTGCCCGTGCCCAACCTGCCCGCCGACGCCTACCGGCCAAACACCCCGCAAACCCAGTTGCCAACGCCTGCGGCCAGCGAAGCCCAGCCGCTGCTGATGGACACCAAGGTGACCATCAGCAAACTGCAGATCGACGGCGGCACGGTCTACCCGCTCAAGGAACTGGCGCTGGCTTTCGAACCGCTGATTGGCCATGAAACCAACATCGCCCAGCTGATCGAGGCCACCCGCAGCATCACCAAGCGCTACCAAACGGACGGCTACCTGCTGTCCTACGCCTTCCTGCCGGAACAAAGCTTCGACGGTGGCCTGGTCCATGTAGTGCTGGTGGAAGGCTATGTGCGCGATTACCAGCTGCAAGGCGATATCGGCTCGGTGTCGTCCTACGTGGACAAACTCGCCGAAAAACTCAAGGCCGAACGCCCACTCACCCGCAAGACCTTCGAGCGCTACACCACGCTGATGGGCGCGATTCCCGGCGTGACCTTGCAGGCGCAAGTGCCGCCACCGCGCACCACCGATGGCGGCACCCACATGCAGATCACCGCCAGCCGCAAGCCCTTCACCACCAGCATGAGCCTTAACCAGGCCAGCCGTGGCGGCCTGCAAGCGTTGGTCAGCGCCACCAGCAACTCGCAGACGTCGATGGGTGAACAGTTGACCGTCAGCGCCCTGGCGCCGCCGGGCAACGACAAGGAACACTACTACCGCGCCGCCTACAGCCAGTTCGTCAACGCCGAGGGCACCCAGCTTGCACTGTCAGGCGAACACTACCGCGCCGAACCGGGCACCAACGTGCAACTGGACGGTGGTTTCCAGCTCAAGCCGCACCAGGCCATCGACCGCTTTTCCATCGGTGTAAGCCACCCGGTGATTGCCTCGCCAACCGAGTCGTTGAGCCTCGGCACGCGCATTTATGGCGTCGATCAGAAAACCCGCTATCAATTGGTGGGTTTCCCCAACCGTTTTGACCTGGAAACCAATCTGCGCGCCCTGGCCTTCGAAGGCGACTGGCGCAAGGCCGACACCGACCAGTTGCGCATCCTCAGCGCCGGCCTGTACCAAGGCATCAATGGCCTGGGCGCCAAGACCCGCAGCGACTTCGACGGGGTAAAACCCGACCTGGATTTCTTCCGCCTGCGCCTGTCCGGCGTGCAAAGCAACAAGCTGTTCGGCAGCAACTTCCAGGGCGTGCTGTCCGCGGCGTTCTACTGGAGTGACGACACCCTGCCCGACAGCGAACGCGCCACCTTCGGCGGGCAGAATTTCGCCCGCGGCTACCCCGACGACCAGGGCTCGGGCGACAAGGGCTGGGGCCTGGCGTACGAGATCAACTACAGCTACAACCGTGCCGGCGACTGGGTGCGCATCCTGCAACCGTACGTGGTGTTCGACCGCGCCAAGACCTGGTTCAACGTACTGCCGATCAGGGGCAACGACCTGTCATCCGCCGCCGTGGGCCTGCGCTTTGGCGACAGCCAGTACTACAACATTGCGCTGGAGGCGGCCAAGCCGCTGTCGGACGTCGCGCTGGACAGCTTTGACCGGCGACCGCGGTATACGCTGAGTTTTAGTTACCAACTCTGATGATGTGTGTATAGGGAGACTTCTGTGGGAGCTGGCTTGCCTGCGATAGCGGTGTGTCAGTCAGTACAAGTGCTGGCTGCTCCACCGCCATCGCAGGCAAGCCAGCTCCCACAAAAGCCAGCGCCCACAGTGAGCCCAACTGGCGGCTAGAACTGGCGCTTCTGCAGGGGAAACAAACTGTTGAGGGTATCGATCAACCGCACCAGGTAGATCGGCTTGCGAAACAGATCCAGCACCTGCAAGCGCAGCATGTCGCTGACGTCATCCATCTCGGCATGGCCCGACATCACGATCACCGGCAGGTGCTGGCGAGACGTGTGTTCGCGCAGGCGCTTGATCAGGGAGATGCCGCTTTCTTCGGGCATGCGCAGGTCGGTGATGATCAGCGCGATATCCGGGTTAAGGGTCAGTTCCTGTAGCGCGTCGGTCACGGAGGTGGCGGTAAAACACACAAATCCCTCATTGGAGAGGGATTCGGCAAGTTCGATCAGAGCGTCCTCTTCGTCGTCCACCAGGAGAAGTTGTTGCCGCGAAGAAGGCACGGAGGGACTCATGGCGAAAGATCCTGACACTAAGATGCACTCAGGTTAGTCGTGTCGCGGGATTGATCAAGTCGATGCGATGCTCGCCTCGACCAGGTTGAACAGCACCTTTACACGGTCACTTATGGGAGTCATGAAGATCCCGATCACCGCCGCGCACATCGCCGCCACAATGGCGTACTCAATGCCGGAGGCGCCGTCCCTGGCGCTCACCATGACCCACACTTTCACGTAGATAAAACGAATGCTTTCTGCGATGTGCATGTAGAGCTCCGGCAAAAGAGGAGAACGCGACTCGCTAGAGCATCAAGTACCGATACCTGTTTGAATCGAGGTGAAAATGGCCTTTACCTTAGTGCTGATCGGCGTCATGAAAAGCCCGATCACCGCCGCACACATGGCCGCGACAATTGCATATTCAATACCGGAGGCCCCCTCTCTTCCGTAAGACAGAATCTGGATTTTGACAAACACTTTGCGAATGGCATCAAGGAACATATGACTTCTCCTTTGCGCTGAGAGCGCGGATGTAGCGGGCTTGCAACATGATCTCGCTATGCCACTAGAGCATTGTCGGCAAATTCACTCCCAACAAGTGTAATAAGCGACTAATCACAAAGTAGTAGTCAGCCAAATGGCGTCAAAGCCCCAATGTTTGCCCGCCGATACACAATATTTCCATGCAGTAATGGCATTTTGTCCTAGCTCGACTACCTTCAAATAGCGAAATAGTTGAATACCCAGAACGAACTGATTGCGTAGTCGCTGGATGGACCCGTTGAAAGGTCTGCCAGTAGGAAAGGGAGAGCCTTCATGAGCAGTCGTATCAGCATGATTCTGGCCGCGGTACTGCTACTCGGGGCGTTGATTGCCGGGTACTGGGGCCTGGTTCTCAGCCGCCCGGAGCCGGTTGCCGCCGTCGCGCCACCTGTCATTAATAACGCCCCTGTCGCTGCCATCGAAGACCCGACCCGCCAACCCGTGGTCGTGCTGGCCCATGACGTGCCGCCCTACGTCGCCCTCACCGCCGCCGACCTGACGCTGGAAAAACTCAAGACAGCTCCCGCCGGCAGCCTGACCGCACTGGACCAGGCGGTCGGCCGCACGCCATGGCGCGCCCTGCAAGCCGGCACCTGGCTGACCGAAGAAAGCTTCAGCGCCGGCGGCAACCTGTCGCGCATGATCCGCGCCGACGAGCGCGCACTGGCGGTTGCCGTGGATGAAGTGACCGGCGCCGGCGGCCAATTGAACCCCGGCGACTATGTGGATGTGATGCTGTACCTGCGCTCGGAAAACGGCAACCCGCAACCCTCCGCCCAAACCGTGATTCCGGCCCTGCGCCTGCTGGGCGTGGGCGATCAACTGGGCCTGACCAACGACGGCACGCCCGGCTCGCCGGTGGCCGTCACCGCCGAAGACAAGGCCAAGCAACAACAAGGGCGTGCCAGTGCGCGCACGGTGTTGCTGGCCGTGCCCGAGCAGTTGATGACGCGTCTGGTCCTCGCCGTGCAGGCCGGCAGCCTGCGCTTGGCCTTGCGCAGCGCCGACGAGCAACGCCTGAGCCAATACTGGGCCGGCGACACCGACTCTGCGCAGAATCTCGACAACGCCAAGCGCGACCTCTACCAGTTCAACCAGCTGGCGCAAACCACGCCGCCCATCAGCAACTTCAACCCGACAGCCACCAAAGGCACGCCGCGTCGCTCGGGTGTCGAGGTGATACGCGGCAACCAGGTCACTCAACAAACGCCCTGATAGCGCTAAGGATGCCTTGAATGAGCAGTCGTTCCATGCCGAAGTTTTCGCGAGTGTTCTGCACCCTGGTCACCCTCGCCCTGCCCGTCGGCGCGGCACAGGCGGCACCGGGCAATTGCGCCAGCCTGGAGCAGTTGCCTGCGACGCTTGAGGTCGGTGAAGGTCTGCAACAGGCCATCCAATCCCCGGTCGCCATTACCCGGCTGGCGGTCGGCGACCCGAAAATCGCCGACGTCCACGTCAACGGCAACCAGGCCTTCCTGCTGACCGGCGTCTCGTCCGGCGCCACCAGCCTGATGATCTGGACCGCCTGCTCGCCCAGCCCGCGCCAGACCATGGTGTTCGTCAAGGGCAAGGCCACGTCGGCGCTGACCAGCCTGTCGCTGTCGCCCTCGGAAGATCCGTCGCTGCCCAGCCAGGTGCAGACCGATATCCGTTTTGTCGAAGTCAGCCGCACCAAGCTCAAGGAAGCGAGCACCAAGTTTCTCGGGATCGGCACCAACTTCTTCCTCAGCAGCCCGAACATCCTGTCCCCCACCGAGGGCGTGTTCAAACTGCCGGTGAGCACGGACAACTTCAACGTCGGCTTTGGCGGCGGCCGCGTCAAGGCGATGATCAACGCCCTGGAAAGCAGCGGTTTCGCCTACACTCTGGCGCGGCCCAGCCTGGTGGCCCTGAGCGGCCAGAGCGCGACCTTCCTGGCCGGCGGCGAAGTGCCGATCCCGGTGCCCAGCGCCGGCAGCGACACCATTTCCATCGAGTACAAGGAGTTCGGCATTCGCTTGACCCTCACCCCCACGGTGATCGATCGCAACCGCATCAGCCTCAAGGTTGCGCCGGAGGTCAGCGAGCTGGACTACAGCAACGCCGTCGCCATCCAGGGTATCCGGGTGCCCGCGCTGACCGTGCGTCGCACCGACACCAGCGTGTCCCTGGCCGATGGCGAGAGCTTCGTGATCAGCGGCCTGATCAGCACCAACAACCGCTCCACCATCGACAAGTTTCCGGGCCTGGGGGACATCCCGATCCTCGGTGCGTTCTTCCGTGACTCCAACATCAGCCGCGAAGAAAAAGAGCTGCTGATGATCGTCACCCCGCACCTGGTCCAGCCCCTCGCCGCGAATGCACAACTGCCGTCCCTGCCGGGGGAAAACCTGCGCAGCTACGACCCGAACTGGTACCGCCTGTTCTTCCTCGAAAACGGCAATTTCGACCGACGCACAGGACTCTCCCAATGAGCGAAAGCCTGAGCCAGACCTTCCTGGCAATCACCCGCAACAGCACCGACCTGGAATGGCTCCAGGGGGCCCTCGCGCCCCTGGGCCAAGTGGTCAGCGCCGGCAGCGGCAGCCTCGACGAGCTGCTCGCACTGGTGGACGTGACCTTCGCCAACCTGGTGTTCATCGGCCTCGACCGCGAAAACGTCACCCACCAGTGCGCCCTGATCGAAGGCGCCCTGGAGGCCAAGCCGATGCTGGCGATCGTCGCGTTGGGCGACGGCATGGACAACCAGCTGGTGCTCAACGCCATGCGCGCCGGCGCCAGGGATTTTGTCGCCTACGGCTCGCGCTCCAGCGAAGTCGCGGGGCTGGTGCGGCGCCTGAGCAAACGCCTGCCGGCCGTGGCCCACACCAGCCACCTGGGCGGCCTCACCGTGCTGTATGGCACCCAATGCGGCACCGACGGCGCCATGCTCGCCGGGCACCTGGCGCACGTGGTGCAGAAAAGCGGCCAGCAAACCCTGGTCCTCGACCTCGGCCTGCCCCGGGGCGACAGCCTGGCGCTGCTGGGCCTGGAAAGCTCGTTTCACTTCGGCGATGCCTTGCGCCACCTGCGCCGCCTCGACGCCACCCTGATCAACAGCGCCTTTACCGCCACCGAAGCGGGCCTGCGCATCCTCGCCTACACCGACAGCGACGAGCCCCTGGAGCACACCAGCGCCGCCGAGCTGTACATGTTGCTCAGCGCCCTGCGCCAGCACTTCCAGCACATCGTGGTGAACCTCACCGGCCAACCCGACAGCGAAGCTCTGCGCACCTTTGTCAGCCATTGCGACAAGCTTTTGTGGTGCACCGACCAAAGCGTGCTGGACTGCCGCCGCAACCTGGCGGTGCTCAATCGCTGGCGCGAAAAAGGCATGAAACTGGACCACGGCCGGTTGCTCATCGACCGCTACATCAAAGGCGCCGCGCCCGAGGCCGAAGCCCTGGGCAAGACCTTCGGCCTGGAAGTCATCGCCGTGCTACCCCTGGCCGCCGAGCTGCGCCTGAACGCCAAGAACCAAGGCCAGAGCCTGTTCACCCTGGCCCCGCGCGAACCCTTGAGCCAAGGCTTGCGGGTGCTTGGCGAGCGCCTGGCCAAACGTTCCGAAGGCCTTGAGAAACCCTCGGCCAACTGGCTGACCCGCCTGTGGGGCACCAAGTGAGCGGCGAAAAGCTGTTCGGTGTGCCCGGCGCGCGCGGTGCGGTCGGCAATACCGATCACGACGGCCTCAAGCTGGTGCTGCACCGCTACATCATCGACGCCATCGAGGAGTCGGGGAAAAACCTGCTGGAAGGCACCCGCCAGTCCCTCGCGCAGTTTGTGATCGACAAGGTCAACGAATACATCACCCGCATGCACCTGGCGATTTCCCGCTACGAGATGGAGCGCCTGGCCGAAGAGATCGTCGACGAACTCACCGGTTTCGGCCCATTGGAAGTGCTGCTGCGCGATGCCTCCGTGACGGAAATCCTGGTCAACGGCCCGCACCGGGTGTTCGTCGAGCGCGATGGCCTGCTGCACCAGAGCGACCTGCGCTTTATCGACGACCACCATGTGGAGCGCGTCATGCAACGCATCCTCGCGCCCTTGGGGCGGCGCCTGGACGAGTCCTCGCCGATGGTCGATGCGCGCTTGCCCGATGGCAGCCGGGTCAACGCGATCATCCCGCCGATTGCCCTCGACGGCCCGTGCCTGTCGATCCGCAAATTCCGCAAGGACATGCTCAAGAGCAGCGACCTGGTGGCCATGCAGACCATCGACCAGCCGATCTTCGAGTTCTTCCAGGAGGCCGTGGGCAAGCGCTGCAACATCCTCATCAGCGGCGGTACCGGCACCGGTAAAACCACGTTGCTGAACATTCTCAGCCAACTGATCAACCCCCACGAACGCCTGGTCACCATCGAAGACGTGGCCGAGCTGCAACTGGGCCACCCCCACGTGGTGCGCCTGGAAACCCGCCCGCCAAATGCCGAGGGGCACGGTGAAGTGAAGGCCAGTGACCTGATCCGCAACGCCCTGCGCATGCGCCCCGACCGCATCATCCTCGGCGAGATCCGTGGCGTGGAAGTGCTCGACGTACTCACCGCGATGAACACCGGCCACGACGGCTCCATGAGTACCGTGCACGCCAACAACGCCCAGGATGCGCTGCTGCGGCTGGAAACCCTGGTGGGCCTGACCGGGCGCACGGTCGCGGAAAAAACCCTGCGCCAGATGATCTGCGCGGCGCTCGACGTGATCATCCAATTGTCGCGCATGCCCGACGGCCGCCGCTGCGTCACCGAGGTGGTGGAAGTGGTGGGCGTGCGCGATGACGTGTATGTCACCAACACCCTGTTCCGCCTCGACAAACGCACCGGCTACGGTTTTGTGCGCGAAGCCATCAACCCCGCCGGCGACAAACTGCGCCGCGAAAGCCACCTGCCGCAGTAGGAGGCGCCGCCCATGCTCGCTCCGATCCTGCTCGCACTGATGTCCCTGGCCATGCTGTTGCTTGGCCTGCAACTGATGCGCCGTGGCGTGCGTCAGGCGCAGACCGACCGCGTGCTGGAGCGCCTGGCCCACGGGCAGCCCGACAGCCCGGAGCACAACCCGGTGCTGACCAGCCTGGAGCGTACCTTCATGCGCGCCGGCCTGGGCAAGCCGACCGAGCGCCTGGGGCTGTGGCTGACGCTGTGGGTGCTGGGCGCGCTGCTGGGCCTGCTCGCCTTCGACTGGCTGGGGTTGCTGGTGATGCTGCTGACGCCGCCGCTGGCGCTGCGCTTCTACATCTCGCTGCGTTATCAACGCCGGTTGCGGCGCATGATCGAGCAACTGCCGCAATTGCTCGACCACGCCGTGCGCAGCCTCAAGTCCGGGCGCACCCTGGCCGATGCGGTGCTCGGCGCCATCGATGCCAGCGAAGACCCGTTGCAGAGCGCCATGGGCCGCATCAAGCGCAACGTGTTGCTGGGGGTCAGCCTGCCGGAAGCGGCGCACGATTTCGCCGAGCTGTATGAACAGGATGAACTGCGCCTGTTTGCCCTCGGTTTGAAGGTCAACCATCGCTACGGCGGCAACGCCAGCGAGCTGCTGGAAAACCTGATCAAGATGATCCGCGAGCGTGACCAGGGCGCGCGCCAACTGCGCGCCATGACCGGCGAAACCCGTGTCACCGCCGTGGTCCTGGCGCTGCTGCCGGTGAGCGTGGCCGGCTACTTCCTGCTGACCAACCCGACTTACCTGGTGGGCATGTGGGCCGATGGCAGCGGCCAATTGCTGCTGATCGGCGCGTTCAGCATGCAGATCATCGGCTGTGTGGCGCTGTGGCGCATGCTGAGGAGCATCTGAGATGGCCGTGCTGATCAGTGTTGCGCTGTTTCTCGCTGCACTCGCCCTGGTGGCCGTCAACCTGATCGGCCAACGCCGCCAGCAACGCCTGGTGACCCAGCGGCTGCAAGGCGACACGCAGCGCAACGACAAGGTCGGGCACTTGTTGCGCCAACTGGGCAACACGCGGATCGGCCAGCGCACCATCAGCCTGGACAACGAAACCCAGGTCCTGCTCAACCGCATCGGCTGGCGAAAAGCCAGCCAGCGCTCGCTGTTTGCCGCCTGCCAGGTGGGCGCGCCGATCCTGTTCCTCGGCTTGACCCTCCTCTTGCAAAGCCTGTTTTACCCGGATGTCGCCCATGCCTGGCCCGCGCCGTTCCTGGGCCTTGCCACCGGCTACCTGCTGCCCAAGCGCGTGCTGGCGTCCGTGGCCAAGCGGCGCCAGGAGCAAATTTCCCAGGAGGTTTCGACCTTTATCCCGCTGCTGCGCATCCTGTTCGAGTCGGGCATGGCCGTGGAGCAAACCCTGCGGGTCATGTCCAACGAAGCCCAGCAGTTGCTGCCGGTACTGACCTCGGAGCTGCGCCTGGTGCTGGCACGGGTGGACTCGGGCCTGGAGCTGGGCGAAGAGCTGAGCAAGACCAGCCTGATGCTCAGCGTGGATGAGTTCAGCGACACCTGCGCGATCCTGCAACAGCTGCTGTATCAGGGCGGCGGCGCGATGAAATCGTTGCAGGCGCTCAAGCAACTGCTGGATGACCGGCGCCTGACCCGCATGCAGGAATACATTTCCAAGATGTCGGCCAAGATGTCGGTCGTGATGATGGTCTTTCTGTTTCCCGCGCTGCTGATTGTGTTGGCCGGCCCCGGGTTTATCGCCATTTCCAAGGCCATGGGGCCTTGAGAGGACGCACCATGAAATTACTGATTGCCGCCTGCAGCGTGTTGTTGATCAGCGGTTGCGCGAACATGGGCCAGACGCCCTGGTCGGGCTTTGCCGGCGCCAGCAGTTGCTCCAAGCCCAGTTCGGACCAGGAGTTGTCGCTGAACCTCGCCGATGAAATGGCCAATGACGGCAAGCTGCACGCCAGCCTGGCCAACCTGCAAAACATGACGGACAACCTGCCCCAGGTGCGCCTGCGCAAGGCCAAGGTTTACCGGCTGCTCGGCCGCAGCGAGGCCGAGCCGATGTACCGCAGCCTGCTGGGCACCTGCATGGCCGCCGAGGGCGAACATGGCCTGGGCCAACTGGCGGTGGCCAGGGGCGATAACGGCCAAGCCCTGGAGCACTTGCAACGGGCCGCCAGGCTGTCGCCCACCGATGAAAAAATCCGCAACGACCTGGGGGTGGTCTACCTCAATCAGCTGCGCATGGAAGACGCCCGCTTCGAATTCCTCACTGCCATGGAGCTCAACCAGAGCAACTCGCTGGCGGCGGTGAACATGGTCACCTTGCTGATCTACCAGAACAACTGGAAGCAGGCGTCGCAGTTCGTCAGCCGCTTCAACTTGAGCCCCGAGCAGTTCAACCAGGCCCAGGCCCGCGCCGAGCAGCTCAAGGGCTCTGCAACCCGCGCCAAGGGTCAAGTGGCGACCGTCAAGTAAGGGAGTGTCCCAATGAAACTCAAAACCCTCGCCCACCTGCTGTTGGCCACCCTGCCCCTGACCGCGCTGGCGATCGAGCCCGGGCCGTCATCGGTGTACCAGAGGCAGACCGAAGGCTGGCTGCAAATGCAGATCAAAGGGCAGTTGGCGACGTCCACGCCGCAAAAGGCCTCGCCGGCTGAGCGCGAGCAGGCCATGCAGCGTTTGATTGAAAGTTACAAACACCCCATTCCCGAGTACTTCGACCAGAAACAGGGTGGCACTGCGCCAAGCGGCAGTAACTAGTGGGCGGTGACGCGCTGGCGGATCGCCGAGTTGCTCGGCGACAGCGCCAGCGCCAGTTGGGTGCGGTTATGCATATGGGTCAGGCGCAGCACCTGGGACACGTAGAGTTTCACCGTGTTCTCGGTGATGCCCAGCTCACAGGCGATCTGATAGTTGGTCTGGCCCTTGCCGACCAGGCGCGCCACATCCAATTGGCGGGGGGACAGCTGTTTGAAGATGGCCGGCATTTCACTGCTGTCGGCGTCCGCCAGATCATCCGGCGCATCGCGACCGGCTTGCTGCGGGCTGCTGCGCACTTTGTCGAGGTCGTGGTACAGGTCATCGATCGAGGCCGACAGAAACTGCAGCTTCTGATTCAGTTGCCCCAGTTCCACCCCCTTTTGCCGCTCACGCAGCGCCGTCTCCTGGCGTTGCAGGCCTTCAAGCAGTTCGTCGAGATTGATCGGCTTTTGATAGTAATCGGCAATCCCGGCACGCAACGCCTTGATCACATCCTGTTTGTCGGCGCGACCGGTCAGCATGATCGCCTCGAAGGCGCGCTGTTTGCCGGCGATGCGTTGCAGCTCCTGGACCAGTTCGATGCCGTCCATGTCCGGCATGTGCAGATCGCACAGCACCAGGCCGATCTCGACGTCTTCACGAAACCGCGCAACGGCTTGCGGGCTGGAATGGCATGGCACGCAACGGTAACCGCTGCTTTCGAGGAATTCGCACAACTCTTCCACGATCAAGGGCTGATCGTCGACCACGAGCACTTTCATTTGCGGGGTAAGCTTGTTCACGCGCTACTCCATGCCTGGGCAAGCCAAAGTCTGATCAATCCGTGCCAACAGCGTCTATTTCGCACACTGTAGCTATAAACGTAGACGCACTTTCCTACTATGTACATAGCGATAGCCTACGCCGCGACTAAAGGGATCCAAAACCACGCGAGGGTGAATCCGACCAGTAAAAACGGCGCGAACGGTTGTTTTTTTGACTGATCGGGTCCCAGGTAGTGAAGGGTATTTCTAAGCCCTTGATTCATCAGCGGCCATAATTTTGGCGCCAGCAGCAACCAGGTGGCACTGGCCAGTCCGGCACCGATAAAGGTGCCCAGCAAGTACGCGCAATTGGTCGCCAGCGCCAGGGCCGCCAGCAGCTTTACGTCCGCAGCGCCAAGGCGCCCCAGCGCGTAACCGGGCAAGGTGAACAGCACGGCCAGGGCAAATGCCCAGCCGCCCTCGGCCGGCGTGGCGCCCAGCCAGGTGGTGCCGCTCCACAGCAGGTAAACCAGGGCCAGCAGGAAGGCACCGAGCGTCAGGGCGTTGGCGATCTGCCGTTGGCGGATATCTTGCGCGGCGCACAGCGCCAGCCAGGCAAACAGAAAGAGGCTTTGAATCACGTAAAAAAAATCCCTTTTTGCTGAATGATTCTATGCTGATATCAGGTAGTGGTAGTCAGGGTAGACGCAGTCATGAGAAAGGGCCTCCCTAGAAAACAGAAAGGTGCCGCCGCGATTGAGTTCGCGCTGGTGTTCATGATCTTTTTCGCCGTGTTCTATGGCCTGGTCAGCTATAGCCTGCCGTTACTGCTGTTGCAGTCGTTCAACCAGGCTACGGCCGAAGGCGTACGGCGCAGCGTCGCCCTGGACCCCACCACCCCCGGCTACGCCGCCGCCGTCCAGGCCCGTGCCGTGGCGGGCGCCCAGGCCCAATTGCAGTGGCTGCCGCCCGCGTTCAAGTTCGTGCCGGCCTACATCACCACGAGCTTCACGGCCAACTTGCTGACCGTACAGATCAACTACCCCTCCGCGAACCTCAAAAGCGTGTTGCCGTTCCTTGTGCTGCCGGGCTTTGGCACCGTGCCCAACCTGCCAACCACACTCACAGCCCAAGCGAGCCTGCAATTTTGACCTCGGGGGAAAAGTTCTTCGATCGCCTCCTCGGCCGCCCGCCCGAGGTTCATGTAGCACCAGCCCTGGTGCCCGCCAGCGGCGGCTTGCAGATCGACCTGGACGCCCTTGGCCGTGTCCTGCACATCCACGGCGCCCTGCGCCATCGCCTGGTCAAACACACCACCACGCAACAACCTGTACCGTTGCTGGACTACCTGTGTGCCCACAGTGCCGTAGTCATCGAAGGCAGCCCCGCCGACTGGCAGGGGCAGATCCTCGACCTCGACTTCCAAGGGTTTGCCGCCAGCCCCCTGCACACCCGTGGCTGGCTGCAACCCCAAGGCGATGGCTGGCGCTTGCAGCTGTTGGATATCGGCGACTTGCTCGCCCACCGCCAGCACGCCGACACCCGCGAACGCCACCAGTTGCTCAGCGCGCAGATCAGCGAACGCCTGCGGGTGTGCAGCCTGGCCCGCCTGCCAGAGGTGGTGCAGGAGAATCTGCACAGCATCGCCCAACACTTCAAGGTGCCCTGCGTCGCCATCGCCCTGCTCGACGAACAGGACCAGGGCTGGCAGGTCCACAGCCAGTACCGCGCCTTTGACGCCCCGCTGCTGTGGCGCGACGGCCAGCTCCTCGGCGGCGCCCTGGATAGCCTTGGTGGCACCGCCCCTGTGCACCTGACCCGCAACCATGGCCACAGCGAGCATCCGCGCCTGCAAGGAATATTCGGCAATGCCGAAGGTTTCCTGGTGCCCTATCGCGATGATCACGGCGTCGCCGCGTGGCTGCTGTGCGGTTTCTTCCAGGCCGAGGACGCCTTTGCGCGGGACTGGCTGCAACTCGCCGCCGCCCTCGCCGCGCCCCTGCTCAGCCGCCTGCGCGAGCAGCGCCACCAACAACAGCTCGATCGCCTGGAGGCCCTGCAAGGCCTGCTCGGCACCGGTTGGTGGGAGCTGCCCAACCACAGCGAAGACATCCAACTGGCGCCGCAACTGCAGCACCACCTCGACCCTGACGCCCCGGCCACACGCCTGGCCGTGGCCGACTGGCTGCTGCTGTTCCACCCCGCCGACCGCCAGGAACTCGCCAGCCGCCTGCAAGACTTGCAGACCCTGAGCAAACCGCTGTCCACCAGCGTGCGCCTGCACCGCCTCGACGCGGCGCAAAACCCCGTGTGGTATCGCGTGCAGGGCCAGGCGCTGGGCGTGGGCAACAACCGCCGGCTGATCGGCTTCATGCTGGACATCAGCGACATCAAGAACCAGCAGCAACAAGCCGCTGCCGCCCATGCGCGGCTGGACAACCTGATCGCCAGCGCCCCCGCGATCATCTACGTGCAGCGCTATGTCGAAGGCACCCTGCAACCGCTGTTTTTCAGCGACAGCCTGCGGCCCTTGCTCGGTCGCACCCTGGCCGAATGCACCCCGGCCAGCCTGATCGAATGGCTGCACCCCGACGACCGCGACCTGTACTTCGAACGCACCCGCCAATTGCTGCGCGAAGGCAGCGTGCGCAGCCGCTATCGGGTCCAGGACAAACTCGGCAACTATCACTGGCTGCTCGACGAGGCCAAGTTGCTGCGCGACGATCTCGGCCTGCCGGTGGAAGCCGTGGGCCTGTGGCTGGACGTCACCGAGGCGACCCTGGCCGCCGAGCAGGTCAAGCAAAGTGAAGAGCGCTACCGCATCCTCGTGGAAGACTCGCCGGCGATGATTTGCCGCTACCGCCCCGACCTGACCCTGACCTTCGGCAACACGCCGCTGGCCAATTACCTGGAGTGCCAACCCGAGCAATTGCCGGGGCTGAACCTGGCGGACTGGCTGTCGAATGAGCAACGCACCAGCTTCGTACAGCGCATCGGCCAACTGACCCCGGAATACCCGGTGAGCACCGCCGAAATCAGCCTGCAACTGCCGGGGCGTGCGCATGCCTGGTGGGTGTGGTCAGACCGTGGCGTCTTCGATGAGCACGGCGCGCTGGTCGAAGTGCAGGCCGTGGGCCGCGACAACACCGAAGTGCGCCGCTCCCAGCAACAACTGACGCAAAGCGCGAAAATGGCCACGCTGGGCGAAATGGCCACGGGCCTGGCCCACGAGATCAACCAGCCGCTGAACGTGATGCGCATGGCCATCGCCAATGTGCTCAAGCGCCTGAGCAGCGGCGAAGTGCAGATCGACTACCTGAGCGAAAAACTCCAGCGCATCGACACCCAGGTACAACGTGCCGCACGGGTGGTGGACCATATGCGCGTGTTCGGCCGGCGCTCGGAAATCGAGCAGCAACCCTTCGACCCGGCACAGGCGGTGGAAGGCACCCTGTCCCTGCTCAGCGAGGGCCTGCGCGGCAAGGGCGTGGAGGTGCGCCTGACCCCGGCGGACTTCACGGTGCAGGTCAAAGGTTACGTCGATCAGCTGGAGCAAGTGCTGATCAACCTGATGGTCAACGCCCGCGACGCGTTGCTCGGCCAGCGGGAAAAACAGCCGGACCTGCGCCCCTGGATCGCCGTGCACAGCGAACATGACGCCAGCCACGTGCGCATCTGGGTCGAAGACAACGGGGGCGGCATCGACCCGCGTTTGCTGGAGCGGATCTTCGAACCGTTCTTCACCACCAAGCCCATCGGCGTGGGCACCGGCCTCGGCTTGTCGGTGAGCTACGGCATTGTGGAGAACATGGGCGGACGCCTGAGCGTCGGCAACGGCGAGCACGGCGCGCAGTTCTGCGTGGAGCTGCCGCTGGCCTAGTTCACCAACGCCGCCTGGCCGTGGGGCCTGCAACTGAGGTTGGCGCCGACTTCGACCTGGTTCAGGTTGATGCCCAAGGTTGAGAGCAAGCCATTGACCAGCGGATCGACAATCGGACTGAGCACGTTGCCAATTACGCCGCCCAGTGTGGACGTCAAGTTATTGAGCAACGTGCCGCTGGTGACCAACAGCGAGCCCAACAGGTTGAACCCTGTGGGTTGGTAGACCTGGAACTTCAGCCCGGTTTTCAACGCGGTGCCGACGGAAGCCACCAGGTTGGTGGTCGATAGCGAATGATACAGCGATGGCTGCTTGATCTCCGGTGGCTGGGGGAAGGTGTAGGTGGCGCCGGAAGCGGTCTGCGTGCCCACGGCAGGGTCGATGGTCACGCCTATGCCGCCGCCATAAAACGGCTTGCGGGAGGCTGGATCACAGGTGGTTGGGCCGAGCCCGAGCAGCGGTTTGAGGCAGGTAATCGCACCGATGTCGATCACCGGCAGCGGCGGCACCGGATCCAAGGGCGGGCTCGCGCCTAGCGAATCGCTCAGCGTCGGGCTCTGGCCGACCTTGATGGTCACCACCGAGGCGTTGGTTTGGGTGGTCAGGGTTTTGGTCGCGTCACTGGCGCAGGTGAAGCCGGTGACATAGCTTTCCGCGCCGCCCAGTTCGAGGATCACATCCACACTGGGCACCGACGGGTTGGTAGCGGAAGACAGCAGCCGCAAGTCAGTGCTCTGGCAAGGGGTACCGCCAATCGCGCAGAACACTGAACTGAGCGTCCCGGCGAGGTTCAGGCTGAGCAAATTGTTCAGCACGTCGGAAAGCGGGCTGACCAAGCCATTCAAGGCCGTGTTGACCAACGGTGTTGCGAGCAGCGGCAAGGTCACCGTCAGGCCCACACTGACCTGCGCCGTGCGCACATAAATGCGCGTGGCCGTATCGGTTTTATTCTTGGCGTACGTGGGGTCGCCAATCGATGACAACTGCGGTGGCTGAATGACTTTGACCTTGAGGTTGGCAGTGACCCCCGGGATCGTCACCGGTATCTCGGCCACCACGCCGTTGGTCTTGTTGGCCAACTGCACAAAGGCTTGCGCCAGCTGGAACGCATTCACCGTGGTGTTGAGCCCCGAAGACACCGCCCCGGCCTGCAATTGCAAGAGGGTGCCCAAGGTCACGTCGGCGGGCCCCATCAATGCCTTGATCTGGCCCAACGCCGTCGTCGCCGCCACCGAAGCCGTCCCCCCACCGGCCTGCAATACCGTGACGGCGGCGTCGATCAATTGGCCGATCTTGAGGTTCTTGGCCAACAATTCATCGTAATTGCCCGCCTGCACGTTCACGTTCAGCGCCAGCTGGTTCAGGTAGCTGAGCAGGTTGATATCGCTGTCCGCCAGGCCTTGATAGCCCACCAGGCCCAGCGACAGGTTGCCGCCCAGCAACTTGCCAAACAGCAGGTCAAGGGCGGGCGAGTTGGTGCTATTAACCGTCGCCACTGTTGTTTTGATCGTCAACTGCGCCTGCGGCGGCAGGATCTTCGGCGCGGCGACCGCCTTGGCCGTCAACTGGGTCATCAGGTTGTAGGCATTGCCATTGAACAGCGACCACACGCCCCCGGCGACACTGGTCAGCACCGGGCGCGAGGCGATCACCTGGATGGCGTCGGTCTTGGTCGCATCGGCACTGAACACGCGCAGATTGCTGGCGTTGGTGGTCAGCGTGCCGCAGTTCACGTTCAGGGCATTGCCGGGGGGGATCACATAGCCGTTGCGCGTGGCGCTGGCGCCCGCATAGACCGGCGCGGTGTTGGTGGCGGGGAGGCAATTGCCGTTACGCTGCACCGCTTCCAGGGCGGCCATATCGGCAATGCCTTGCAACTTGCGCTTCTCCAGATACAAGCGCCCGCTGTCGATGACCAACAACAGGAAGACCAATGCCAGCCCGAGGGTCAGGGCCGCCGTCAAGCCAATCGCACCACGCTGCCTGGAACGAAGTCGGGGAGACATCGAGCACTCCTTTAGCGCTTACTCTCCGTAGGTGCAGTGGAGTGTAGACAAGGCTTGGCGGGTGCGCTGGCCAGTCGCCACATTGGCGACTGACGGAGATTTGGGCCTGGCACAAGACTAAATGTGGGAGCTGGCTTGCCTGCGATAGCTATCTGTCAGTTGATGCATCTTTGACTGACAGACCGCTATCGCGGGCAAGCCCGCTCCCACAGGGGATTGCAGTGTTGTTTAGTGTGGCGGGTAGTTGGAGAGGATCTTGGTGACGGTGCTGCGAATGGCACTGCTGCGATCCTGCGGATTCGGCGTGCTGGCCATCATCTGTTCGTCACTGCCGCGCCACACCAGTTTGCCGTCCTTGCCGTCCAGCAGGTCGATCTGGATGGTCGCCACCTTGTAGGTGATGTTGCGCGTTTCGTTGTACATCGGCGCGCCCCAGTAGCCATTCCACGGCCCGCCCCAGGCGCCACCGTAGTTGGTGGTGACTTGCTGCTGGCGGTCTTCGACGATCAGGTAGGCCTGCACGTTCAGGTCCGCCTTGGTGCCTGGCGCCGCCGGGCGCAGGCCGCGTTGGTCGAGTTGCTCGCCCACGGCCTGGCGGATGCGTTGTTCGGTGAGGTCACTCTTGATCCGCGGATCATCCGGGCGGTATTGCAGGGCCGGGTCTTTCCAGGCCCAGTTGCGGTAGGCGCCGAAGTCGCGGCTGGCGTCAAAATCGTGGTTGACCTGATTGCTCTGGCAACCGCCCAGCAGCACTAAAAATGCGAGCGTTGCGATACGACGAAACATGGTTGTTCTCCAAAGTACGACCTGAGCCTGGAATGAGAATAGCGCTTAACTCGGCGGATAGGCGCTCAGCGCTTTTTGCACGGCCTTGCGCAAGGCCTCGGCGCGTTCGCTGAGGCTGCCCTGGCTGGCGGTTTCTGCGCTGGTGCTCCAGACCGGCTGGCCGTTGCGGGCATCGAACAGGTTGACCCGCACCACCGCCACCGTCACTTCATAGGTGCGCACGATGGGTACCGAGTTGTACATGCCGTAGCCATTGCCATAACGGTTGTAGCCGCCGTATCCGTAGCCGTAGTCATCCTGGACTTGCTTGAGGCGCTTCTCCAGGCGCACGTCGGCGCTGACCAGCAGGTCGGCGGGCTGGTTGGCGCGCTGCGGGCGCAAGCCGCGCTGGTCGAGGGCACCGTTGACCGCTTCGGCAATCTGCGCCGAATCGGCCCAGGCCGTGCCGGGCGGGAGCTGACCGTTGCGCCAGGCCCAACTGCGATAGGCACCGTAGTCACGCACCGGCGCCGGGTAGGCACTGGCATCAAAGGTGTTGGCCGCCTGCGCGGGCGCGGGCGGCATCGGCGCCGACGCGGCGACGTAAGGGTTGGGGCTGGAACACGCGCCCAGACCGAGGGACAACAGGATCAAACAGAGACGACGCATTTCGACCTCCGCAGACTGGGCCGCTTAAACCGGACGGCAGATCCAGTGCAAATAACGCCCAAGTCCGGCAAAGCTTGGGTGACGACGGTGAGCGAGTTCCATCTCCAACAAGTCCTGTAGGTTCGCGCGGGCCTGGAACTCCACCGGCATGTAGTCGTGGAAGACCCGCACGCCGCTTTGGCTTTCGACCTGCCAAAGGCCATCGAGTTGCGCCGCCAGCTCACGCGGGTCCAGCGGCTGTTGGGGGGTGAGGCTCTGCTTTTCGCCGGCCATGTCGTTCTTGCGCATCTTGCGGAAGTGGCCTTTGAGCAGGTTGCGATAGATCAACGCATCGCGGTTGTAGAACGCCAACGACAACCAACCGCCCGGCACCGTGAGTTGGTGCAGCACCGGCAGGATCGCATGGGGCTCGGCCAGCCATTCCAGCACGGCGTGGCACAGCACCAGGTCGTAAGGCTCGGTAAGTTGGCCGAGTAACTCTTGCCAGGGCGCATGGATAAAGGTCGCGGTCTGCCCGGCATCGGCGAAGCGTTGGCGCGCGCCGTCGAGCATCGGTTCGGCGGGTTCGGCCAGGGTCACCTGATGGCCTTGCTCGGCCAGCCACAGCGACATATGGCCCAGGCCCGCGCCGATATCCAGCACGCGCAAGGGGCGCTGGGGCAGTGCTTCGGTCAGGTCGGCCTGGAGCACGGCCAGGCGGATGGCCCCTTTGGCGCCGCCGTAGATCTTCTCGGCAAAGCGCGTGGCCAGTTGGTCAAAGTGGCGATCACTCATGGGCAAACCGCCGTTCGCTGTCGGCCAGTTTGGCGCGCACCACTTCGTTCATGTCCAGGCCCAACTCGCTGCACAGCAACAACAGGTACAAGACGATATCGCCGACTTCCTGCCCGGCATGGGCGAGCTTTTCAGCGGGGAGCTGGCGGGATTGGTCTTCGCTGAGCCATTGGAAGATTTCCACCAGCTCGGCCATTTCCACGCTGGCGGCCATGGCCAGGTTTTTCGGGCTGTGGAACTGCTTCCAGTCGTTGTTATCGCGGATGCGGTGCAGGCGTTCGGTGAGGTGTTCGAGGTTCATGCGGGGGCTCCTGAAGGTGTGTAGCTTCGGGGGGTTTGGCCGTGAAGGCAAGTGAACCTTTGGGCCGCCATCGCGGGCAAGCCCGCTCCCACACTTGAAGGTGTTCACAGATCAAAAATGTGGGAGCGGGCTTGCCCGCGATAGCGCTCTAGTCGACGACACTGAACTCCAGCCGGGCAGTTTGGCCAGCCTCATCCAGCACACTCAATTGATAACGCCCCAGCCGCTCGAAACTGGCATTGATAAAGTCCTGGTTGGCACTATCCCCCAACGGCTCACCATTGATAAACCACCAGCGCCGTCCACTGCCGCCCAACGCCGAGATCTTCAGGCGCAGCGCCTGTTGGCTGGCGGCCGGCAGACGCAGTTGATCCCCTTCACGCACACCGACTATCGACAGCGGCGAAGACGCCGCCAATGCCGGTGGCGGGCAATCGGGATCGGCGGCCGGGATGCGTGCTTCGCGGCGCTCGATGCGCGGCAACCACGGTTCCAAGGGCGCAGGCCACAGGGCAATGTTTTTCAGCTCTGCCCCCGCGCAACGGGCGTCCACCCGCAGGCCCTTGGCGTTCACCCAGACGCTCTCCACCAAGCCCACGCTCAACGGTTGATCCAACGCCTGCAAGGTCGGCGGCGTGGTGTTGTCCAGCGTCCAGGCGAAGCGCTGGCGGCGGCAATTGGGATCGCTGCGATTCATCGGCTGGCCCAACGGCCAACAGATCGCTGCCACGCCCACATTCGCCGGCACCGGTCGGACGGGCGCGCTGATGCCGCGCTGGCTGTCGCGGTTGGTCAGCACGTCATGCACCTGCAACATCAATGGCGCCGCCGAAGCGAGGCCAAACTGGCCGGGCACCGGCGTGCCGTCGGGGCGGCCGATCCACACGCCGATCAAATAACGCGGGCCCACGCCAATCGCCCAGGCATCGCGAAAGCCGTAGCTGGTGCCGGTTTTCCAGGCCAGCACCGGGCGCTGCACCAGTTCGGCACGCGGGTCACGGTCGGGTCGCGCCTGGCCACTGAGGATACGCCGCACAATCCACGCGGCGCCTGGGGATAACATCGGGCGTTCCCTGAGCACGTCATCCGGCTGCAAGCGGATCGTCGCGCTCTTGCCGTCGCGGGCGAAGGCACTGTAGCCGCTGACCAAATCTTCCAGGCGACTGCCCGCGCCGCCGAGGATCAAGGCCAGGTTCGGCTCGGCCAACGCCGGCAACGCCAGGGGCACACCGCCGATGCGCATCTGCGCGGCAAAACGCTTGGGGCCATACGCTTCCAGCAACTGCACCGCCGGCAGGTTCAGCGAACTGGACAGCGCCGTACTCGCCGGCACCGCGCCGGTAAAGCCCATGGAAAAGTTGCCCGGCCGGTAATCGCCGTAGCGCCGGGGTACGTCTTGCAGCAGGGATTCGGAGTGGATCAGCCCGTCGTCCAGCGCCATGCCGTAGAGAAAGGGTTTCAACGTCGAGCCCGGCGAACGCAATGCGCTGATCATGTCCACGTGGCCAAAGCGCTTGGCGTCGTTGATATCCACCGAGCCGAGGTAGGCGCGCACGGCCATGCTTTCTTCTTCCACCACCAGGATGGCCGCCGAGGTGTGCTCCGGCAGGCGTGCGCGCCAGCCCAGCAGCAGGTCTTCCAGACGCCGTTGTAGCGTGGCGTCGAGGGTGGTGCGGATCAGCGGCGGGCTGTCGGGACGGTTCAGGCGGCGCGCGAGCAAGGGCGCCAGGCTCGGTTCCAGGCGCGGGGCGAGCAGCAGCGGTTCTTCCAGGGCTTCATCGACGGCGGCTTGCGGCCATACCTGGAACTCGGCGAGGCGGCGCAGCACTTTGTCGCGGGCCTGTTGGGCGCGCTGCGGGTGGCGGTCGGGGCGCAGGCGGCTGGGGGCCTGGGGCAATACGGCGAGCAACGCGGCTTCGGCGTGGGTCAGTTGGGCTGGGGACTTGCCCAGGTACGCCCAACTGGCTGCGGCCACGCCTTGCAGGGTGCCGCCAAACGGCGCGCGGTTGAGGTAGAGGTTGAGGATTTCATCCTTGGACAGGTGCCATTCCAACTGCGCCGTACGCCATAACTGGCGCAGCTTGCCATGGAAGGTGCGTGAGTGCGGGTCGAGCAAGCGGGCGACCTGCATCGACAAGGTGCTGCCACCGGACACCACCCGCGCGCCCGTGAGGTTCTGCCAGGTTGCGCGCGCCAGGGCCAACGGGTTTACGCCGGGGTGCGAGTAGAACCAGCGGTCTTCGTAGGTAAGCAGCGCATCGAGGTAATACGGCGAGACTTCACTGGTGTGCACCGGGTAGCGCCAGACGCCGTTGGCATCGGCGAAGCGCCACAAGGGCGTGCCGTCTTCGGCGAGGACGACGCGTGCGAGGTCATCCTGAGGGAGCGGCAGCGGCCAGATGCGGTCGGCCAGCCACAGCAGCGCGATCACCAACACCACAAACCCCAAGCTCCAGCGCAGTAACTGTGGGAGCTGGCTTGCCTGCGATAGCGGTGGGTCAGTTGGTAAATTTTTCACAGACGCACCGCTATCGCAGGCAAGCCAGCTCCCACATGGGATTGTGTGTATCCAGTACTAAGCAAACCCATTATTTAACCTGCAAACCTCTATGCTGATAGGGAACTAGCCTGACGCAATAACAACCAAAGGCAAACACACGCCCACCTTCTTATCAGGACACACACATGCAGGTAGAAAGCTTTTTCGAATGGTTGGGCCAGGCGCTCGGTTCGGTCATCCGCTTTATCGTCGATGGGCTCAGCGGTTTGTTCGGTGCCTTGACCAACGCCGGTGGCAACTTTGTCGAAGGCCTGTCACGCACGTTGGGCATGGACACGTCGATCATCAGCATCCTTACGCTGATCATTGGCCTGCTGTTTCTGTATTCGGCGGTGCGGGCGTTTATGCGGGCGTCGATCATCTTCGGGATTATCTGGTTGTTGCTGGGGCTGTGGTTGCTCAGCTGGGTCGTACACTAATCCCCCAAACACCCAAGATCCCCCTGTGGGAGCGGGCTTGCCCGCGATAGCGGTGTATCAGTCAACGATGCATCAACTGACAGATAGCTATCGCAGGCTAGCCAGCTCCCACAGTTTGAAGCCGGTTCACTCAGTAGGATCTCAGCGGCCTTTGATCACCAGGTCTGCCGGGGTTTCTCCCACCGCCTGCCAGTTCGGCCGGTACATCGACTCCACCTGCGGCGGCGGCACGCGGTAGGTGCCGGGCGTCACCGCCCGCGCCAGATACAGCAAGTGCGTGGTGCCGGAACCGTCCAGGTTCAGCGCCGCCACGTAACGGTCATCACGGAACTCCTGATGCTTGAGCGACGCGTTCTGCATTGACTCGCGCCACTCCTTCACCTGGCTGCTGGCGTTCTCCAGGCTGGCGGCGCTTTGCGCCAGGTTCTGGTTTTCCAGTTCCAGGCCGGCCGGCAGCAGGTCCACCACCAGGGCATCCGGCACGCGCTGCTTGGCGCTGACGGCCAGATGCACCAGCACCAAGTCGCCGCTGTTGAGGTTGCGCAGGTTCAGCGGCTGGCCGTTCATGCCCAGGTATTCGCGGCGGATGCCCAGGTTGTCGCCACCCGGTGCCGGTGGCACCTGTGGATAACCCGAGATCGTCAGTTGCTGGTACACCGGCGCCTCACCTTGATTGCTCAGGCTCAGGTCGCTGGACAGCAGCTTGCCTTCCAGCTCCAGCGTCGGTTGCTGGTTGTTCAGCTCCTGCACACCGCCACTGCCGGTGAGGGTCACTTGCCAGTTCGCGTCGGGCTTGGCAAAGCCCAGGCGTCCGGCGAGGAACAGCGAATTGCGCTCCTGGGTCGACAGATACGGACTGGCCGCCAACTGATCCGACAGGGTAAACAAACGTTCCTCACGCTTGCCCTTGGCCAGGTCATTCTCCTCCAGCAGTGCCAGGATCATCGCCTGATCGCGCAGCGGGCTGCCGTAGTCGGCCAGCCATTCATTGGCATTGCGCTGCGCCGCCAGGCCGGCCAGCAGCGCCTGGTCCGCACGCGGCTGGTCGCCCATCTTTTGCAGGGCGATAGCCAGTTGCACCAATGGCAACCCGGAGCGCGCATCACTGCGACGTTCGAACAGGCTGCGCAACGCGCCCAGTGGCGCCTGTTGGCTGCGCGCCAACACCATGCCGGCGTAGGCCTGCACGGCAAAGCGCGTGTGCTCGGCGTTGTCGCTGTAATCGACCTCGATCAGGTTGCGCTCCTGCACATAACGCAGCAGGCGTTCGCTGGCCTTCTTCAAGGCTTCAGGCGGTACGGCAAAGCCTTGATCGCGGGCGCGCAGCAGGAAGTCGGTGACGTAGGCCGTCAGCCAATACTCTTCTTCACCATCGGCGCCCCACAAACCAAAGCTGCCGTTGTAGCGCTGCATGCCCAGCAGGCGCTCGATGCCCAGCTCGATCTTGCGTTTGCGCTCGGCATCCGGCTCGCCCTTGATCGCCAGGCGCTTGAGCAAGGCATCGTCGGCATACAGTGACGGGTATAGGCCGCTGGCGGTCTGTTCCAGGCAGCCATAGGGGTAGGCCTTGAGCGCATTGATCTGCGCACCAAGGTTCAACGGCGGCCGGCTCGACAGGCTCAACAGCGCCTCACGCCCCGCCGCATCGAACGGCTCCAGCGCGCCGGCTGGCAGGCTCCACGGCTGATCCTTGAGCACCGCGCGGTAATGCTTGAGCAGCGCCGGATACGCCGGACGCACGCCCAGGGTCCACTCGCGGCTGAACGGCGGCAGGGTTTCACCCGGCAGGTCGAGGCCGTTCACCGTGACCTTGACCTTGCCCTGCCCCAACCCGCCCCAGGCTTTCACCGGGATGCGCAGGGTGGTGCGCTGGCCCTGTTTCAGCTCGACCGTTTGCGCGTCAGCGTTGACCAACTCCAGTTGCCCTTCGGCAGTCAGTTGCACATCGAGCTTCTGTGCCTTGCCCGACAGGTTGGACAGGTCCAGCGCCAACGTCGTCTGGTCGCCGCCAGCGAGGAAGCGCGGCGCCGACAGTTCGGCAATCAACGGTGCAGCAATCACCGTCTTGGCTTCGGCCATGCCGTAGCGATCATCGCTCCAGGCCTGGGCCATCAGGCGCAGTTCGCCGTTGAAGTCGGGAATATTGACGCTGACTTCGCCCTCGCCTTGCTCATTCAAAGTCACCGGCGCGCTTTGCAGGGCGACGATGGTCACGCTGGTGTCGGGGCGCTTGCCGCCCTTGGCCAGCGCCGCATCACCACCAAACGCCAGGCTGGCCAGGCGGCCCTGGCCGGCTTCGATCAACTGGCCGTAGATGTCGAACTGGTCCACGCCATAGGCCTTGCGGCCGAACAGGCTGGAGTACGGTTCGGGCGTCGGGTATTCGGTGATATTGAGGATGCCGACGTCTACCGCCGCCACCAGCACATGCACCTGTTTCGGCACGCTGCCATCGGCATTTTTCGCCGCGACTTTCACCGTCAGCGGTTGTTTGGGGCGCATTTTTTCCGGCGCGGTGAGGGTCAGGCCCAGTTTGCGCTGGGTGCGATCCAGCGGCAGGTGCAGCAAGCCCACCGCACGTTTGGGGGTGATATTGGCTTTGCGCTCGCCGGGACGGATCACCAGGGCGCTCACGTACAAGTCATGGCGCGACCATTTCGGGTCCAGCTTCACGGCGAAGCTTTTGCCCTCGGCCGGCACCTCGATTTCCTGCCACCACAACGGGCCTTCGGCGGACTCCACCAACAGGTAGCCTTTACCGGCAGCGGGCGGCGTGACCGTGACGTTGGCGGTGTCGCCGTCGCCATACGCCGGTTTATCCAGCGCCAGCTTGACCTGGTCGGGGCGCACGGCGCCGCCTTCGGTGTTGTCCTGGGCCTGGTAGCCGGCCCAGAAGCGCAGGCTGCTGACCAGCCCGGTCTGCGGATCTTCGACCTCAACACGGTACGGCCCCCACTCGACCTGGAAGCTGACCTTGGCGGTGTCGCCGGCCTTGATGTTCAGGGTCTGCTCATCGAGGTTGAGGAATTTCTCGTTGAAGTGATAGCTCCAGCCATCGTTCTCGGAGTAGTTCCAGTAGTAGTCGCGGCGCTCGCGCACCAGGCGCACCTTGAGGTTTTGCGCGGCGAGTTTCTGCCCGTCCTGGTTGGCCAGCAGCACTTCGAATTCTGCCGGGCCGTCGCCATTGGTTTCCTTGCCGTCAAACAACCCGCGCAGGCCCGGCAGTTGCTCGGCCGGCCAGATCGGCTGCACCAGGCGCCGGGTGATCGGCCGCCCGCCGGACTCTTGCAGGCTGGCCTGCACGATCAATTGCAGCGGCGACTTGGCGTCGGCCCATTTGCTTTCCAGGGTCAGTTCTTCCTGGCCCTTGGCGTCGAGCACGCTTTCGTCCAGTTCGAAGTCCTGGCTCAGTTCTTCTTCGGTGACGGAGCCGAACTGGTAGCCCGGCAGCGATTTGACCGCCTCGCGCAACGGCCGCACATAGACCTGGCCGCTGACCCGATTGCCGGACGCCGGCGCGCCATACAGGTAACGCCCGTTGACCTGGATCACCGGGTTTTCCGCAGGGCTCAATGGCGTGTCGCTGCCCCTGAGTTCCAGCGCCAGGCGTTCGGGCAGGAAGTCTTCGACGAGGAATTCATACAGCTGCGGCTTGCCGTCACCCAGGTCGAACACCAGTTGCCAGCGCCCGGTCGGTGCTTCGCCGGCCAGTTGCAGTGGGTATTGATAGAGGCCGGAAGCGTCGGCGTCCCAGACGAATTTGCGGCTGACCTGCTCGTCCGGGCGGCGCACTTCGACGCTCACCGGTTGCGGTTTGACCGCGTTGCCGTCCTTGTCCCGCAGCAGCGCGTTGAGCAGTACGGTTTCGCCGGGGCGGTACAGGTCGCGCGGGCCGAACACAAAGAACTGCAACGGATGGGACGGCTGGCCGCCGATGTCGAACTCCGCCAGGTCCAGCGCGGCGCTGTCGAGGCGCAGCATGCTGGTCTGCTCGCCCTGCTTGGCCAGCAACACCTGGGCCTTTTTCGGCAACGGCAACTCGGCGTGGCCGCCCTTTTCGGTCTTGCCCTGGCCCAATACGCGGCCGTCGGCATCGAGCACTTCGAGATCGACGCCCTCCAGCGCCTTGCCGCCTTCCAGGGCCTGGGTAAACACGTCCAGGCGATTGGCGTAGCGGTGCACCGACAGGCCGATATCACTCAGGGTGAACAGCGTGGCCGGCTGGGAATAGTTGTAGGTGCCCGACGCACGCATCACCGCCAGGTACACGCCCGGCTGTTGCAGTTGCTTGAGACCGGCGATGGGCAGCAACAGGGTTTCGCGGGTATTGCGCGCCGGGTTCAGGTCGAAGCGGCCGCCGTAGACCAGATCGGCCAGGGGCAGCAGTTCGCGGGATTCATAACTTTGCAGGCTGGTGTTACGCCCCCACTGCGCGAGAAAGGTGGGCAGGGATTCAGGCTTGATGCGGAAGAATTCGACGTCGATCTTGTCAACGTTCAGCGCGATCACCGGCAGGCCTTCGGCCAGACGCGTCGGCAGCAGGGTGCCACGGCTGGCGAAGCCGACGGTGGCTTGCAGGTCGCGGGTTTCCAGGCGGGCGATGTATTCGGCGGCGAGTGTGTTGCCGTTGACCGCCTGCACGCCGGCATCGACGGTGAGCACCAGCTTGCGCTGCGGCTCCAGATGGCGAAGGCGTAATTCCATCAGGTTGTCGGAGATTTCCCAGGCGCCATCGACCTTGCCGGACTTGCTGTCCACCAGGTGGAGCTCGTCGGCGAATTTCTGCTCGGGGTCCAGGGGAATGGAAAAACTCACGGAGAGCGTGCTGGCCCCGTCGAGTTGCACCTCGGACACGTCCACCACGCTCAGCTCGCGCCCGGCGTAGCGCTGCTTCAGCGCTGCCACGTCCACGGCGGCTTTGGCAGGCTTGGGCGCAACCGCCGCTGCTGCTGGGGCCGGCGGGGCTGCCGGTTTATCGGAAGAATCGCAGGCGCTCAGCAGGGCCAGCGCGCAGGCCAGGAACAGTCCTTTGTTAAGCATGGGGCACTCGTAGTGGGAAGGGCCGAGGGGTGAACTATATATCAGCCTGTGGGGGGCCGATGAGGTGCTGGTCACATTGACCGACGGAGGGTGGTTTGGTTCTCAAGCCGAGCCAAATCCTACAAGCACAGAAGATCAAACTGTGGGAGCAAGTTTGTGTGGGAGCTGGCTTGCCTGCGATGCAGGCACCTCGGTACATCAGTTACACCGATGTGATGCTATCGCAGGCAAGCCAGCTCCCACAGGGCTCAACAGTTACAATGCCGCTCTACCAAGGAGCCCTCATGACTGCCCTGCTTACCGACTGGCGCCACCGCCCCACCCACCGCAAGGTCTGGGCTCTGGCCGCGCCGATGATCCTGTCGAATATCTCGGTGCCCTTGGTCGCCCTGGTAGACAGCATGGTCATCGGCCACCTACCCCACGCCCATCAACTGGGCGCCGTGGCCGTCGGCGCCAGCCTGTACACCTTCCTGGCCTGGGCCATGGGCTTCCTGCGCATGGGCTCCACCGGTTTCGCCGCGCAGGCCGCCGGGCGCAATGATGGTGCGGCGTTGCGGCAAATCCTCCTGCAAGGCTTGTTGCTGGCGGTGGGGCTGGCGATGTTGCTGGGCACGGTAGGCATTCCCTTCAGCCATCTGGCCCTGGAGTGGATGCAGCCCTCCCCCGAGCTCAATCAACTGACCGAGGATTTTTTCCACACCCGCCTGTTCGGCCTGCCCGCCGCCCTGGCCAGCTATGCGCTGGTCGGTTGGTTCCTCGGCACGCAAAACGCCCGCGCGCCGCTGGCGATTCTGTTGACCACCAACCTGGTGAATATTGCGCTGAACCTGTGGTTCGTCCTCGGCCTGGATTGGGGCGTAGTCGGCTCGGCACGCGCCTCGGTGATCGCCGAGTGGACCGGCGCCCTGCTCGGCCTCGCCCTCACGCAAAAAGCCCTGCGCGCCTATCCCGGGCATATCGCCTGGGCCGCGCTGAAACTATGGGAGAGCTGGCGCCCGCTGCTGGCGGTGAAC
This sequence comes from Pseudomonas sp. FP453, assembly GCF_030687495.1. Classification (NCBI taxonomy): domain Bacteria; kingdom Pseudomonadati; phylum Pseudomonadota; class Gammaproteobacteria; order Pseudomonadales; family Pseudomonadaceae; genus Pseudomonas; species Pseudomonas sp. FP453. The sequence goes on along the minus strand of NZ_CP117435.1, from coordinate 745,884 downwards.
CGCGACATCTTTATCCGCAGCCTCGCGTTGCAGTCGGTGTTTTTCATGATCACCGTGCAAGGCGCACGGTTGGGCGATGCCACCGTGGCGGCCAACGCGCTGCTGCTTAACGGCCTGCTGCTGACGGCGCACGCGCTGGACGGGCTGGCCCATGCGGTCGAAGCCCTGTGCGGCCACGCCATCGGCGCCCATGACCGCCAAGCGCTGCGCCGCTCTTTGGTGGTGGCTGGCGGCTGGTCGTTGATCGCCAGCGTCGGCTTTGCCCTGCTCTTTACCGTGGCCGGGCATTTGTTCATCGCCATGCAGACCGATATCCCCAGCGTGCGGGCAACGGCTGATATCTACCTGCCGTATCTGGCAGTGCTGCCGTTGATTGCGGTGTGGAGCTACTTGCTCGACGGCCTGTTCATCGGCGCCACCCGCGCGCGGGAAATGCGCAACGGCATGCTGCTGACCGTGCTGCTCACCCTGCCATTCGCCTGGGCGCTGCAAGGCTTGGGCAACCACGGCCTGTGGATAACCTTCCTGCTGTTCATGGCGTTGCGCAGCCTTACTTTGTGGGCGATTGCCTGGCGCTTGAACCGGCAGGACCAGTGGCTTGGATAAACGCGGTGACGCGGTCCAGCACCGGCGCCAGCCAACGCAGCGGCCTGGAGAGCGAGGCCACCAGCGTCGCGTGGCTGGTTTTATCGAAGTAGAACACTTCCACCGGCACGCCTGCCGTGCGCAGCTTCTGCGCCAGCCCGCCGGTATTGCGCGTGGGGTTGACCAGGTCGTCATCCGTCGAGGCGATCAACAGGCTCGGTGGCGCGCCGGCACTCACATGGTTGATCGGCTGGGACTCCGGCGGCGAGTCGGGGAAGAAAAACACCGGCCGCACGTCGCGGTTTTCAATCGGCAGGAAGTCATAGGGCCCGGCCAGGCCGATCCAGCCTTTGAAGATGGCCGGCGACAAGCCCACTTCATTCAGCCAGCGCGCATCCAGCGCCAGCATCGACGCGTTGTAGGCGCCGGAGCTGTGGCCCATCACGTAGAGCTGCCGGGGGTCGGCGCCGTACTCGGCGCTGTGTTGATACGTCCAGGCCACCGCTTGGGCGCCGTCCTGGAGAAAGGCGGGGTAACGCACTTGCGGGTAGAGGCGGTAATCGGCGATGACCACGACGATGCCGCGTGAAGCCAGGGCTTCGCCGACGAAACCGTAATCGTCCTTGGAACCGTTGTTCCAGCTGCCGCCGTAGAAAAACACCACCACGGGGGCGTTGGCAATCGCCGGGGCAGGCCGGTAGATATCGAGCTGTTGCCGGGGATCGGTGCCGTAGGCGATGGCGGAAGTTTTGGTGTATGTGCTGGAAGGGGTGAGTGCGTTGAGCACTTTGATCGGGGAGCAGGCCGCGAGGAAAGCGGTGAGTGCCAGGGTGAATGCTTGCAGGAGTTTGCTCGACATCGTCTAGCCCTCACACAGAAGCTACTACTAAATACCGATTCAAATGTGGGAGCTGGCTTGCCTGCGATGTAGACACCTCGGTCTATCTGATAAACCGAGGCGATGCCATCGCAGGCAAGCCAGCTCCCACACAAGCCAGCTCACACATTCTAGATGTGTGTAAGCTCAGGTTATGAGGACAGGTACGAAGAACGGGTCAGCCCCAGACGCAACGCGTCGAGGAACTGGGTACGCTCCGCCGCAGTGATCTTCGCGCTCGCGCACTTGTCACGGTAGTGGGTCATCAACTCCTCCGGCGACAAGTGCACATAGCGCAGCATGTCTTCGATGGTGTCGTGGGTCTCGATCCCGGCGCTGTACACCGAACCGTCTTCACGCTGGTAGATGTTCACCGAGTCGGTGTCACCGAACAGGTTGTGCATGTCGCCAAGGATCTCTTGGTAAGCCCCCACCAGGAAGATGCCCAGCAAGTAGTCTTCACCTTCGTTCAAGCCGTGCACGGGCAGGCTGGTCTCGATCGACTGCTCATCGACGTACTGCTTGATCTTGCCGTCGGAGTCGCAGGTCAGGTCTTGCAACACGGCGCGGCGCAGCGGCTCTTCGTCGAGGCGGTGCAGCGGCAGGATCGGCAGGACCTGGCCGATGGCCCAGGTGTCCGGCAGGCTCTGGAATACCGAGAAGTTGCAGATGTACTTGTCGGCCAGCTTGTCGTTGAGTTCGTCCAGCACCTGGCGGTGCGAGCGCTGGCGGGCTTTCAACGAGTTGTGCAGGCGGCGGCACACGGCGAAGTAGCACTGTTCGGCCAAGGCTTTTTCCGCCAGGGTCAGTTTGCCGTCGGCGTACTGGGTGGCCACGTCGCTCATGTAGTGGGTGGCGCGCCAGTAGGTTTCGGTGACCATCTCGATGTCGGTCGGGCCCAGCAGGTCCACCAGCCATTGCACGGTTTCCGGCAGGTTTTCCTTGTTCTCGATCACTGGCACGTCGTCGTTGTGTTTCTCGACGTCGGTCACTTGCACCACCAGCATGGCGTGGTGGGCGGTCAGGGAACGGCCGCTCTCGGAGAAGATGTTCGGGTGCGGCAGGCTCTGCGCGTCGCAGAATTCCTTGAGCATGCCCACGACCACGCCGGCGTAGTCGTCCATGTCGTAGTTGATCGAGCTGGCGTTACGCGAGTGGGTACCGTCGTAGTCCACGCCGAGGCCGCCGCCGACGTCGATGTGGTCCACCGGCAGGCCGAGGTTGCGCAGTTCGCCGTAGTAACGAATGGCTTCCTTGAACCCGTGCTGGTAGTCGGCCAGGTTGGCGATCTGCGAACCCATGTGGAAGTGCAGCAGGCGAATGCCCTGGTCCAGGCCGGCCGCGCGGAAGCGCTCGACCACGGACAGCAGTTGCGCCGCCGACAAGCCGAACTTGGACTTCTCGCCACCGGTGTCTGCCCATTTGCTCGACGCCAGGGACGACAACCGCACACGCAGGCCAACCTGCGGCTTGACCTTGAGGTTGGCGGCTTCTTCGATCACCAGCTCAACTTCGGATTCTTTCTCGATCACGATAAAGACGTTGTGGCCGAGCTTCTGGCCCATCAGCGCGAGGCGGATGAACTCACGGTCCTTGTAACCGTTGCAGACGATGGTGCCGCCCTTCGGCGCCAACGCCAGCACGGCCAGCAGCTCAGGCTTGGAGCCGGCTTCGAGGCCAATGGAGACGTCCTGGGTGGCGATGATGTTCTCGATCACCGCTTCCTGCTGGTTCACCTTGATCGGGTACAGCGCGGTGTACTTGCTCTGGTATTCCAGGCGCTCGATGTTCGCATCGAAGGCGCCGGTCAGCTGGCGTACACGGTCTTGCAGGATGTCGGGGAAACGCACCAGCAACGGCAAGGACAGGCCGCTTTTGCGCAGCTCGTCCACTTGCTCGTACAGGTCGACCGGCGTGCTGTTCGGGCCGTTCGGACGGACTTCAACGCGACCGGCATCATTGATCGCGAAATACCCGGCCCCCCAATGGCGAATCCCATAAACACTGCGGCTGTCCGCAACTGTCCATTGGCTGCCATCGTCTTTGCGTGTGCGTCGTACGGACATCGAAGTCCCCTATAAATGAAGTCGAAGGCGCCGCCCCTATCAGAGGCTGGCGCAGTCTAAAGAATGAAAATGACGATTTGCCTGCGTGCAAGGTAGGACCCCATGCGCAGGACAGAGTTTAGACACAGGTTGGGAAGAGGCTTTCAGCCGCCGGACTTCTTGGCCTTGTAACCGAGCTTGATCAGCTCGGCCAACAGCAGCTCGACGTGATCGCCCTGGATCTCGATGACGCCGTCTTTCAACGCGCCACCGGTGCCACAGCGCTTTTTCAGCGTGGTGGCGAGTTCCTTCAGGGCCTCTTCGGCCAGCGGCACGCCGGTGATGGTGGTCACCGTCTTGCCGCCACGGCCCTTGCTCTCGCGGCGTACGCGGGCAATACCGTCGCCTTCGGGGATCAGGGTCTGTTTGCAGGTACACGAATCCACGGGCTGACGACAGTCCGGGCAGTGGCGACCTGCGTCGGTGGAAAATACCAGGCCACCAAGGGCGGCGAAGGATGCGGCTTTTTTGGCCACCGGCAATCCTCTTGGGAGGACAAAGACAGATCGGTACCCGCAACGGGACTACCGACCGCGAAGCCCCACTCAGGCAGGGGCAGCGCTACCGAACCGCCTTACTCCTAATAGCAGGGTGGCTCGGGTGAAAAGTCGCGCAGTGTAACGGCAAAAAGCCGACTTGCTAAGGGCCAAAACGCGCCAATTTATGCAACTTTAGCGACGCAGGTCCAGATAGCGGCGCAAGCCTTCCTGGGCGTCCGGGCAGTAGGGCTTTTGTTCCGCTTCCTGAAGGACCGTTTCGAGGGGTAAAAAGCGCGCTTCCATGACTTCTTCGGGCTGCAAACGCAGGGGCCCGTCCCACACGGCAGAGTAGGATCGGCACCAGAGCCGGCTGTCGCCGTCGGCAAAGTAAAAGTGGTCATGCTCGACCAGCTCTACCCCGGCCACGCCGAGTTCCTCTTCCAGCTCACGGGCCGCCGAAGCGGCATAACTCTCCCCTGCCGCGACCATCCCACCCGCCGCCGTGTCCCAGAAACCGGGGTACATGGCTTTGCTCAGGGTGCGTCGGTGCACACACAGCTCGCCTAGGGAGTTGAACAGGAAGATAAAGGTGCAACGGCCGATAAGGCCGCGCTGGCGCAGGTCGGACCGGACCAGGTGACCAAGGAGGTTGTCCTCTTCGTCCACCCAGCAGATCAGTTCAGCATCAGAGGCCGCACGGTGCGCGGCCTCTTTTTCAGTAGCGTCCATCATCAACCCTGGTTGAGGAGCTGACGCAAGTCGATCACTGCAGCGTTGGCCCGGGAAATATAGTTGGCCATCACCAGCGAATGATTCGCCAGTACACCGAAGCCACTGCCGTTAAGAATCATAGGACTCCATACCGGTTCCTGCGAGGCCTCCAGCTCACGAATGATCTGGCGCACGCTGACCGTGGCGTTTTTCTTCGCCAGTACGTCGGCAAAATCCACTTCGATGGCGCGCAACAGGTGGGATAACGCCCAGGCCTGGCCACGGGCTTCGTAGAACACGTTGTCGATCTGCATCCATGGGGTTTCCACCACTTCTTCATCGACCTGCGGCACTTCACCCGGCGCCAGGGCTTCGGTTTTCAGTGCGGTGTTCAATTTGACCCGGCCAACGCTGGCCGACAGGCGTTGCGACAGCGAACCCAGGCGGGTCGCCACGTCACCCAGCCAGTTGTTGAGGTTGTCGGCACGGGCATAGAACAGCGCGCCGCGCTGGTTCGGGTCGGACAGGCGCGCTTCATAGCGGCTGAGGGAATTGATGCCTTCCTGGTATTCCGACTCGCTGGACGGCAGCACCCAGCTCTTGTTGTCGAAGTTGAAGCGCGGCTCGGCCTTGGCCAGGTCCGCATCTTCAGCCGACTGCGACTGGGAGCGGGCGAAGTCTTTGCGCAGGGCGCGGGTCAGGTCGCGCACCTGCACCAGCACGCCGTATTCCCAGCTCGGCATGTTGTCCATCCACAGGCCAGGCGGGAAACGGTCGTTGGAAATATAACCACCGGGCTTGTTCAGCAAGGTGCCGACCACGGTCTTGAGGGTTTCGACGGTGGTGTAGCCCACCACCATCTGCTTGCCTTCCTTCTCGGCGGCAATCTGCGCGTTTTGCTGGACCGGGAACAGCGCCGGTTCCTGGCTCCAGTACCACCCCAGGCCGCCGGTGACCAACAGGTACAAGCCCAGCAGGCTGAGCACGGCCCGGCTCATCAGCAGGGTGCGAAAGTAGCTGCGGTTGGCCGACTTGGGCTCAGGGGCGGGGCCTTTGGCACTGTCTGCACGGTTTTTCCAGTCCAGCATGGCGATATCCTTTCAATCACTTGAGTTCATGCACGTCTATAGTCCGGGTGCGTTCAAACACTCCGACCACAACCCTACCCCATCGTGCCCGTCGGCGCGGGGCTTTTAGCGCAAGCACTATAAAGGATGCACGCTTTTCGCGCTGCGCGACCCTTGAGTCAAAAATTGAATGCACAAGTCTCGCAGTTAATTGACGCATGACACTCATGTAACAGAAAAGAGGTGCTAGCATAGAGCCATCAGTTCGACCTCAGCATGCAGCCTAACTAGTAGTCAGGATATGACCGAGCCAGAAGACCCCAGCCGTGAGCGTCTCAAGCACCATTTTGCCCAGCGGGTAATTCATCAGGCACGTCAAATTCTTGAGATCTGGCAGCGCCTGCAACGCAGTGAATGGTCCAACGCCGACCTCTCCGAACTCAGCGAGGCCAACCTGCGCCTGCTGCGTTTTGCCGAACGTTTCGAACAGCCCGAGCACGGCCAGTTGGCCCGGCACATCGGCGAGTCGCTCAAGCTGGTGGACGAAAACCGTGGCCGCCTGAGCAGCCAGCTGATCACCGAACTCAATCGCTTGATGCAGCGCCTGTCGCGCACCGGCCTGCGCCAGGGCGACCAGCTGGAACAAACCTTCCTGCCGCCGATGCGCAAGCCGATCTACGTGATGCTTGCCGATCACGACCGCGCCGAGCGCCTGGCCAAGCAGCTGGAATTCTTTGGCATGAGCGCCCAGTCCCTGGACAGTGTGGCGGCGTTTCGTGCGTCGATGGCCGAGCGCCTGCCCTCGGCCATCGTCATGGACGTGGACTTCTGCGGCCCGGGCCTGGGCCTGCAACTCGCCGCCGAAGCCCAGGAAGGCCTGGAGCAAAAGCTGCCGCTGCTGTTTTTCAGCCTGCACGAGACCGACACCCCGACCCGCCTCGCCGCCGTGCGCGCCGGCGGCCAGGAATTCCTCACCGGCACCCTGGAAGCCTCCAGCCTGCTGGAAAAAATCGAAGTGCTCACCTGCGTCGCCCAGTACGAACCCTACAAAGTCCTGATCATCGATGACTCGCGGGCCCAGGCGCTGCATACCGAGCGGCTGCTCAACAGTGCCGGCATCGTCACCCGCACGCTGATCGAGCCGATCCAGGCCATGGCCGAGCTGGCCGACTTCCAGCCCGACCTGATCATCCTCGACATGTATATGCCCGCCTGTACCGGTACCGAACTGGCCAAGGTGATCCGCCACAACGACCGCTACGTCAGCGTGCCGATCATCTACCTGTCGGCCGAAGACGACCTGGACAAGCAGCTGGACGCCATGAGCGAAGGCGGCGACGACTTCCTCACCAAGCCGATCAAGCCGCGCCACCTGATCACCACCGTGCGCAACCGCGCGGCGCGTGCGCGCCACCTCAAGGCGCGGATGGTGCGCGACAGCCTGACCGGCCTGTACAACCACACCCATATCCTGCAATTGCTCGAAGACTGCAGCTTCCGCGCACGCCGCGAGAACAAGCCGTTGAGCTTTGCCATGCTCGACATCGACCACTTCAAGCGGGTCAACGACAGCCACGGCCACCCCATGGGCGACCGCGTGATCAAGAGCCTGGCGCTGTTTCTCAAGCAGCGGCTGCGCAAGACCGATTACATCGGGCGCTACGGTGGCGAAGAATTTGCCATCGTCATGCCGGACACCGACCTGGAATCGGCCTGCAAGGTGCTGGATGAAATCCGTGGGCGCTTTGCCGAAATTCACTACCCGGCCCAACCGCAAGACCTGTGGTGCACCTTCAGCGCCGGCCTGGTGGAGCTGTGCGACGATTCCGACAGCCTGATGATGGCCGCCCAGGCCGACGAGGCGCTGTACCGCGCCAAGCACGCCGGACGCAACCGGGTACAGGCTGCGCGCACGTCAAAGCAAAGTGCCACCTTTTCACCAGATTCCACTGATACCGTCATAACCCTGTAACTAAAACGCAATAACTTCAGGCACTTACCTTTTGCTGTCGGTTGAAACCACGCATGCGCCTGAAGCTGCTGACCAATCTCAATACCCTTCTGCTGGTGGCCGTGTGCCTGGCGCTCGGGGCGACACTCTGGTGGTCGCAACGGGCACTGGAGCGCCCGTATTTGTTGATGGAACGCTACCTGGGCCTGTCCCAGACCTTCCAGAACCAGGCCGCGCGCAATATCGACGACTACCTCGCCAGCGGCGACGCCCTGCGTTTGAGCAGCGCCAGCCAAAGCCTGGAAAGCCTGCTGCAGCATCTGGATGAACTGCCCGCCGACCTCGCGCAAAACCTGCGCCCGAGCCTTGCCGACCTGGACACCTTCGGCAAGACCGACCTGCTCGCCGCCGGCAAGCTGGCCGGCGACCCGCAAGCCTTGCTGCTGCAAGCCGAGCGCGAACTGGGCGCCAATCTGGAGCAACTGAGCCAATACGCCCTCGGCGTGAACTCCGCGGACGCCGCGCGTTACCTGCCGCCGCTGCTGGCCGCGTCGCAGCACCTGGGCAAGCTGTCCCTGGCCCGCGACAAGCTGGTCAGCAGCGGTCGCGCCGAGCTGGCGGATGATGTGGAACGCGAAGTCGGCAATATCCGCAGCCAGGCCGACGTGCTGGGGCAACTGCCGCTGCTGGGCGTGAAGGCCAGCGCCGAGTCCAGCGCCGACGACTTTTCCGCCTTGATGGGCCTGGAAAACAGCGAAAAAGCCGAAGTTCAGGACACTGGCGTCGACCTCAAGCGCGAACTCAACAGCCTGCTGACCCGCTACCCCGCCGAACTCAAGCGCACCCGCGAACAGATCCAGCAACGCGCCGACCTCGCCGCCAGCACCCACCTGAAAATCAACGCCGTGCAGCAAGCCATCGCCGGCCTGGAGCCGGTGGTGCGTGCGCAACACGGCAGGATCCAGGGCGAAGTGCGGGTGATGCAAGGCGTGATGATCGGCCTGATCCTGCTGATCGCGCTGCTGATCGACACCCTGCAACGCCGTTTGGCGCGGGTGCTGACCAACCTGGCGCCAGCGCTGTCCACTTGGGCCGAAGGCGACTTCAGCCAGCCAATCGCCTTGGGCAAGACCAACCGCGAATTGCACGACATCGAGGCGTCCCTGAACCGCCTGCGCGCCTATCTGGTGGCGTTGGTGGGCACCATTCGCGGCAATGCCGAGGAAGTCGCCGGCAGCAGCCGCGCCCTCGCCGAGCTGAGCAGCGGCCTGCATGACGGCGCCGAGCGCCAGGCCGGCGACACCGCGCAGATCCGCGACTCCCTGGGCGAGCTGGAAGCGACCATTCAACAAGTGGCCGGCGACGCCAGCCAGGCCGCCGGCGCCAGCCGCAGCGCCGGTGAAGCCGTGGAACAGGGCCAGCGGGTAATCGGCCTGAGCCTCACCGGGCTGCACGCGTTGGTGGGTGAAGTGCAGCAAAATGCGCAGATGATCGAGAAACTCGCCGCAGAATCCGCCACCATCGGCGGCGTCCTCACGGTGATCCGCTCGATTGCCGACCAGACCAACCTGCTGGCGCTCAACGCCGCCATCGAAGCCGCCCGCGCCGGTGAAGCCGGGCGTGGCTTTGCCGTGGTCGCTGACGAAGTGCGTTCCCTGGCCCAACGCACCGCCGGCGCCACCGCCGAGATCCAGACCCTGATCGCCGGCCTGCAAACCGCCGCGCACCAATCGGTGCAAGGCATGCGCGCCCAGGTCGAACACGCCGAAGCCACCGCCCAGCAAGCGCAAGCGGCCGACGGCGCGCTGGATGAAATCGTCGGGGCGATCCAGACCATTTCCGACACGGCGGTGCGCATTGCCGATGTGACCGCACAGCAGAGTGGCGCGGTGAGTGAGATTCGTGACAACAGTGAGCGGATTCATCAGCTGGGTGAGGACAATCTGCTGCGCATCGGCCAGGGCCGTAGCCAGGGCGAGCACTTACTGGTACTCGGTGGACAGCTCAACACGGCGGTGCAAGCTTTCCGCGTTTAACACGGCCTCAGCCTGGATGGAGACCAAATGTGGGAGCTGGCTTGCCTGCGATAGCGGCATATCAGTCAAAGATGCATCAACTGACAGACAGCTATCGCAGGCAAGCCAGCTCCCACACTGACCGGATCCAGCCCGGCAGTCACAAATTTTGCGCTATCCTCGCTAATCGTGCTGCCTACTGCATAGAACTGGACAGTCACAAAGGCTTTGCGGCATAGTCGCCGGGTTCTGCCGTACCCCTATCAATAACAAGGAACAGCCGATGGCGACCTTTCTGGTTCTGCACGGACCCAACCTGAACCTGCTCGGCACCCGTGAACCGGGCGTCTACGGGGCAGTGACCCTGGAACAGATCAACCTCGATCTGGAACGCCGGGCCCGTGAAGCCGGCCACCATCTGCTCTACCTGCAAAGCAACGCCGAGTACGAATTGATTGATCGCATCCATGCCGCGCGCGGCGAAGGCGTGGACTTTATCCTGATCAATCCCGCCGCTTTTACGCATACAAGCGTTGCATTACGTGACGCGCTGCTGGCGGTGAGCATCCCATTCATCGAAGTGCATTTGTCCAACGTGCACAAACGCGAAGCTTTCCGCCATCACTCCTACTTCTCCGATGTAGCGGTAGGTGTGATCTGCGGCCTTGGCGCCAGCGGTTACCGACTGGCCCTGGAGGCCGCCCTGGAACACATTGAACAACCGGCCAAGTGCCCCTGACCGACCCTTGGGAGTTGATGATTCATGGATATCCGTAAAGTTAAGAAACTGATCGAGCTGCTGGAAGAGTCCGGTATCGACGAGCTGGAAATCAAGGAAGGCGAAGAATCCGTACGGATCAGCCGCCACAGCAAGACCCCGGCCCAACAGTTCTACGCACCGCAAATGCAAGCACCGGCTCCAGCCGCTGCCGCTCCGGCTGCTGCACCGGCCGCCGCTGCTCCTGCTGCGCCAGCTGCCCCTGTGTTGAACGGTTTCGTGGTCAAGTCGCCAATGGTCGGTACGTTCTACCGCACCCCGGCACCGACCTCGCCAGCCTTCGTTGAAGTCGGCGCAACCGTGAAAGTGGGCGACACCATCTGCATCGTCGAAGCGATGAAGATGATGAACCACATCACCGCTGAAAAAGCCGGCGTGATCGAATCCATCCTGGTAGAAAACGGTCAGCCGGTTGAGTACGACCAGCCGCTGTTCACCATCGTTTGAACCGCGGAGCGCCTTCGATGTTGAAACCTGCGAAGAAACTGCAAAAAGTCCTGATCGCCAACCGCGGCGAGATCGCGCTGCGGATCCTGCGCGCCTGTAAGGAAGAGGGCATCAAGACCGTCGCTGTTTACTCGACGGCCGATACCGAACTGATGCACGTGAAACTGGCGGACGAAAGCATCTGCATCGGCCCGCCACTGGCCACGAACTCGTACCTGAAAGTCTCCAACATCATCGCGGCCGCTGAAGTGACCGGCGCTGATGGCATCCACCCGGGCTACGGCTTCCTCGCGGAAAACGCCGATTTCGCCGAACAGGTGGAAAAATCCGGCTTCGCCTTCATCGGCCCGAAAGCCGAAACCATTCGCCTGATGGGCGACAAGGTGTCGGCCAAGGACGCGATGATCGCGGCCGGCGTGCCAACCGTTCCAGGTTCCGACGGCCCGCTGCCGGAAGACGAGGAAACCGCTCTGCGCATTGGTCGTGAAGTCGGTTACCCGGTGATCATCAAGGCCGCCGGTGGCGGTGGTGGTCGCGGCATGCGCGTGGTGCACAAGGAAGAAGACCTGATCGAAGCGGCCAAGCAGACTCGCTCCGAAGCGGGCGCCTGGTTCGGCAACCCGATGGTCTACCTGGAAAAGTACCTGACCAACCCACGTCACGTGGAAGTGCAAGTACTGTCCGACGGCCAGGGCCACGCCATCCACCTGGGCGACCGCGATTGCTCGCTGCAACGTCGTCACCAGAAGGTACTGGAAGAAGCGCCGGCACCGGGCCTGGACGAAAAAGCGCGCGAAGAAGTCCTGGCTCGCTGCGTCAAGGCGTGCATCGACATCAACTACCGTGGCGCCGGTACCTTTGAGTTCCTCTACGAGAACGGTCGTTTCTACTTCATCGAGATGAACACTCGTGTGCAGGTAGAGCACCCGGTTTCGGAGATGGTCACCGGTATCGACATCGTCAAGGAGATGCTGAGCATCGCCGCTGGCAACCCGCTGTCCTTCACCCAGGACGACGTGAAGATGCACGGCCACTCCCTGGAGTGCCGTATCAACGCCGAAGACCCGAAAACCTTTATCCCAAGCCCTGGCCTGGTCAAGCATTTCCACGCGCCCGGCGGCAACGGCGTACGTGTGGATTCGCACCTGTACAGCGGCTACAAGGTTCCGTCCAACTACGACTCGCTGATCGGCAAGCTGATCACCTGGGGCGCGACCCGCGACGAGGCCATGGCCCGTATGCGCAACGCCCTGGACGAAATCGTGGTAGACGGCATCAAGACCAACATCCCGCTGCACCGGGACCTGGTCCGCGATGAAGGCTTCTGCGAAGGTGGTGTGAACATTCACTACCTGGAACACAAGCTGGCCAACCAGTAAGTGCTCCACCCAACAAAACCGCCTTCGGGCGGTTTTGTTGTTTGTGGGATAGCAAAACACAGCCAATCTTCTGCGGGAGCTGGCTTCTGTGGGAGCTGGCTTGCCTGCGATGCAGGCACCTCGGTTTGTCAGCCAAACCGAGTCGATGCTATCGCAGGCAAGCCAGCTCCCACACAACCCCGCTCCCACATTTGTTATGTGTACACCCCTCCCGCCGCTCGCGTAAACTTGCGCCCTTTCGCGACCCACCCGTCGCACATTCAATTTTTTCAAAGGTGCCCGCCATGCCTTGGCTGCAAGTCCGTCTCGCCATCAGCCCAGAACAAGCCGAAACCTACGAAGACGCGTTCCTCGAAGTGGGCGCCGTGTCGGTGACCTTCATGGACGCCGAAGACCAGCCGATCTTCGAACCCGAACTCAACACCACCCCGCTGTGGTCCCACACCCACTTGCTGGCCCTGTTCGAAGACGGCACCGATGCCGCCGCCGTCCTGGCCCATATGGAACTGCTCACCGGCGGCCCGCTGCCGGAGCATCACAGCGAAGTCATCGAAGACCAGGACTGGGAACGCAGCTGGATGGACAACTTCCAGCCGATGCGTTTCGGCCAGCGCCTGTGGATCGTGCCGAGCTGGCACGCCGCGCCGGAGCCTGACGCCGTCAACCTGCTGCTGGACCCGGGCCTGGCGTTCGGCACCGGCACCCACCCCACCACCGCGCTGTGCCTGGAATGGCTGGACGGCCAGGACCTGGCTGACAGCAACGTGCTGGACTTCGGCTGCGGCTCGGGCATCCTGGCGATTGCCGCCCTGCTGCTGGGCGCCAAGGAAGCTGTCGGCACCGATATCGACGTGCAGGCCCTGGAAGCCTCCCGCGATAACGCCGGGCGCAACAATATTCCCGAAGGCAAATTCCCACTCTACCTGCCGCAAGACCTGCCACAGGTGCAGGCCGACGTGCTGGTGGCGAATATCCTCGCCGGGCCGCTGGTTTCCCTGGCCCCGCAGCTGTCGAGCCTGGTCAAGCCGGGTGGCCGCCTGGCCCTGTCGGGCATCCTCGCCGAGCAAGGTGAAGACGTGGCCGCCGCCTACGCCAAGGATTTCGAACTGGACCCGATCGCCAACCGTGATGGCTGGGTACGCATCAGCGGGCGTCGGCGCTAGAATGAGCGCTTGCCTGAATCGGATGGCCGCATGACCGACAGTTTCGTCACCCAGTGCCCACATTGCCAAGCGCGCTTTCGCGTCAACCACGCTCAACTGAGCGTGGCCCGCGGCGTGGTGCGCTGCGGCTCGTGCCTGCAAGTGTTCAATGCGGTGCGCCAGCTGCTGGAGCAGCGCGCCAGCGCCACGGCGGCGGAACCCGAGGTGCCGATCAGCGTTGAACCGGCCCCCGAGCCGCCCCGCGCCATCAGCCAGAAGCAGTGGACCGCCGAAGAGCTGGACCTCGATAACCTGGACCTGGACCAGGAACTGGCCAAGCTCGAACGCCGCGAGATTCAGCACACCCAACCGTTGGGCGCAGAACGTCGCCAACCGGGCACCGACCGCCGCCAAAAGGACGAACCCCTCAGCGCCAGCCGCGACACCGTCAAGGCCGAGGAAGAGAAGTGGGCCGCCAGCCTGTTCAGCGAACCGCCGGCAGAACGCGTCGCCGCCGACGAAAATGACGCCGAACCGACGAACGCACCTGCGACCCGGCAGCGCACCGAACCATCCATGTCCTTGCACACCGACGATCTGGACGACGAGCCGCCACTGCGCTCGACGCCGGACGAGGACGACATCGACCCGCCGTTCACACCGCTGACCCATGCCGCAGAAGAATCGGAACCCGAAGAGCGCCCGACCTCGCGCCGCAAGCGCCCACGCGCGACCACCAGCGTGCACGACGAAGTGCTGCAGGACCTGGAAGACGACCCGCTGCACCTCTACGCGCAAAAACGCCCGCAGGGCTGGGGCCGCCGCCTGATCTGGATCCTGCTGGTGTTGATCGCCGCCGCAGGCCTCGCCGGCCAGTACATCGCCTATCAATTCGACGACCTGGCCCGCCAGGACGCCTATCGTCCATGGTTCCAGCAACTGTGCCCGACCCTCGGCTGCACCGTGCCATCACGGGTCGACATCGCCCATATCAAGAGCAGCAACCTGGTGGTGCGCAGCCACCCGGAGTTCGCCGGCGCGCTGGTGGTCGATGCCATCATCTATAACCGCGCCACGTTCTCCCAGCCCTTCCCGCTGCTGGAGCTGCGCTTTGCCGACCTCAACGGCAGCCTGATTGCCAGTCGTCGCTTCAAGCCTGCCGAATATCTGAGCGGCGAGTTGGCCGGGGTCAGCGAGATGCCGTCGCAAACGCCGATCCATATCTCCCTGGACATCCTTGATCCAGGCAACAAAGCCGTGAACTACAGCCTGAGCTTCCACTCGCCCGAGTGAATCGGCCGGCATACAAAGGCTTGACGGCGGTTTGTTGACTTTTCGCCGCGCAACCAAACCGGCGGCGATAAAGAAATAACTGTTCAGATTTTATCCAATTCAGCCTTTATCCAGTCATCGAGAGCGGGTATCATGCCAACCCTTTTTCGAACTCTAATGATCCGGCCCCACAACAGGGAAGTCCTATGTCGGCGGTACGCATCGGCCCATACACATTGCACAACGGCTTGATTCTCGCCCCGATGGCGGGCGTCACCGACCAGCCCTTTCGTCAGCTGTGCAAGCGGTTGGGCGCAGGTCTTGTAGTCTCGGAAATGGTCACCAGCGACATGAGCTTGTGGAACACCCGCAAATCGCGGATGCGCATGATCCACGAAGGTGATCCCGAGCCCCGCTCGGTACAGATCGCCGGGGGTGATGCGCAGATGCTGGCGGATGCGGCCCGGGCCAACGTGGAGTTGGGGGCGCAGATCATCGACATCAACATGGGCTGCCCGGCCAAGAAGGTCTGCAACAAGGCCGCCGGTTCCGCGCTGTTGAAAGATGAGCAGTTGGTTGCCGAGATCCTGCAGGCCGTTGTCGCCGCAGTGGATGTGCCGGTGACCCTGAAGATCCGTACCGGCTGGGACCGGGACAACAAGAACGGCCTGACGGTGGCGAAGATCGCCGAACAGGCAGGAATTACAGCGCTGGCGGTGCATGGCCGCACCCGCGCCGACCTTTACACCGGTGAGGCCGAGTACGACACCATCGCTGCGATCAAGCAGGCGGTGTCGATGCCGGTGTTTGCCAATGGCGACATCGACTCAGCCGAGAAAGCCCGGCGCGTGCTCAACGCAACCGGTGCCGATGGCTTGTTGATCGGCCGGGCTGCCCAGGGGCGGCCATGGATTTTCCGTGAGATCGAGCATTTTCTGCGTACCGGCGAAGTGTTGCCGGCACCGGAGTTGATCGAGGTGGAACGTATTCTGCTAGAGCATCTGGCCGCCCTGCACGCCTTCTACGGAGACGTGATGGGAGTACGCATTGCTCGCAAGCATGTCGGCTGGTATCTCGCAACCCTGCCGGGCGCCAGGGAGTTTCGCGCCCACTTCAATCGTTTGGATGATACGGAAGCACAGTGCGCCAACGTTCGTGAGTTCTTCAGCGAGCGTTACAAGAGCCTGGGGACAGGGGACGGAGAGGGGGTGGCCGCATGACGATGATGACCGAGACTTTAGTGAGTGGAACAACACCCGTGAGCGACAACGTCAATTTGAAACAGCACCTGAACACGCCAAGCGAAGAAGGCCAGACCCTTCGCGGGAGTGTCGAGAAGGCGCTGCACAATTATTTCGCCCACCTTGAGGGCGCTTCCGTCACGGACGTGTACAACCTGGTGCTCTCCGAAGTCGAGGCGCCCTTGCTCGAAAGCGTGATGAACTACGTCAAGGGCAACCAGACCAAAGCCAGTGAGCTCTTGGGCCTCAACCGTGGCACCTTGCGCAAAAAGCTCAAGCAGTACGATTTGTTGTAAGCATTCAATCAAACCAGAAAGGCGCCCGCGTAAAAAACGGTCGCCTTTTTTGCTGACTCCTTTGCTTTTGATGGAAATTGAAATGACCGACCAGACTACCCGCCTGCCGATCCGCCGCGCCTTGATCAGCGTTTCCGACAAGACCGGCATCCTCGAATTTGCCCGGGAGCTGGAAGCCCTGGGCGTGGAAATCCTCTCCACGGGCGGGACCTTCAAACTGCTGCAGGACAACGGCGTGGCCGCAGTGGAAGTGGCGGACTACACCGGTTTCGCAGAAATGATGGACGGTCGGGTCAAGACCCTGCACCCGAAAATCCACGGCGGCATCCTCGGCCGTCGCGGCACCGACGACGCGATCATGGCCGAGCACGGCATCAAGCCGATCGACCTGGTGGCCGTCAACCTGTACCCGTTCGAAGCCACCATCAACAAGCCAGGCTGCGACCTGCCGACCGCTATCGAAAACATCGATATCGGCGGCCCGACCATGGTGCGCTCGGCAGCCAAGAACCACAAAGACGTGGCCATCGTGGTCAACGCCAGCGACTACGCCAATGTGCTGGAAGGCCTGAAAGCCGGCGGCCTGACCTACGCCCAGCGTTTCGACCTGATGCTCAAGGCGTTCGAACACACCGCCGCCTACGACGGCATGATCGCCAACTACATGGGCACCGTTAACCAGGCCGCTGAAACCCTGTCGACCGAAGGCCGCAGCCAGTTCCCGCGCACCTTCAACAGCCAGTTCATCAAGGCCCAGGAAATGCGCTATGGCGAGAACCCGCACCAGAGCGCGGCGTTCTACGTGGAAGCCAAGCCCGCCGAAGTGGGCATCGCCACCGCGACCCAGCTGCAAGGCAAGGAACTGTCCTACAACAACGTGGCCGACACCGACGCCGCGCTGGAATGTGTGAAGAGCTTCGTCAAGCCGGCCTGTGTGATCGTCAAGCACGCCAACCCGTGCGGCGTGGCCGTAAGCCCGGACGCTGAAGGCGGTATCCGCCAGGCGTACGAACTGGCCTACGCCACCGACACCGAATCCGCGTTCGGCGGCATCATCGCCTTCAACCGTGAGCTGGATGCCGAGACCGCCAAGGCGATCGTCGAGCGTCAGTTCGTGGAAGTGATCATCGCCCCAAGCGTCAGCGAAGAAGCCCGCGCCATCGTCGCCGCCAAAGCCAACGTGCGCCTGCTGGCCTGCGGCGAGTGGTCGGCTGACCGTGCTGCCGCCTGGGACTACAAGCGCGTCAACGGTGGCCTGCTGGTACAGAGCCGCGACATCGGCATGATCGGCAGCGAAGACCTCAAGGTTGTGACCAAGCGCGCACCGACCGAGCAAGAGATCAACGACCTGATCTTCGCCTGGAAAGTGGCCAAGTACGTTAAATCCAACGCCATCATCGTCTACGCCAAGAACCGCCAGACCATCGGTGTCGGCGCCGGCCAGATGAGCCGCGTGAACTCGGCGCGTATCGCCGCGATCAAGGCTGAGCACGCGGGTTTGCAGGTAGTGGGCTCGGTGATGGCTTCCGATGCGTTCTTCCCGTTCCGTGATGGTTTGGACAATGCCGCAAAAGCGGGCGTGACTGCCGTGATTCAACCGGGTGGTTCGATGCGCGACGCCGAAGTGATTGCTGCGGCTGATGAAGCCGGCATCGCCATGGTCTTCACTGGCATGCGCCACTTCCGCCACTGATCCAATTTGCCTGGTGGGCACTGGCTTGTGTGGGAGCTGGCTTGCCTGCGATGCGGGCGACTCGATGTATCAGATGCACCGAGTCGATGCCATCGCAGGCAAGCCAGCTCCCACAAAAAAGCAGCCCGCATTGTTTCCAGAATTCAGCGTCATCCGAGGTTTTTGAAATGAATGTTTTGATCATTGGCAGCGGTGGCCGTGAACACGCCCTGGCCTGGAAAGTAGCCCAGGACCCACGCGTCCAGAAGGTTTTCGTCGCACCCGGCAACGCCGGCACCGCCATTGAAGCCAAGTGCGAGAACGTCGCTATCGACGTGCTGGCCCTTGAGCAACTGGCCGATTTTGCGCAAAAGAATGTCTCCCTGACCATCGTCGGCCCGGAAGTGCCGCTGGTTGCCGGCGTCGTGGACCTGTTCCGCAGCCGTGGCCTGGACTGCTTCGGCCCTACCGCTGGCGCTGCCCAGCTGGAAGGCTCCAAGGCGTTCACCAAGGATTTCCTCGCGCGCCACAAGATCCCGACCGCCGACTACCAGAACTTCACCGAGATCGAGCCAGCCCTGGCTTACCTGCGTGAAAAAGGTGCGCCGATCGTGATCAAGGCCGATGGCCTGGCCGCCGGCAAAGGCGTGATCGTCGCCATGACCCTGCAAGAAGCCGAAGACGCCGTGCGCGACATGCTCGCCGGCAACGCCTTTGGTGAAGCCGGTTCGCGCGTAGTCATCGAGGAATTCCTCGACGGCGAAGAAGCCAGCTTCATCGTGATGGTCGACGGCAAGAACGTCTTGCCGATGGCCACCAGCCAGGACCACAAACGCGTCGGCGACGGCGACAGCGGCCCGAACACCGGCGGCATGGGTGCGTACTCCCCGGCTCCGGTGGTCACCGCTGACGTGCACCAGCGCGTCATGGACCTGGTGATCTGGCCAACCGTGCGCGGCATGGCCGACGAAGGCAACGTGTACACCGGTTTCCTCTACGCTGGCCTGATGATCGACAAGGCGGGCAACCCGAAGGTCATCGAGTTCAACTGCCGCTTCGGCGACCCGGAAACCCAACCAGTGATGCTGCGCCTGCAGTCGAGCCTGGTATTGCTGGTGGAAGCCGCCCTGGCCCAGGCCCTGGACAAGGTTGAAGCGCAGTGGGACCCACGCCCGAGCGTCGGTATTGTGCTGGCCGCCGGCGGTTACCCGGCCGACTACGCCAAGGGCGATGTGATTGAAGGCCTCGACGCAGCTGCTACGCTGGAAGGCAAGGTGTTCCATGCGGGCACCGCGCTCAAGGATGGCAAGGTTGTGACCGCAGGTGGCCGCGTACTGTGCGCCACCGCGATGGGTGCCAGTGTGGACGCCGCGCAACAGCAGGCGTACAAGCTGGCCGCGAAGATCGACTGGAAAGGCTGTTTCTACCGCACCGACATCGGCTATCGCGCGATTGCCCGTGAACGTGGCGAGAACAACTGATCAGTCGTAGCTATCCGTTCGGTTAGGCAAGGGCCCCTGGCCCTTGCCGTACACATGTCGCCCCGCGCATAGTTAACCCGTGCATCAACCTACGAAGGGATTTCGCCGTGCGCTGGCTCAGGATCGCCATAGGTTTCACAGTCAGTCTGCTGACACTGCTCTGCTTGTTCCCGGCCCAGGCTGCGGCACAAGGCAGTGGTTGGGCGGTATTGCTTGATGAACAGGCCGATCTGCAACTGAGCGACATCCGTTCCCCCCGCTACACCAATCAATTCAGCCCCATCGAACTCGACCGGATCACGGCCGCACAGCCGGACGGTGCGTTGTGGGTACGCTTCAAGCTGCAACCCGGCAGGCACGAACAAGTGCTGCGGGTGTTTGCCCCGGACCTGTCCCACCTGAGCCTCTACGTCCTGGACGGCGACACCCTGGTGGAACAACAGAGCACCGGCACGCGCCAGCCCCAGGCTGAGCGCCCGCTGCCCAGCAGCGATTTCATGCTGCCCATGCCCCAGAGCCAGAAACCCCTCGAGGTCTACCTGCGCCTGGTCTCCGAACACGAACTGCGCCCCTACATCACCCTGGAACCGGCCGTCCTCGCCGCCGCCAACCAGACCCAGACGCTGATCTACGGCCTGCTGTTCGGCTGCCTGCTGATGCTGATCCTGCACAACCTCACGCGCTTCGCCTACCACCGCTCACGCAGCAGCCTGTGGCTGGCGGCGTGCGAAGTGCTGCTGATGCTGAGCCTGGCACTGCTGCTCAACGTAATCGGGCCGTGGCTGCCGAACTGGCATGCGATCCAGACCCCAGGCGCCTACCTCGCCCTGTTGCTGACGGCGCCGTGCGGGCTGATGTTTGCCTACCGCTTCTTCATGCCGCTGGGCCCGCACCCGCTGAACAAGCTGCTGATGGCCGACATCCTGTTCATCGTGCTGTGCGGCCTGCTGCTGTTGTTCGTCAACACCCTGCCGCTGAACATCATCACCTACGCCCTGGTGGCCCTGGCCGGCCTGAGCATGCTGTTTGTCTCGGCCTATCACTGGCAGAAAGGCTACCGCCCGGCGCGCCTGTTCGTGGCCGCGATGGTGGTGTTCAACACCGGTACGCTGATCATCCTCCCCGCCCTGCTCGGCCTGACGCTGCTGGCGCCGCAAGGCTTGATCGTCACCCTGCTCGCCTTTATCTGCCTCAGCGGCTTGCTGATGAGCCTGGCCCTCGGCGAACGCCAGCGCGCCATCGTCGAAACCCGCTTCAGCCTCAGCCGCGACCTCGCCGCCAGCAACGCCGAAATCGCGGCCAAGGCCGAGTTCCTGGCGAAGATCAGCCACGAGATCCGCACCCCCATGAACGGCGTGCTCGGCATGACCGAGTTGCTGCTGGGCACGCCGCTGTCGGTGAAACAGCGCGACTACGTGCAGACCATCCACAGCGCCGGCAACGAACTGCTCACGCTGATCAACGAGATCCTCGATATCTCCAAGCTCGAATCCGGGCAGATCGAACTGGACGACGTGCAGTTCGACCTCAACGCCTTGATCGAAGATTGCCTGAGCATCTTCCGCGCCAAGGCCGAGCAGCAGAACGTCGAGCTGATCAGCTTTATCCAGCCCCAGGTGCCACGTGTCATCAGCGGCGACCCGACCCGCCTGCGCCAGGCGCTGTTGAGCCTGCTGGAAAACGCCTTGCAAAAGACCGACGAAGGCGAAGTGCTGATCGTCGTCGCCCTGGACGAGCGCAGCACCAAGCCGCGCCTGCGCATTGCCGTGCAAGACAGCGGCCTGCCGATGGAAGCGGCCGAGCGTGACGCCCTCTTGCACAGCGAACTGCACAGCAAGAACTTCCTCTCGGCCACCCGCTTGAGCGGCCACCTGGGTTTGGTCATCGCCCGCCAACTGATCCTGCTGATGAACGGCGAGTTCGGCATCAAGAGCGGCAGCCACCAGGGCAGCACCCTGTGGCTGACCTTGCCGCTGGACCCCGAACGCCTGGAACACCCGACCTCCGACCTCGACGGCCCGCTCAAGGACGCGCGCGTGCTGGTGGTGGACGACAACGACACCTGCCGCAAAGTGCTGGTGCAGCAATGCACCGCCTGGGGCTTGAACGTCAGCGCCGTGCCGTCCGGCAAAGAAGCCCTGGCGCTGCTGCGCACCAAGGCGCACCTGCGTGATTACTTCGACGTGGTGCTGCTGGACCAGAACATGCCCGGCATGACCGGCATGCAATTGGCGGCGAAGATCAAGGAAGACCCGAGCCTGAACCACGACATCCTGTTGATCATGCTCACCGGCATCAGCAATGCGCCGAGCAAGATCATCGCGCGCAACTGCGGGATCAAGCGCATCCTCGCCAAGCCGGTGGCGGGCTACACCCTCAAGACCACCCTGGCCGACGAACTGACCCAACGCAGCAAGGGCAACACCCAACCACGCCCGCTGCCCAGCGCGCCGGCCGCGGTGACCGTCCCCGCCGACTTCCGCATCCTGGTGGCCGAGGACAACAGCATCTCCACCAAGGTGATCCGGGGCATGCTCGGCAAGCTCAACCTCAACCCGGACACCGCCAGCAATGGCGAGGAAGCGCTGGAAGCGATGAAAGCCCAGCGCTATGACCTGGTGCTGATGGACTGCGAAATGCCGATCCTCGACGGGTTCTCGGCGACCCAGCAACTGCGCGCGTGGGAAGTCAGCCACCAGCGCATCCGCACGCCGGTGGTGGCGCTCACCGCGCACATCCTCTCGGAACACAAGGAGCGCGCGCGCCAGGCCGGGATGGAC
The DNA here is from genome assembly GCF_030687495.1 of Pseudomonas sp. FP453. Classification (NCBI taxonomy): domain Bacteria; kingdom Pseudomonadati; phylum Pseudomonadota; class Gammaproteobacteria; order Pseudomonadales; family Pseudomonadaceae; genus Pseudomonas; species Pseudomonas sp. FP453. The sequence continues at coordinate 723,606 of NZ_CP117435.1, read as the reverse complement.
GGGCACATGGCCAAGCCGGTGGAATTGTCGCAGCTGCGTGAGCTGGTGGAGTACTGGGTGGCGCAGCGCCAACAAAGGCCTGAACACGCGCCTTCCTGACCTGAGATGCAGCTCCCACATTTGATCTGCGTCGCCTGATAGACTCGACACACTTCTCCCGCCGCGAGCCGCCCCCATGCTCCACGTGTTATTCAGCGTCTACCTGAAAATGCTGGTGCTCTACAGCCCGTTCTTCGTGCTGTCCTGCTTTATCAGCCTCACCCGCGGCTACTCCAACAAAGAACGGCGGCGCCTGGCCTGGAAAGTCGCCTTGGCAACCCTGGTATCGAGCGTGCTGCTCTACCTGTTCGGTCGCGTGATCTTCAGTGTGTTCGGCATCACCGTGGATGCGTTCCGCATCGGCGCCGGCAGTGTGCTGTTCATCTCCGCCCTGGGCATGGCCCAAGGCAAGTCGGCGGTGCAGAGCGACAACGTGCAGCAGGACGTGACCATCGTGCCGCTGACCATCCCCCTCACCGTCGGCCCCGGCACCATCGGTGCGCTGCTGGTGATGGGCGTCAGCCAGCCACACTGGGATGACAAGCTCACCGCCATCCTCAGCATCGCCCTGGCCAGCCTCACGGTGGGTGTGGTGTTGTACCTGTCCAACCGCATCGAACGCATTCTCGGTGACCAGGGCTTGCAGATTGTCAGTCGGTTGATGGGCTTGTTCGTGTGCGCCCTCGCCGCGCAAATCATCTTTACCGGGGTGCGCGGCTACCTGGTGCCTTAGATCCGGTATTTGGCGATGGCCAGCTGCACCTTGTCACCCGCGCTCTCGCGCATCAGCTGGATGGTTTTTTCATTGACCACCGAGGTATTCAATACCAGGCAGGTCTGCCCGCTGAAAGCCTCGGAAGATGAGCTGTCCCACTCAAGGAACGGCAGGCCGACCTGCTTGCTCACGCCACGGGTGCTGTAGGTCACCAGCACCATCGTCACTTCGCCATCGGTCTGCGCGCACGACGCGAGGCCGAAGTCGCCCCCCTCCTGCACCGTGCTGTTGCGCTTGAACAGCTCAAAGGACGCCGGAGCCTGTTTCATGGCCTCCAGCGCATCTGCCGCCAACTTCGGCAACGCCGCCAATAGCGGCGAGGCCAATGAGGTGGAAGCCAGCATCGCGGCAATCATGTTCAGCGCCGCCAGTTGCACCGTCAGGCCCCTGCCGGAACTGGCCACCCGCTCAAAGCTGCTGCGCAGCGGCAGCCAGCCCAGGCTGATCATCACCTTGATAAATTCGTCGTACCACGCTTCGGTCCCTCGGTGGACCTTCAACACATCGCTGACGTAACTGCTCGCCAGCAGGTAGCTCTTGCGAATGTATTCCCGATTCAACGCCGACATGCCCGCGACGAACGAGATCACGCCGTTGTTGACCACCGCCGCATTACTGTCATCCGCCATGTCCACCGGCGCTGAGCTATTCGCTCCCGGCGAGCCTGGCAGCTTGTAGGCGGCAATCAACTTGCGCCGTTTTGCACTGATGATCCTTTTGTGATGTCGCTCCATTTTCAGTTCTCCACAAGCACCCCACATGGGGCTTGCCCTCACACTAGTCCAGTGGCCGCCAGGCTTTCCACGCCACAAACATAGCTTGGCGCCACCCGCCAAAACCCAGCGCCCAGCAATCGCGCGGGGTAGCTGTGGGCCTTCCGGATTTCATTGCGTAAAAAAGAAAAAGCCCCGGACAACCGCAGGTGAATCCCTGGGTCATTCGGAGCTTTCCGGCAGCCGCGAGGCTGTTTTCAGGAGGCGGGTTTCTCGCCGTACCAACGCGGCGTGTACACCCATTCACCGCCACCGGCGCGCGGAAACACGCATGTGGTGGATGAGCCGACCAGCACCATGGTGCGCATGTCCACCTGCTCAGGTGTCAGTTGCCCAAGGGTGGTGACGCGCAGGGTCTGGCCCGGGCGCCCGATATCACGGCCCAACACCACCGGCGTTTCCGGCGTGCGATGCAGCGCGACGATTTCCAGGGCGCGCCCCAGTTGCCACGGCCGCGAGCGCGAGATCGGGTTGTAGAACGCCAGCGCCAGGTCGGCCTGGGACGCGAGGTCCAGGCGCTTTTCGATGATCGACCAGGGCTTGAGGTTGTCCGACAGCGACATCACGCAGAAGTCATGCCCCAACGGCGCGCCCGCCTGGGCAGCGGTGGCGAGGGACGCCGAGACGCCCGGCAGGATCTGCAGGTCAACCTGATGCCACGCCGGCTCACTGGACTCATGCAACGCTTCGAGCACCGCAGCGGCCATGGCAAACACCCCCGGATCGCCGGACGACACCACCACCACCGAGCGGCCTTGGGCGGCCAGCTCGAACGCGTGGCGCGCGCGCTGCATTTCTTCGCGGTTATCGGTGCAGTGCTGCACTTGATCGTCACGGAACGGCCCGGCCATGCGCACGTAGGTTTCGTAGCCGAGCACGTCGGTGCAGCGGGCCAGCTCGGCCTTCACCGCTGGCACCATCAGTTCGGCCGCGCCGGGGCCCAGGCCGATCACGGCGAGACGGCCGCGCACACGCCCGACCTGGGACAGGTCCAACGGCTGCTCGGCAACGTTGACCACGATATCGGCATCCTGGCTGACGCGGGCAAACCGCAGCGGCACACCCAGCTCCAGCGCCGCTTCATGCAACGAGGCTTCGGCCATCTGCGTGTCGCTGGCCAACAGGCACGCCAGGGATTGCACGGCAATGCCCGCGTCATGCAACGCCGAGCGCACACGCTCGGCCAACTGCGCGCCCGGCTTGCAGGCCACGCTGACGTTCTTCGGATAGATCAGCAATTCGTTGGCGGCCGGCACACGCGCGGCACTGCCCACATGAATCGCCAGGTGCGCCTGCTGATCCTGCGGCAAGTCGGCCTGGTCCAGCCACGGAGCCGCGCCTTCGATGCGCACGCTGGCGCCGGCCAGCAGGTCGGAGACGAAGCGTTTGCCCAACTCCAGGTCGGCCAGTTCATAACCGCTTGGCGGGTTGAGCAGGCAGGTGCCAAATCGCAGCTCGCCACTGGTGGTGATCGCAGCGGCCACGTCCAGCGCAGCGGCAATCTCCCGCGCCATCACGTTCACACCGCCCAGGCCACCGAGCAGCGGCACCACGGCGCTGCCGTCTTCGGCCACGGCCAGCACGGCTGGTTCTTCGCCCTTTTCCAGCAGCAGCGGCGCGAGGGTGCGGATCACGATGCCAGCAGCGCACAGCGCAATCAGCGGCGTGCCCTGTTGATACAGCTGACGCAGGGTCGCGCCGAATTCGCTGCAGGTCTGGTCCGCGCCTTCAACCCGTGTAGCCAAGCCGTGGATCAACGCGCCGGGGTAAACCTGCTGGATCTTGCGCGCAGTGGCCAGGCTGCCCTGGCCCAGAATGACAATCGCCGGGCTCATCAACCTTGCCACCGTTCACCGGGCACGATGATCAGCGAGAAGTACGGCGACGACGACGGATCCACCTGATCCAGCGCCACGATCTTCTGATTGGCCATGGTGGCGCGTTCCACATACAACGCGCGCCCGGCCAGGCCGAGTTCCTCCAGCACCTGGCGCACTTTCGGGAAGTTGCGGCCCAGCTTCATGATCACCGCCGCATCGGCATCGGCCAAACGGCGCTTGAGATCGTCATGGGGCAACACGCCCGAGAGCACCGACAGGCTCTGGTTGCGATACACCAGCGGCGCGCCGAGCACCGAGGCGCCGCCGAGCATCGAGCACACGCCAGGGATGACTTGCGCGTCGTAACGCTCGGCCAGGCGGTCGTGCAGGTACATGTAGGAGCCGTAGAAGAACGGGTCACCTTCGCAGATCACCGCCACATCATGCCCGGCGTCCAGGTGCGCAGCCACGTCCACACTGGCGGCGTCGTAGAAGTCGCTGATCACTTGCTCGTACGACATCGGCGCCGGCAAGGCTTCGGTGGTCACCGGGTACACCAGCGGCATCAGGGTCTGCTGAGGCACCAGGTGGTCCTCGATGATGCCGAAGGCGTTGCCCTTCTTGCCCTTGGCCACGAAGTACGCCACCACCGGCGACTCACGCAACAGGCGCAAGGCCTTGAGGGTGATCAGTTCCGGGTCGCCGGGGCCGACGCCCAGGCCGATCAAACGTCCGCGCGCCTGCATTATTCGACCTCCGTGGCCAGGGCATTCACCGCGGCGGCGGCCATCGCACTGCCGCCCAGGCGGCCCTGCATGATCACGAACGGCACGCCACGGCTGTCAGCGGCGAGCATCGCCTTGGATTCTGCGGCGCCGACAAAGCCCACCGGGAAGCCGAGGATCAGTGCCGGTTTCGGCGCGCCGGCATCAATCATTTCCAGCAGGTAGAACAACGCGGTCGGTGCGTTGCCGATCACCACCACGCTGCCTTCCAAATGCGGGCGCCACAGCTCCAGCGCGGCAGCGGAACGGGTGTTGCCCAGCTCCCGCGCCAGCTCCGGCACGCTGTCGTCGCGCAGGGTGCAGATCACCTCGTTGTTGGCCGGCAGGCGCGCACGGGTCACGCCTTCGGAGACCATCCGCGCATCGCACAAGATCGGCGCGCCAGCGGCCAGCGCATCGCGCCCGGCCTTGCCTGCACCTTCGGAGAATTGCAGGCCGTCGATGGCGTCGACCATGCCGCAGGCATGAATCACCCGCACCGCGAGTTTTTCCAGGTCGGCCGGGATGCGCTCCAACTTGGCTTCCGCGCGAATAATGGCGAAGGAGTTGCGATAGATCTCCTGACCGTCGCGGATGTAATCAATCATCGGTGTTGCTCCGTGGGCGGGCGCGCAGCAAGGCGCCCGTCGCTTCAATAGAAAGGGCATGCGCGTGCAGCCGGCCGAAACCGGGCTGGGCTGCATCGCGAAAATAGAGGTCGTAGTGGCCGGGGCTCACGGCCAGCAAGGTCACCGGCGCGGTGTGCGCGGCGGCGCAGGAGCGCGGGCAGCCAGACAGGTGCACGTCATGCTCCACTTGCAGGGCGGCGAGCTGAACGGCGTCGGCCTTGGTGTCGGCCAGGGCCTTGCCGCAGCCGCTGGAGCCGGTGCAGGCGGTCATGCGCGCCAGGGGCTGGTCGATTGAACACAGAAAGCCCAGCTGCATGAGGCGTTCGGTCACGGCGTGGGGTTTTTCGACGCAGGGCAGCAGCACGCCTTGCCAAGGGGTGAAGCGCAACGTGCCGTCGCCGTAGTCGCTGGCCAGTTGCGCAGCGCCTTTGAGCATCGTCGCGTCCAGGCGGCCCAACGGTGCGATGGCAGCCACGTAGAACTGATTTTTTTGCACCTGTGGATAAGTGCCGAGGTGCAGCAAAGCGCCGCTGGGCGGGCGTTTGAAGCCGTCGGCCGGTAGCAACGGCAGGCTGACGCGGCTCAATAACTTATCCACAGCCAGATGACGCATGCGGGTCTGCTCTGGCGTGGCGAGGTCGAGAAACGCCTCCAACACGCCCACCACCAGTGCATGTCCTTGCTCCAGCGGCACGGCAGCCAGCGGCGCATCCAGCCCCGGGCAACCGGCCAGGCCAAACGCAAGCAGCGTCTGGCCATCGCGCACGAACGCCGACAGCCACAGGTCATGGTGATGTTCAAGCATCGCCAGGTCCTCGCCGCCATCCAGTTGCACGGCGAACTTGGCCGACAGCTCATGGAAACGCGGATGGCCTTGCAGGGTATCGAGGATCTGATCGGCCAGCGGGCGCGTGTCGAACAGCATCTGCGGGTCGATCCCGGCACTGGGGCTGAGCATCAGGTTGCGCACGTCGTCGCCCGCGGCGTTGTTGGGGCCCAGGTCGGCGGCCAGCAACATGGCGATCAACGCGCCCTCTTCGCTGCCGATCCCGCGAATCTGCAGGTTGGCGCGGTTGGTCGCCTCGATCACCCCGCCCGCATAGGCCTGGGCCGCGTCCGCCACCGCATGGGCTTGCGCGGCGGTGATGGAACCGCCGGCCAGTTTGATCCGGCAAATGCCGCCGTCCAACGCCTGGACAATACGCAGCAACCCCGGACAAGCCGAGGGGCGCAAGGTATTCACAGCGGGCGATGGTTTCACGGGGCTACCGGTCGATGGGTAAAGGCGCGGTATTATGCCTGCTTTGTCCGGCGGCATGAAAAGCCTGCCCGTCGGATGTCGCTCAAGGAATCTTTATGTCGCCCTGGCTGACGGTTGTAGGCATCGGTGAAGACGGCTTCAAGGGCCTGGGCCGCAATGCCCGGCACGCCCTGTTGCGCGCCACGCGGATTATAGGTGCTCAGCGCCAGTTAGACCTGTTGCCGGTGTGTATTCGTGGCGCGCGCGAGGTGTGGCCGAGCCCGTTTTCACTGGAGCCGCTGCTGGCGCGGCGCGGCGAGCCCGTGTGCGTGCTGGCCAGCGGCGATCCGATGTTCTACGGCGTGGGCGCGAGCCTGGCACGGCAGGTGGCGGCGGATGAGCTGCTGATCCTGCCGGCACCGTCGTCGGTGTCGTTGGCGGCGGCGCGCTTGGGCTGGCCGTTGCAGGACGTGGTGACGCTGTCCGTGGTGGCGCGGCCGTTGGCGGCGTTGAATGCGCATCTGGCCAGTGGCGTGCGGTTGTTGGTGTTGAGCAATGACGGCGGCAGTCCGGCGTTGATTGCCGCGTTGTTGGCCGCGTCCGGGTTTGGGCCGAGCCGCATGTCTGTGTTTGAGCACTTGGGCGGCTCGGATGAACGGCGTCTTGATGGGCGAGCTGTGGATTGGCAACACGCGTCAGTCGCCGATTTGAATCTGGTTGCCATCGACTGTGTGGCCTCTGGCGAAACACCCCGCCTGTCACGTCTGGCCGGCCTGCCCGATTCGGCATTCAAACACGACGGCCAACTGACCAAACGGGATGTGCGCGCCATGACCCTCGCCCGCCTCGCGCCGATGCCCGGCGAATTGCTGTGGGATGTGGGCGCGGGCAGCGGTTCCATCGGGATTGAGTGGATGCGTGCGCAACCGAGTTGCCGCGCGCTGGCGATTGAAGCCGACGAAGGTCGCCAAGGCCTGATCGAACACAACCGCGACGCCCTCGGCGTGCCCGGCCTGCAACTGATTCGCGGCAAGGCGCCCGAGGCGTTGAGTAGCCTGGAAGCCCCGGATGCGATCTTCATCGGCGGCGGCGTGACCCGCGAGGGCGTGCTCGACACCTGCTGGCAACACCTGCGGCCGGGCGGGCGCCTCGTCGCCAACGCCGTGACCCTGCAAAGTGAAATGACCCTGATGGACTGGCGCGCCCGGCATGGCGGCGAACTGACGCGCATCCACGTGGCCCAGGCGCAGCCGCTGGGGGAGTTTGATACGTGGCGGCAGGCGTTGCCGATTACGTTGCTGGAAGTGGTCAAGCCACTATGAAACGTATCCTGCTGCTGGGCGGCGTGACGGAAGCGCTGGCCATCGCCCGCACCTTGGGCTCGGAACATATCTACAGTTTGGCCGGTGTTGGGCGCGTGCCCACCGACCTGACCTGCCAGGTGCGGGTCGGCGGTTATGGCGGCGCTGAGGGCTTGGCGCAGTTTGTCCGGGATGAGGGCATTGGCCTGATTCTCGACGCCACCCATCCGTATGCAGCGCAGATCAGCCGCAATGCTGCCGAGGCCGCGCAGTTGAGCGGCGTGCCCTGTTGGGCCTTGCGCCGCCCGGCGTGGCAGCCGCAGGCGGGGGATGATTGGCGGGAGGTCAGTGATTGGACGTCGTTGATTGAAGCGTTGAAACCCTTCAAGCGCCCGTTGTTCACGTTGGGGCGGGAGCCATTGCAGCACCTTGATGAAATCCCGCCGGAGCAGTTCTGGACGTTGCGCGCGCTGGATGTGTATCCGGGAAATGAGCGCTGCGAAGTGATCGGCGCGCGCGGGCCGTTTCTGATCGAGGATGAGCGGGTGCTGTTCGAGCGGCGTGGGATTGATGTGCTGATCAGCAAGAACAGCGGGAGCACGGCAACGGAGCCGAAGCTGGAAGTGGCAAGGGAGCTTGGAGTGCCGGTGTTGGTGTTGAAGCGGCCGGTGTTGGCGGCGGTGGATCGAGAGCTTTTGTCGCCCGCAGAAACAATCGATTCGTTGGCAGATTTCATGCGATAGATCAGGATCATCCGCCAGCCTCTATCCACTCTATTTGTTACCTCAAGGGACGGCGATGAACCCACAACATGAAGTGCTACACTCCAAAAACAGTTCAAGCCAGACTCAACTCTATTCAGGGGCTGACATGATAGAAGTAAAAGAAGCGGTGAAAGTTGCCAAGGCGGCGGCAAACGACTTTCTCGGGCAAGAAACTGTGCTACAGGACCTGATGCTTGAAGAAGTTGAGTTGAGCCCCGACAACAAGACATGGGCAATAACACTCGGCTTTAACGCCCCAAACCCTGATAAATATGAGCGGTTAGGTGCCACCTTGGCTGGGCAAATGTATTCGAGAAAATATAAAACCTTCATTATCGACTCGGAGACGGGTGAGTTCCGCTCCATGAAGATCCGCGAAGTATGATGGATGCTTATATAAAGCAATATCGAAGAAAGGGAATCATAGTCGACACCAACCTGTTACTCTTGGCACTGATAGGTGGCACGTCCAGCATCATGGAATTCAAGAGAACAAGCGGTTATACCGATGATGACTACAAGCTTCTTCTCAAACTGATTGATCAATTCGAAAAACTTATCTCAACCCCTCATATTCTTGCAGAAGTCAGCAACCTGACAAATGGGCTGTATGGGAGCAAGCTGCACGACTTCTATGAAACTTTGAAAAATTCACTATCAACAATAATTGAAATCCATCACCCGGCCTCGGATATAAGTCGCGACTATGAGCTGGCTCCCTACGGTCTTACTGATGTGGGCATTGTCGCTGCCGCAAAAGATAAATATCTGGTTTTGACGGATGATCTTAGAGTGGCTGGTTTTGCTCATCAACATTGCGTGGATGTCGTGAACTTCAATCACATCCGCGAAGCGAGTTGGGAAGTCTAAGGCGCGATGCCATTGTGGGCGCTGGCTTGCCAGCGATGAGGCCCACATGTTCACTGCAAGTTTCAAAGGCCTCATCGGCGGCAAGCCGGCTCTTACAGTGGAGAGGCGACGCGCACACGATCCGCGAGCAACTGCGCCAGTTCAATCAAATGCGCAACGCCGAGCAATTCCTCTCGTTTCGAGCCTTCCAGATTAAACGCCAGGTCGCAGCTCAGCGCATTGGCGGAGGCCAGGTTTTCGTCGGAAAAGCCGAATCCACCTACAAACACTTCCGAACCAGCTGGCTGGCTCAGCCAAAAGTCCCCGCCCTAACCTCCCCCATGCGGTTTCGCATCAGCTAGCAGCAATGGGGATGCCTGCGTTTGCAGTGCGTCGCAACTTGCCATCGTGTATCCCAAGGAATACGATCAGAGATGATTCATTTCAAGAAATCCAAGGAGTTTCAGGAGTGGCTCGTTTCATTACGCAGAAATCCTGCCCGCGCCCGCGTAATGACAAGGCTAGATAACGCAACGTATGGCAATTTCGGAGACTGCGTTTCAGTAGGAAACGGCGTATCAGAAATGCGCATCCACTATGGTCCTGGGTATCGGATTTACTTCACGCGTAAGGGCGATGTGGTTTACCTACTGCTGATAGGAGGCGATAAATCAACTCAGAAGCGCGACATCCAACACGCGAAGAAAATTGCTGAAGACTTTGAAAAAAGGAGTAACCCATGACTGAATTTACAGATTTCGACGTCGCGGACTACCTCAAGACCCCCGAGGACATGGCCGAGTACCTTGAAGCCGCTTTCGAAGAGGATTGCGGGGATGGACTGCTGATTCGTACGGCCCTGAACAACATCGCCCGTGCCCAAGGCATGACCCAAATCGCCCGCGACGCCGGCCTCGGCCGCGAAAGCCTATACAAAGCCCTATCCACCACTGGCAACCCCGAATTCGCAACTATCATGAAGGTCATGAAAGCACTGGGCCTCAAGCTTCACGCCACAGCGATCTGATAGCACTGCGACACCAAACCACACCACCCCTTTTTACTTATCCCCTACGATCAGGCTAAATACCCACCTGATCGTTTAACCCTACGGATTGTCCGCCATGGCCCGTCAACGCTTTGCAATCGCCTGGATCGCCTGCCTTGCAGTGCTGTTCAACGCCTTTGCCATGCCAATGGCCAGCGCGATGCAGCAATCCCAGGACCCGGTGCAGCAATTGTTGTGGGGCAGTTTCTGTTCCTCCAATGGCGCCACGCTCAAGACCATCGCCCTGGGCAAGCTGGACATCCCGGCACCGCAGCAGGACGATCACTCCACCATGCAGCATTGCTGGTGTTGCTCGGGCTCCGCGCCGTTGGTGGCGTTGCCGGGGCATGTGCCGCAGTTGTACCTCACCCAATTCAACACCGCTCAAAGCTTGCCGCCGCCCCAGTTGCAAAGCCCGACCCCGCGCCAGCAATGGCCGAGCCTCAACCCGCGCGCCTCTCCAACGGCCTGATGTCTTCGCAAGTGAACTGCGTTTAGAACCGTTCTGGAGAACTGCCATGCTCAAATCTTCCCTGCTTCTGGCCGCGTTGCTGCTGCCGGTGTTCAGTGCTGCCAATGCCGATGACTACAAGGCCGGCGACCTGCTGGTCAGCGACCCCTGGTCCCAGGAGTTGCCGCCGAATGCGCCAACGGTGGCGGCGTACTTTGTGATTCATAACACCGGCGAAACGCCGGACCGCCTGCTCAGCGTCGAGACGCCCGTCGCCGACAAGGCCGAGTTGCATGAACACGTCATGCAGGGCGACCTGATGAAGATGCAGCAAGTCCCCAACGTCGCCGTGCCCGCCAAGGGCGAGCTGACTTTCGCGCCGATGGCCTACCACGTCATGCTGCTGGGCCTCAAAGACCGCAGCCTGTTGGCCGACGGCAAGCAATTCCCGCTGACCCTCACCTTCGAAAAAGCCGGCAAGGTCGAGGTCGAAGTGTCGGTGCAAAAGGTGCCGCCGATGGCCGCCCACGAGCATAAACACGCCCACTAGGCCAACACTCGATGGGCGCCCCCCGCGCCAGGTTGTCGCCACACGCCCGCGTAACGCGCGGCAGTTGGATCAGCCTGTTCGCCATGCTGATGATCTTTATCGGTCCGCTGATTTCCCAAGCGATGCCGATGGATCATCACGCCGGTATGTCGATGAGCATGTCCATGGACATGCCGATGGACCACGGCGAATCCCATCACCCCAAAGCCCCTGACGAACACCACGCCCTCTGGGCCAAGTGCGGCTATTGCGACCTGCTCTACAGCTGCCCCGCCCTGCCCGGCGGCGTTTCCACGCTCACCCTCGGCGCCCCATCGCCGGCCACCGCCCTCACCCCCGCCACGCGCCTCGGACATGCCCGGCAGAGCATCTTCCCCGGCGCCCGCAGCCGCGCGCCGCCCATCATCGCGTAAGCACTTCACAGCGTTACTTCACCCCGGCCGACTTTAGACAGACAGCCGCAGGCTGCTGGCCGTGTTGTTTACGATTGATTGATGGAATTTGTCATGTCCAGGTTTACTGCTGACTCCCGTTTGGGATGTACCCCCGTGTTCGCCGTTCTGTGCGGCGCACTCTTGGTGCCACTGGCTCACGCCGATGAAAACGAACTGAGCCCCACCGTCATCACCGCGATTGCCCCCAGCTCACCGCTGACCGTGATCACCAACCCCAAGGACCCGCGCCAACCGGTGCCCGCCAGCGATGGCGGCGACTACCTCAAGACCATCCCGGGCTTTGCCCTGGTGCGCAACGGCGGCACCAACGGCGACCCGGTGCTGCGCGGCATGTTTGGCTCGCGCCTGAATATCCTCACCAATGGCAGCATGATGCTCGGCGCCTGCCCCGGCCGCATGGACGCGCCGACCTCGTACATTTCCCCGGAAACCTACGACAAGCTCACCGTGATCAAAGGCCCGCAAACCGTGCTCTGGGGCCCGGGCGCTTCCGCCGGCACCATCCTGTTCGAACGTGAACCGGAGCAGTTCGGCGAGTTGGGCACACGCCTCAACGCCAGCGTGCTGGCCGGCTCCAACGGGCGCTTCGACAAGGTCATCGATGCCGCCGCCGGTGGCCCGCTTGGCTATGTGCGAGTGATCGGCAACCAGGCCCACGCCGATGACTACAAGGACGGCAACAACGACACCGTCGCCTCGCGCTACGACAAGTGGAACGGTGACGTGGCCGTCGGCTTCACCCCCGACGCCGACACCCTGCTGGAACTCACCGCCGGCCGTGGCGATGGCGAAGCGCGCTACGCCGGACGCGGCATGGACGGCTCGCAGTTCCTGCGGGAAAGCCTCGGGTTGCGCTTCGAAAAATCCAACATCGGCGAGGTGCTGGACAAGGTCGAGGCCCAGGTCTACTACAACTACGCCGACCATGTGATGGACAACTACACACTGCGCACGCCGTCCGGCACCGGGATGATGGCCGGGCCGATGGCGTCCAACGTCGACCGCCGCACTCTTGGCGCGCGGATCAAGGCCACCTGGCGCTGGGCCGATGTGCAGTTGATCAGCGGCCTCGATGCGCAGACCAACGAACACCGCCAGCGCAGCAGCATGGGCATCGACACCTACAAGGACCTGCCCCGGGTCAAGGACGCCAACTTCCACAACTACGGGGTGTTCGGCGAACTCACCTGGTACGCCGCCGACCGCGAGCGCCTGATCACCGGCGCGCGCCTGGACCGCGCCTCGGCCAAGGATTTCCGCCAGCGCACCGGCTCCGGCATGAGCGCCCGCGCCAACCCGACGGCCGACAACACCCGCGCCGACACCTTGCCGTCCGGCTTCGTGCGTTATGAACACGACTTGGCCGACAGCCCCACCACCCTCTACGCCGGCCTGGGCCATTCGGAACGCTTCCCCGACTACTGGGAACTGTTTTCGCCGAACACCGGCGCAGCGGGTGCGGTGAATGCCTTCGACGGCGTGAAACCGGAGAAGACCACCCAACTCGACTTCGGCGCGCAGTACAAAAGCGCCGACCTCGAAGCCTGGGCCTCGGGCTACATCGGCCGCGTGCAGGACTTCATCCTGTTCGACTACAAGCCTGGGATGATGGGCACCACCTCCCAGGCGCGCAATGTCGACGCACGGATCATGGGCGGCGAACTGGGCGCGGCGTACAAGCTGACGCGCCACTGGAAAACCGACGCCACCCTCGCCTACGCCTGGGGCAAGAACAGCAGCGACGGCAAGGCCCTGCCCCAAATGCCGCCGCTGGACGCGCGCCTGGGCCTCACCTACAGCGAAGACGACTGGAGCGCCGGCGCCTTGTGGCGGGTGGTCGCGGCACAAAACCGCATCGACCCGAACAAGGGCAACGTGGTCGGCAAGGACTACGACAAGAGCGGCGGCTTTGGCGTGTTCTCGTTGAACGCGGCGTACCGCATCAACAAAAACTTCAAGGTCAGCACCGGTGTGGACAACCTGTTCGGCAAGGCCTACGCCGAGCATTTGAACCTGGCGGGCAACGCCGGGTTCGGCTACCCGGCCAATGACCCGCAGGCCATCAAGGAGCCTGGTCGCACGCTGTGGACCAAGGTCGACATGAGCTTCTAAAAGCATCGCGGGCAAGCCCGCTCCCACAGGGAAACGCATTCCAACTGTGGGAGCTGGCTTGCCTGCGATGGCGGCCTGACTAACTACAATAAATCTAGCTTTGCGGAGCATCCCTGATGAGCACCCCAAAAGTTTCCTTCTACAACCTGGCCTGGCGCTGGCATTTCTACGCCGGCCTCTTCGTCGCCCCCTTCATGGTGCTGCTGGCCCTGACCGGCATCATCTACCTGTTCAAACCCCAGCTCGACCCGCTGATGTACGGCGACTTGCTCACCGTCCCGGCCGCCGAACACGCGCTGACCGCCGACGAGCAACTGCAACGCGCCAAAGCCGCCTACCCCCAGGCCGCCATCAGCCAATACCTGCCGCCCGCGACCGCCACCCGCAGCGCGCAATTCGTGCTGCACGACAAAGGCCGCGAACTCACGGTATTCATCGACCCCTATCGCGGCAGCGTCCTCGGTGAGCAGGACGCCAAGTACAACCTGCAAGCCATCGCCCGCGCCCTGCACGGTGAGCTGATGATCGGCACCGTCGGCGACCGCCTGGTGGAGCTCGCCGCCGGTTGGGGCGTGATGTTGGTGGTGTCCGGCGTGTACCTCTGGTGGCCGCGCGGTAGATCGCCGGCCGGTGTGTTGTGGCCACGCTTCAGCAGTCGCGGCCGCGTGCTCTGGCGCGACCTGCACGCCGTCACCGGTTTCTGGGGCGCGGCGCTGTTGCTGGTGATGCTGCTCAGCGGCATGACCTGGACCGGCTTCTGGGGCAAGCAATACGCCGACCTGTGGAACAAATTCCCCGCCGCGATGTGGAACGACGTGCCGCAGTCAGACCAGCAGGCGCGCGTGCTCAATACCGCGAGCCAACAGACCGTGCCCTGGGCCATGGAAAACACGCCGATGCCGATGTCCGGCGACCACGCCGAGCACATGAACCACGGCGCCATGCATTCTGCTCCCGCCGCGCCGACCCTGCGTCTGCAACAGGTGGTGGATTTGGCCAACGCACGCAAGGTCGAGCCCGGCTACAGCATCACCTTCCCCACCACCGCCGAAGGCGTGTTCACCGTCGCGGTGTTCGCCGACGACCCGCGCAACGACGCCACCCTGCATGTGGACCAGTACACCGGCAAGGTCCTCGCCGATGTGCGCTGGCAGCACTACAACACCGTCGCCCGCGCCACCGAAACCGGGGTGATGCTGCACGAAGGCAAGATGTTCGGCTGGGTCAACCAACTGATCGTGTTGCTGATCTGCCTGATGATCCTGCTCAGCGCCGTCAGCGGCGTGGTGATCTGGTGGAAGCGCAAACCCCAGGGCAAGCTCGGGGTGCCGCCGCTGCGCCATGACCTGCCGAAGTGGAAAACCGCGATGGTGATCATGCTCGGCCTGGCGATAATTTTCCCGTTGGTGGGCGCGTCGTTGATCCTCGTGTGGGCCTTGGATCGCCTGGTGCTGTCACGGTTTTTCAACCGACATGAATCTGCCTCAGGTTCGACATGAAACCCGTGAGATGCCCGCCATAGACCACTTCTGTAGCCTTGCGCGACGTTTTGCCGCGCAGCGAATAAGTGTTAACTTATAACACTTACTGCGTTATCGTTGCTCGCCGCGCCCTGCGGCGAGCACCCTGCCAAGAAGACTGATCAACCGATGAACAAGTACCTCGCGTCCGGGCTGTGCCTGCTCGCCCTGCACACCAGCGCCCAGGCCCTGACCCTGCCCGCCAGCCCCGTCACCGCTCCGGCTGTCGATGATGAACACATCGACCTGAAGACCCCGACCACCGCCGGTTCGCGCCTGAACCTCACGGCCCTGCAAACCCCCGGCAGCGTCGAAAGCCAGACCGGCGCGCAAATCCGTGAACGGGGCGACGCCAGCGTGCAGGACGCGATTTCCCGCGCCACCGGCATCAGCCGCACCGGCACGCCGGGCGACGGCGGCACCTCGCTGTCGGCCCGTGGCTTTACCGGCCAGGGCTCGGTGATGCAGCTCTACGACGGCACCCGCATGTACATGGGCATGGGCACCTCGACCTTCCCGGTGGACACCTGGGCAGTGGAACGCGTGGATGTTTTGCGCGGCCCGGCCTCGGTGCTGTACGGCGAAGGCGCCACCGGCGCGGTGATCAACACCCTGCCGAAAAAGCCCTTCGAAGGCGAGATCGAAAACCACATCCGCCTCGGCTACGGTTCCTATGACCGCCAGCAACAGGCCCTCGACAGCGGCGGTTCGCTGACCGACACCCTGAGCTATCGCCTCAACCTCAACCGCCTGCGCAGCAACGGTTTCATCGACCGTGGCGAATCCAGCAGCGACTTCATCAGCGGCGCCCTGCGCTGGCAGGCGGCGGACAACCTCAGCTTCACCCTCGCCAGCGATTACGGCGACCAGCGCCCGCAAAACTACTTCGGCACGCCGCTGATCAACGGCCAATTGCACAAAGGCCTGCGCGAGAAAAACTACAACGTCCGCGACGACATCCAACACTACAACGACCAGTGGACGCGCCTGACCAGCGAGTGGCAGATCAGCGATAACGTCAGCGCCAGCAACGAGCTGTTCTACCTGAAAAACCAGCGCCGCTGGCAGAACGCCGAGAACTACAACTTCACCGACGGCCAGCTCACCCGCAGCGGCAACTACGGGATCAAGCACAACCAGGAACAGGTCGGCGACCGCCAGACGTTCACCTTCAAGCACACCCTGTTCGGCCTCGACAGCCAGACCGTGAGCGGCGTGGAATACAACCGCATCCGCTTCCGCCTGGCCAGCAACTCGCCGTTCACCGACAGCTTTGCCGATGGCCAACCCATCGACGTGAACCATCCGGCACCCGGCCAGTTCGCAAGCGACAGCGCGTTCCAACCGCTGTTCGCCACCACCACCAAAACCGTCGCCGGCTTCGCCGAAAACCGCCTGCAACTCACCGATCAACTGGCGCTGGTCACCGGCATCCGTCGCGACTACGCGCCCACGTCGACCGCGACAACCTGCGCACCGGCGAGCAGTCCGACAAGACCCTCACCGGCAATAACTGGAAAGCCGGCCTGGTCTACGCGATCACCCCGGACACCTCGCTCTACGGCCAGTACGCCACCAGCACCGACGGCGTCGGCGGCCTGATTTCCCTGAGCCCCGGTCAGCAGCAGTTCGACCTGTCCACCGCCAAGCAAACCGAGATCGGTATCAAGCAAGCCTTCTGGGACCAGCGTGGCGAGTGGACCCTGGCCGCGTACCACATCGTCAAAAAGAAACTGCTCACCGACGTACCGGGCGACCCGAGCCGCCAGCAGCAAGTCGGCCAGCAATCCTCTCGTGGCCTGGAAGCCAGCCTCGACCTGCAACTGCCCCCACGCCTGGGCCCTGCAAGCCAACGCGGCGCTGGTGCATGCGCAATACGACGACTTCAAGCAGGACGTCAACGGCGTGCAAGTCTCCCGCGACGGCAACCGCCCGGTGGACGTACCGCGCCGCACCGCCAACCTGTGGCTGAGCAAGGCCGTGACCGACGACATCCGCGCCGGTGCCGGCGTGCGGTATGTGGATGCGCGGTATGCCGACATGGCTAATCAAAATGAGCTGCCGAGCTATACCGTGGTGGATGCGACGGTGTCGTGGAAGGCGATGCGCAATACCACGCTGGGGTTGCAGTTGAATAACCTGTTTGATCGCACCTATGCGGTCAGCCAATACAATGATGGGCAGCAGTGGATCCTCGGTGAACCGCGCTCGTTCTTCGTCACGGCGGACTACACCTTCTAACCGAACACACCACAGAGCCCCATGTGGGAGCTGGCTTGCCTGCGATAGCGGTCAACCTGGCAGAGATGTATTGCCTGATCCACCGCTATCGCAGGCAAGCCAGCTCCCACAGTTTTGATCTGCGTTGGACCTGAGAGTATTGATGACATCGCTAACCCTAACTGACCTCAATTGGTCCCCCGCAGGCCACTGCCATCACCAGTTCCACCTGCGTGACGCCAGCCTGCAGGTCGGTGCGGGGGAGTTCGTCGGCCTGATCGGCCCCAACGGCAGCGGCAAGACCAGCCTGCTGCGCTGCGCCTATCGCTTTACCCAGCCGGCGCGCGGCGACGTCATGTTCGACCACCAGAACGTGTGGAAGCAAAGCGCCAAATGGTGCGCGCAACGCATCGCCGTGGTGCTCCAGGAATTTCCCGATGCCTTCGGCCTACGGGTGGATGAAGTGGTCGCCATGGGCCGCACGCCCCACAAAGGCGTGTTCGATGGCGATACGCTGCACGACCAGCAGCTGGTGCAAACCGCGCTCGAATCAGTGGGCATGCACGGCTTCGAAGACCACGCCTTCGCCACCCTTTCCGGCGGTGAAAAACAACGGGGGATCCTCGCCCGCGCCCTGGCCCAGCAACCGCAATTGCTGATTCTCGACGAGCCCACCAACCACCTCGACCCGCGCTACCAGCTGGAGCTGCTGCGGTTGGTCAAGCGCCTGAACATCGGCACCCTGGCGAGCATCCACGACCTGAACCTGGCCGCCGCTTTCTGTGACCGCCTGTACGTGATCCACCACGGGCGCATCGTCGCCAGCGGCACGCCCCATGAAGTGCTGACCGCCGAACTGCTGCGCGAAGTGTTTGGCGTCGAAGCCTTGATCGACCGCCATCCCTTGTCCGACCACCCCCGAATCACCTGGATAACCCAACCATGATCCTGCGTTCCCTGCTGGCTGTAGCCCTGTTGTCCGGTGCCGCTGAAGCCTTCGCCGAGGCCACCCATTACCCGGTCACCGTGAAAAGCTGCAACCGCGACGTAACCTTTCAGGAAGCGCCCAAGCACGCCGTCAGCCACGACATCAACATGACCCAGATGATGCTCGCCCTCGGCCTCAAGCCGCGCATGGCCGGCTACAGCGGCGTGACCGGCTGGAAGTCGGTGACGCCGGAAATGGCCAATACCCTCGACGGTTTGCCGGAACTGGCGAGCAAATATCCCTCGGTAGAAACCCTGCTCAACGCCAACGTGGATTTCTTCTTCGCCGGCTGGGACTACGGCATGCGCGTCGGCGGCGACCTCACGCCAGCCACGCTGCAACCCTTGGGCATCAACGTGTACGAGCTGACCGAATCCTGCGCCTTCGTGATGAAGCGCCCGGCCGCGACACTGGAGGACACCTATAACGACCTGCGCAACCTGGGCAGGATCTTCGACGTGCAAGACCGCGCCAACACCCTGATCGCGCAGATGCAGGCCCAGGTCGATGAGGTGCAAAAAGACCTGCCGGCCGATAAACCCCGCGTGTTCCTCTTCGACAGCGGCGAAGACCGCGCCATGACCTCCGGCCGCCTGGGCATGCCCCAGGCGCTGATTGCGGCGGCCGGTGGGCGCAATATCCTCGATGACGTGGACGCCAGCTGGACCCGCGTCAACTGGGAAACCGTGGTAGAGCGCAACCCGCAGGTGATCGTGATCGTCGATTACAGCGAAATCACCGCCGAGCAGAAACAGGCGTTCCTGCTGAACAGCCCCGCATTGCAAGGCGTGGATGCGATCAAGAACCAGCGTTTTATCGTGATCCCGTATGTGCAGGCCACGCCGGGCATCGACAACGTGCTGGCCGTCGAGACGCTGGCCAAGGGGTTCCACGGCGAATGATCAGCCGTCGCTATGCCTTGTTGCTCGCGGCCCTGGCTGCGCTGTTGCTGGTGTCCTGCGTCCTCTCGCTGGGCTTTGGACCGGCGCGGGTGCCGGTGGACGTGGTGTGGCGGATCATGCTGCACAAGGCCTTTGGCATCGGCGAGGTGAATTGGCCGGCGGGGCAGGAACATATCGTCTGTCTGATTCGCGTGCCGCGCATGTTGCTGGGCGCGTTGGTCGGCGCCGGGTTGGCCTTGATTGGCGCGGTGTTGCAGGCCGTCACGCGCAATCCCGCTGGCTGATCCGCACCTGCTGGGCGTCACGTCCGGCGCCACTTTGGGCGCAGTGATCGTGGTGCTGCACGTGGGTGAAATCGTCGGCCTGCTGACCTTGCCCATCGCCGCCTTCATCGGCGCCTTGGCAAGCATGCTGGTGGTGCTGGCGGTGGCCAGTCGCAATGGCCGCCTGGAGAGTGATCGCCTGCTGCTGTGCGGCGTGGCTGTGTCGTTTGTGATGATGGCCGCGGCCAATCTGTTGCTGTTCATGGGCGACCATCGCGCCGCGTCGGCGGTGATGTTCTGGATGCTCGGCGGCCTGGGCCTGGCGCGCTGGGAACTGCTGGCGATCCCCACCGCGACGGTGCTGCTGGGGCTGCTGGTGCTGGTCGGCATGGCCCGCCCGCTCAACGCCCTGATGGCCGGCGAGCAGACCGCCGTGACCCTCGGCATCAACGCCCGCACGGTGCGTTTGAAGGTGTTCCTGGTGGCCTCGCTGATGACCGGTGTATTGGTGTCTATCAGCGGCTCCATCGGCTTTGTCGGGCTGATGATCCCGCACATCGCGCGGCGTCTGGTGGGCGCCGAACATCGCCGTTTGTTGCGGGTGTGTGCGCTGCTGGGCAGCCTGTTCCTGGTGTGGGTGGACGTGGCCGCACGCACCCTGATCGCCCCCGAAGACCTGCCCATCGGCGTGGCCACGGCGGCCATCGGCGGGCTGTTTTTCATCGGCCTGATGCGCAAGCGCTGAACGCGCCCCGTTGTAGCGCACTGCGGCGCACCTGGCAGCCCGGCTTGCCATTTCATGGTGCGCCAACCCCTCGTCGCCCCGGGCGAAACGACCATTTCATGCCGTTTCCCGACTAGGCACAGCGCTTGCAATCACCTCCTCGACTTGCACCCCTCATAACAATGTTGAGTTCTCGGAGATTGCACCATGAAGCGTCGCAGCTTGATCAAGGCTTTCACTCTCTCGGCATCCATTGCCGCCATGGGCATGACCTGGACCATCCAGGCCGCCGAGACCATCAAGGTCGGCATCCTGCATTCGCTGTCCGGGACCATGGCCATCTCCGAAACGTCGCTCAAAGACATGGCGCTGATGACCATCGACGAGATCAACGCCAAGGGCGGGGTGAACGGCAAGATGCTTGAACCGGTGGTAGTGGACCCGGCGTCGAACTGGCCGCTGTTTGCCGAGAAAGGCCGGCAGTTGCTGACCCAGGACAAGGTCGCCGTGGTGTTCGGCTGCTGGACCTCGGTGTCGCGCAAATCGGTGTTGCCGGTGTTTGAAGAACTCAACGGCCTGCTGTTCTACCCGGTGCAATACGAAGGCGAAGAGATGTCGCCGAACGTGTTCTACACCGGCGCAGCGCCGAACCAGCAAGCCATCCCGGCCGTGGAATACCTGATGAGCGAAGAAGGCGGCAGCGCCAAGCGCTTCTTCCTGTTGGGCACCGACTACGTGTACCCGCGCACCACCAACAAGATCCTGCGCGCGTTCCTGCATTCCAAAGGCGTGGCGGATAAAGATATCGAAGAGGTCTACACCCCGTTCGGCCACGCCGATTACCAGACCATCGTCGCCAACATCAAGAAATTCTCCGCCGGCGGCAAGACCGCCGTGATCTCCACCGTCAACGGCGACTCCAACGTGCCGTTCTACAAGGAACTGGCCAACCAGGGCCTGAAAGCCACCGACGTACCGGTGGTGGCCTTCTCCGTGGGCGAAGAAGAACTGCGCGGCATCGACACCAAGCCGCTGGTGGGCAACCTCGCCGCCTGGAACTACTTCCAGTCGGTGGAGAACCCGGTGAACAAGAAATTCGTCGCCGACTGGAAAGCCTACGCGAAGAAACATAACCTGCCGGGCGCCGACAAGGCCGTGACCAACGACCCGATGGAAGCCACCTACGTGGGCATCCACATGTGGGCGCAGGCGGCGGAGAAAGCCAAGTCCACCGACGTCGACAAAGTGCGTGAGGCTCTCGGCGGCCAAACCTTCGCCGCGCCGTCGGGCTTCACCCTGACCATGGACAAGACCAACCACCACCTGCACAAGCCGGTGATGATCGGCGAGATCCAGGCCGATGGGCAGTTCTCGGTGGTGTGGCAGACCAATGAGCCGATCCGTGCACAGCCGTGGAGCCCGTACATTCCGGGCAATGACAAGAAGCCGGATTACGCCGTCAAGAGCAACTGATCCGAGGGGTGTCGGCACGTGAGGCCGACACGATCCCTGTGGGAGCTGGCTTGCCTGCGATAGCGGTGCATCAGGCACACCGAGTCGCCGCCATCGCAGGCAAGCCAGCTCCCACATTAGTTTGAGCAAGGCCCAAGACTATGCCCACTGCCCTGTACCGCTTCATCCTCGCCGCCCTGCTGTTGCTGCCTTTCGCCGCACACGCCAGCGACGCCGAAGATTTCCTCGCCGCCAACCCGGCGCAACAAGCCAAGCTTTTGCAAGACTGGGCTGCCCAGCCCGACCCGGCGCGCATCGAGCTGGTGGACGCCCTGCAACAAGGCCAACTCACGCTCAACGGCGAAACCAGGACCGTGCGCCTGAACAACCGCCTGCGCGGCCTGATCGACAACGTCCGCGCCAGCCAGCAATTGCTCGCAGCCGATCCCAAGGTGCGTTTGGCTGCCGCGCAAGCCCTGCAAAAAACCGCGCAACCCGCGCAATTGAAATTCCTCGACCAGCAGGTCGCCAGCGAGACCGATGAGGACGTGCACACCGCCCTCAGCCTGGCCCTGGCCAACCTGCAACTGGTGGACAGCGACCCGGCCGTGCGCCTCGCCGCCGTGCGTTTGCTCGGCAACACCGGCGACCCGCTGGCCCGCACGCGCCTGGAAGCCTTGCTCGCCCCCGGCGTGGAAACCGACGCCGCCGTGCACACCGCCGCCGAAACCAGCCTGGCCCAGGTCAAGCGCAAGTTGATGGTCGGCGAGATCCTCGGCCAGGCCTTCAGCGGCATGTCCCTGGGCTCGATCCTGCTGCTCGCGGCCCTGGGTCTGGCGATCACCTTCGGCCTGCTCGGCGTGATCAACATGGCCCACGGCGAGATGCTGATGCTCGGTGCCTACTCCACCTATGTCGTGCAGATGCTCATGCAGCGTTATGTGCCGCAGGCCATCGAGTTCTACCCGCTGATCGCGCTGCCAGTGGCGTTTTTTGTCACCGCCGCCATCGGCATGGCACTGGAGCGCACGGTGATTCGTCACCTGTATGGCCGGCCGCTGGAAACCCTGCTCGCCACGTGGGGCATCAGCCTGATGCTGATCCAACTGGTACGCCTGGTGTTTGGTGCGCAGAACGTCGAAGTGTCTAACCCCGCCTGGCTGTCCGGCGGCATTCAAGTGCTGCCCAACCTGGTGCTGCCGTACAACCGCATCGTCATCATCGCGTTTGCGCTGTGCGTGGTGGTGCTGACCTGGCTGCTGCTGAACAAGACGCGCCTGGGCCTCAACGTGCGCGCCGTGACCCAGAACCGCAACATGGCGGCCTGCTGCGGCGTGCCCACCGGGCGCGTGGACATGCTCGCGTTTGGCCTCGGTTCCGGTATCGCCGGTTTGGGCGGCGTCGCCCTGAGCCAGATCGGCAACGTCGGCCCGGACCTGGGCCAGAGCTACATCATCGACTCCTTCCTGGTGGTGGTATTGGGCGGTGTCGGCCAGTTGGCCGGTAGCGTCATGGCCGCCTTCGGCCTGGGCATCGCCAACAAGATCCTGGAACCGCAGATCGGCGCCGTGCTCGGCAAGATCCTGATCCTCGCGCTCATCATTCTGTTTATCCAGAAACGCCCGCAAGGACTCTTCGCACTGAAAGGACGGGTGATCGACTGATGAACCAGCCATTGATGCTTACCGCCACGCAAAAAGCCGGGCCCAAGGTGACGATTGCCGTGGGTGCAGTGATCCTGGTCCTGCTGCTGGCGCTGCCGTTGCTGTCGCTGCTGCCGGCCGACAGCGCCTTTCATGTCTCCGCCTACACCCTGACGCTGGTGGGCAAGATCCTCTGCTACGCCATCGTCGCCCTCGCCCTGGATCTGGTGTGGGGCTATGCGGGGATGTTGTCCCTCGGCCACGGTTTGTTCTTTGCCCTCGGCGGTTATGCGATGGGCATGTACCTGATGCGCCAGGCGTCCGGAGATGAGCTGCCGGCGTTCATGACCTTTTTGTCGTGGACCGAACTGCCGTGGTATTGGGTCGGCACCGAACACTTCCTCTGGGCCATGTGCCTGGTTGTATTGGCGCCGGGGTTGCTGGCGCTGGTGTTCGGTTTCTTCGCCTTCCGCTCGCGGATCAAGGGCGTGTATTTCTCGATCATGACCCAGGCCCTGACCTTTGCCGGGATGCTGTTGTTCTTCAGGAACGAGACCGGCTTTGGCGGCAATAACGGCTTCACCAATTTCCGCAGCATCCTCGGTTTTGGCATCACCGAACCGGGCACCCGGGCGGTGCTGTTTGTCGCGACGGTGTTGCTGCTGGTGACGAGCCTGTACATCGGCTGGCGCCTGGCGCAAAGCAAGTTCGGCCGCGTGCTGACGGCGCTGCGCGATGCGGAGAACCGCCTGATGTTCTGTGGCTACGACCCGCGTGGTTTCAAGCTGTTCGTGTGGGTGTTGAGCGCGGTGCTGTGTGGTTTGGCCGGGGCGTTGTATGTGCCGCAGGTGGGCATTATCAACCCCAGTGAGATGTCGCCGACCAACTCCATCGAAGCCGCCGTGTGGGTCGCCCTCGGCGGGCGCGGCACGTTGATCGGCCCGCTGCTCGGCGCCGGCGTGGTCAATGGCATGAAGAGCTGGTTCACCGTGGCCTTCCCGGAATACTGGCTGTTCTTCCTGGGGGCGCTGTTCATCATCGTCACCCTGTACCTGCCCAAGGGCGTGATCGGGCTGCTGAAGAAATGAGGAACGTCATGCTGGAACCTATTTTCGACGCCGGCAGCGGCCGCGATGCCATCGGTATTGGCCAGGCCGCCGGCAAGGGCTTGAACACGCGCCACGGCACCATCCTGACCCTGGAAGACATCAGCGTCAGCTTCGACGGGTTCAAGGCCCTCAACAACTTGAACCTGTACATCGGCGTGGGCGAGTTGCGCTGCATTATCGGCCCCAACGGCGCGGGCAAGACCACGCTGATGGACGTGATCACCGGCAAGACCCGGCCCAGCCATGGCACCGCCTGGTTTGGCGAAAACCTCGACCTCACCGGCATGAGCGAAGTGCAGATCGCCCAGGCCGGCATCGGCCGCAAGTTCCAGAAACCCACGGTGTTCGAAGCCCTCAGCGTGTTCGAAAACCTGGAGCTGGCGCAGAAGACCGACAAGTCCGTGTGGGCCAGCCTGCGCGCGCGCCTGAGTGGCGAGCAGAAGGACCGCATCGACGAAGTCCTCGACACCATCCGCCTGACCGCCTCGGTACAGCGTCCGGCCGGGTTGCTGTCCCACGGGCAGAAGCAGTTCCTCGAGATCGGCATGCTGCTGATGCAGGACCCGCAACTGTTGCTGCTGGACGAACCGGTGGCGGGCATGACCGACGCCGAAACCGAATTCACCGCCGACCTGTTCAAGCGCCTGGCGGGCAAGCACTCGTTGATGGTGGTGGAGCACGACATGGGCTTTGTCGGCGCGATTGCCGACCATGTGACCGTGTTGCACCAGGGCAGCGTGCTGGCTGAAGGGTCGTTGGAGCAGGTGCAGGAAAACGAGCGGGTGATCGAAGTCTATCTCGGTCGCTAACCCAGACACGGACTGCTTTATGTGGGAGCTGGCTTGCCTGCGATAGCGGTGCATCAGGTACACCGCCATCGCAGGCAAGCCAGCTCCCACATTTGAACCGGTTCCCACAGGGGGATCGAGGAGGTTTTGAAGATGTTGCAAGTCGACAAATTGCACCAGTACTACGGCGGCAGCCACATCCTGCGCGGCCTGTCTTTTGACGTGAAGGTCGGCGAAGTCACCTGCCTGCTCGGCCGTAACGGCGTGGGCAAGACCACCCTGCTCAAGTGCCTGATGGGTCTGTTGCCCGCCAAGGAAGGCGCAGTGAACTGGGAAGGCAAGGCCATCACCACGTTCAAGCCGCACCAGCGCGTCTACGCCGGCATCGCCTACGTGCCCCAGGGCCGCGAGATTTTTGGCCGGCTCACGGTGGAAGAAAACCTGCTGATGGGCCTCGCACGTTTCCCCGGCTCGGAAGCCAAGGAAGTCCCGGCGTTTATCTACGAGCTGTTCCCGGTGCTGCTGCAAATGAAACACCGGCGCGGCGGTGACTTGTCCGGCGGCCAGCAGCAACAGTTGGCGATTGGCCGCGCACTGGCCAGCCGTCCACGCTTGCTGATCCTCGATGAGCCCACCGAAGGCATCCAACCCTCGGTGATCAAGGAGATCGGCGCGGTGATCAAAAAACTCGCGGCCCGTGGCGATATGGCGATCCTGCTGGTGGAGCAGTTCTACGATTTTGCCGCCGAACTGGCCGACCAGTACCTGGTGATGTCCCGGGGGGAAATCGTCGCCCAGGGCCGTGGCGAAAACATGGAAAGCGAGGGTGTGCGCGGCCTCGTTACGATCTAATCTGTAGCGTCCTAACGATAAGCACAACGACATGAACCTGCCCTCTGCCCTCTTCACCCCCAGCTGGCACGCCGAGCTGAACCTCGGCTACGCGCGTTTCGGCGACACCACGCGCCCGGTGATGCGCCGCCACCTCGGCCCGCTGCGGGTGCAAAAGCACCTGTACGCCGAAGGCCCCGAGGTGTGCCAGCACATCATCGTGCACCCGCCCGGCGGGATTGCCGGCGGTGATCGCCTGGACATCAGCGCCCACGTCGGCGCGGGTGCCTGGGCGCAGTTGACCAGCCCCGGCGCGGCCAAGTGGTACCGCGCCAGCGGCCCGGCGTTCCAGCAGCTTGACCTCACGGTCGAAGCGGGTGCGACGCTGGAATGGCTGCCCCAGGAAACCATCGTGTTCAGCGCGGCCCAGGCCGAACTCACCACCCGCATCGAGCTGCAAGGCGATGCGCACCTGTTCTACTGGGACGTGGTCGCCCTCGGCCGCCCCGCCAGCGGCGAGCGCTTTGACCTGGGACACTTTCAATCCCAGCTGGATATCCGCCGCGACGGCCAGTTGCTCTGGCACGAGCGCCAGCGCATTGTCGGCGCCGATGGTTTGCTCGACTCGCCGATTGGGCTGGATGGGCAACCGGTGTTTGCCACGTTGCTGCTGACGGGCGAGATTGACCCTGAATTACTGGAAACCTGCCGCGCCCTGCCCCATGCCGTTCGCGGCGACTTGAGCCAATTGCCGGGCCTGTTGGTTGCCCGCTGCCTGGCCAGTGAGGCGTTGTTGGCGCGGGCATGGTTGATTGATTTATGGAAATTGCTACGCCCGGCAGTGCTAGGCCGGGAAGCCATTGCACCGAGAATCTGGAGCACATGAAGATCAAAACTGTGGGAGCTGGCTTGCCTGCGATAGCGGTGGGTCAGCAACAAATACATTGCCTGATGTACCGCTATCGCAGGCAAGCCAGCTCCCACATTGGATCTCCAGTGTTTTTATGAATGTTGTTTGAAGGACCTTGAACCATGGACCTGACCCCACGGGAAAAAGACAAACTGCTGATCTTCACCGCAGGCTTGGTGGCCGAGCGCCGCCTCGCGCGCGGGGTGAAGCTCAACTACCCGGAAACCATCGCCTACATCTCCGCCGCGCTGATGGAAGGCGCCCGCGATGGCCGCACCGTCGCCGACCTGATGCACTTCGGCACCACCCTGCTCAGCCGCGAACAGGTGATGGAAGGCATCCCGGAAATGATCCCGGACATTCAGGTGGAAGCCACCTTCCCCGACGGCACCAAGCTCGTCACCGTCCACCAGCCGATTGCCTGAGAAGCCGCCATGATTCGTGATGCACTTGAAAGCGACCTGCCGGCGATCCGCGCTATCTACAACGATGCGGTGCTGAATACGACGGCGATCTGGAACGAACAACCGGTGGACCTGGCCAACCGCCAGAGCTGGTTCAACGCGCGCCAGGCGCAGCAGTATCCGATCCTGGTGTCGGTGGAAAATGGCGAAGTCACCGGCTACGCCTCGTTCGGCGACTGGCGGCCCTTCGAGGGTTTCCGCTACAGCGTCGAGCACTCGGTGTACGTGCGCAACGACCAGCGCGGCAAGGGCCTTGGCCCGTTGCTGATGCAAGCGCTGATCGAACGCGCGCGCAGCGGCGGCAAGCACGTGATGGTCGCCGCCATCGAAAGCGGCAACCACGCCTCGATCCGCCTGCATGAGCGCCTGGGTTTCATCACCACCGGGCAGATGCCGCAAGTGGGCATCAAGTTCGGTCGCTGGCTGGACCTGACCTTCATGCAACTGGCCTTGAACCCGGGTGCCGAGCCGCCCAAGGAGTGAGAGCGATGAGCGCTACACAACTGCGTCGAGTCAATGCCGAAAGTTTCGCCCACTACCGCCTGGGCTTGATCGAACTGTTGCTGGACGCGGTCAGGCACGGCGCGTCCGTTGGTTTCATGGACGACTTCGACGAGGCCCAGGCCCGCGCCTATTTGAGCGGCGTGCAGGCCAGCATCGAAGACGCCAGCCTGCTGCTGTGGGTGGTGGTGCGCGATGAACAGGTGATCGCCAGCGTGCAATTGGCGCTGTGCCAGAAAGCCAACGGCCGCAACCGCGCCGAGGTGCAAAAGCTGTTGGTGCACAGCAGCGCCCGCCGCCACGGCCTCGGCCAACAGCTGATGAACACCCTGGAACTCGCCGCCCGCCAACACAAGCGCGGCCTGTTGTACCTGGACACCGAAGCCGGCTCCCCGGCCGAAGCCTTCTACCAGTCGCTGCGCTACACCAGGATCGGTGAGTTGCCCGACTACTGCCAAAGCCCGGACGGGCGCTACAGCCCGACCGCCATCTACTTCAAGACCCTGGGGCAACCTGCATGATTCCTGGCGAATATCAGATCCAGCCTGGCGATATCGAACTCAACGTCGGCCGCCGCACGATCAGCCTGAGCGTGGCAAACAGCGGCGACCGGCCGATCCAGGTGGGTTCGCACTACCATTTTTTCGAGACCAATGACGCGCTGACGTTTGACCGTGCGGCGAGTCGCGGCATGCGCTTGAACATTCCGGCGGGGACGGCGGTGCGGTTCGAGCCGGGGCAGAGTCGGGAGGTGGAGTTGGTGGACTTGAGCGGGGGGCGGCGGGTGTTTGGGTTTGCCGGGCGGGTCATGGGCGATCTTTAGGGCCTTATCGCAGGCAAGCCAGCTCCCACAGGTGATCGCATTCCAACGTGACAACTCGGTCCACTGTGGGAGCTGGCTTGCCTGCGATAGCTATCTCACATTCAACACAAATATTTCAGGGCACACACATGAAAATCAGCCGCCAAGCCTACGCCGACATGTACGGCCCCACCGTCGGTGACAAGGTCCGCCTGGCCGACACCGAGCTGTTTGTCGAAGTCGAACAGGACTTCACCGTCTACGGCGAAGAAGTGAAATTCGGCGGCGGCAAAGTCATCCGCGACGGCCAGGGCCAAAGCCAACTGCTCGCCCACGAAGTAGTCGACACCCTGATCACCAACGCGCTGATCATCGACCATTGGGGCATCGTCAAAGCCGATGTCGGCCTGAAGAACGGGCGCATCCACGCCATCGGCAAAGCCGGCAACCCGGACATCCAGCCCGGCGTGACCATGGCCATCGGCGCCAGCACCGAGGTGATTGCCGGCGAAGGCATGATCCTCACCGCCGGCGGCATCGACAGCCACGTGCATTTCATCTGCCCGCAGCAGATCGAAGAAGCGCTGACCAGCGGCGTCACCACCATGATCGGCGGCGGCACCGGGCCGGCCACCGGCACCAATGCGACTACTTGCACCTCCGGCCCGTGGCACCTGGCGCGCATGCTCCAGGCCAGTGATTCGTTCCCGATGAACATCGGCTTTACCGGCAAGGGCAACGCCAGTTTGCCGGAGCCGTTGATCGAACAGGTCAAGGCCGGCGCCATCGGCTTGAAGCTGCATGAAGACTGGGGCACCACCCCGGCGAGCATCGACAATTGCCTGAGCGTCGCCGACGAATACGACGTGCAGGTGGCGATCCACAGCGACACCCTCAACGAGTCGGGCTTTGTCGAAACCACCCTCGCCGCGCTCAAGGGCCGCACCATCCACACCTACCACACCGAAGGTGCCGGTGGCGGCCACGCGCCGGACATCATCAAGGCCTGCGGTTTCCCGAACGTGCTGCCCAGTTCGACCAACCCGACGCGGCCATTCACGCGCAACACCATCGACGAACACCTCGACATGCTGATGGTCTGCCATCACCTCGACCCGAGCATTGCCGAAGACGTGGCCTTCGCCGAAAGCCGCATCCGCCGCGAGACCATCGCCGCCGAGGACATCCTGCACGACCTCGGCGCGTTCTCCATGATCAGCTCCGACAGCCAGGCCATGGGCCGCGTCGGCGAAGTCATCACGCGCACCTGGCAGACCGCCGACAAGATGAAAAAACAGCGCGGCCCGTTGCCAGGCGATGGCCCGGGCAACGACAACTTCCGCGCCAAGCGCTACATCGCCAAGTACACCATCAACCCGGCGATCACCCACGGCGTGAGCCACATTGTCGGTTCCATCGAAGTGGGCAAGTGGGCCGACCTGGTGCTGTGGCGCCCGGCGTTCTTTGGTATCAAGCCAACCCTGATCCTCAAGGGCGGCGCGATTGCCTCGAGCCTGATGGGCGACGCCAACGCCTCGATCCCCACGCCGCAACCGGTGCACTACCGCCCGATGTTCGCCAGTTTCGGCAGTTCATTGCACGCCACCAGCCTGACCTTCATCAGCCAGGCCGCCCAGGACGCCGGCTTGCCCGAAGCCCTGGGTTTGAAAAAGCAGATCGCCGTGGTCAAGGGTTGCCGCAACGTGCAGAAAACCGACCTGATCCACAACGATTACCTGCCTGAAATCGAGGTGGACCCGCAGACCTATCAGGTCAAGGCTGACGGGGTGTTGTTGTGGTGTGAGCCGGCAGAGGTGTTGCCGATGGCCCAGCGCTATTTCCTGTTTTAGGCCAGTGCGGGCCAGGTCATCGGCGCCGGGCAGTTGATCGGCGCATGCGTTTCGGGCAACTGCGCCAGGGGGTTAGCCTCCCAGCAGCTCGGCGGAAGTGCCCGGTTGGTTGGGGTCGCGGACCGCTGCGGTCAATGCCGCCTCTGCTTGTTGCGAGAGGGCGACCCTGGTGTTGGTGTCATCCGCCTGAATCTGTGCGGCCAACTCCTGCGCCGCTGCGGCGTAGTCCTCGGCGTGATGGTCTGGATGCTCCAGCCCAAACGTGATGCGGCGCTCTTCATTGCGCTCTGCCAAGGCCGCGAAGGCCTCGGGATAGCGCTCTTGCAGGTAGCCCACCCAGAAGTCACGCAGGATCAGGTTTTGGTGAAAGGCGGGCAGCTTTTCCTTGTCTTTGATCTCTTTGGCAGCCTTCTTCATGGGCTCGCCGGTGATCGGCCGGTCATAAATCATGCTTTTGGGCACGCCCGGCAACTTCAATTCGCCCTCAAGCCCAATCAGGTATTTAAGGCGCACTTCCGCCGGGTCTCCGGGCTTGCCACCGGCCAAAAGCTCGACCTGTTCCAGGCGGAACAGGCTACGGGACAAGTCCAGCAACGCCTTGCCTTTGAGCGTGAGGTCGGTTGGGTTCACACCGTTCAAGGCATTGAACACATAGACGCGGGTTTCCATCTGGCTGAAACCGAGCGCCCGCCCATCGGCGCAGGTGTTTTGGGTCCTGGCGATCTCGAACAGCTCTTCGCGCAGCTCGGCATTGCTCGCCGCCGCTTCCATCACGCCCCACATGCGGTGCGTCAACGAGGCGCGGAAGGATTGGTAGTCCCGGGTCTGGCGCGCCAACGACAACAGATTGAAAAACGCCGCGTTGTCGGGCTCTTCCGCCAGGCTGTTCCACAGTTGCGTGTTGTGCGCGCGCTCGCCGTTTGGCAAGTGTTCGATCCACGGTTGCAGATCCCCTGCCGTGACCTGCGGCGCACCCAGCGCCTCGTCGGGCACAAACGGTTGCGGGGCGGCGCCCCAGTCATTGCTGTCACTTTCGTTGCCGCTGTCACTGTTTTGCGGGTGCTCCAGATCATTGACCAACTGCTGGATATCCGCAGCACTCAACCCCAGCGCATGATCCCTGCCGGTGCGCTCGGCATAGGCCTGCAGGCGCTGGAGATCTGCCAGGGGCAAGCCGAAGTTGTCGGTCAGGTTGACGCCCGCCATCAAGCGGTCGTGCGCACCTTCCAGTGCGCCTGGGGGAATCGACTCCAGCTGATTGCTGCCCAGTTCCAGCGCGCGCAACGCACCGGCCTGCAAAGCGCCCTGCGGCCACTCGGTCAACTCGTTGTTGCTCAGGTTCAGGGTGTGCAACTGGCTGAATTGGTCAACGCGGAAGTTGTCCAGGTCGCAGTAGCTCAAGTCCAGCCACTGCAATCGCTCAAGGTGCACCAATGTGGCGTACAGCAGTTCCGGATCGTTGACCCCCACGGCCGACAACTCCAGGCGGCGCAGTTCGGCCATGGCGACCACGGCATCCGGAAAAGTGTGCAGCGGGTTGCTGCTCAACACCAGGGTATTGAGCCGGGGAAACGCCCTGAGGAAAGCATTGGAACCCTGCCCCGAGAGTTGCACGCCGTTCAGGTTCAAGCTGTCGATATGGTCCAGCGTGAGCGCCAGGTCCGGCAAGTCGCCGAGGATCATGCCGTGGAAACTCAGCGCTCGGTTTGCCAGCACACCCGACACGCCGTCGAGCCAGCGGGCCAGGATATCCTCAGCGGCCAACTGACGGGTGTTGGAGGTCACCAGCATGTCGTGGCCCAGGTTGAAGCGGCGGGTGAATATCCAGTCATTCAAGCGCCGTGTCAGCGCCCCATGGGCCTGTTCCCAGGTCCCGATGCGTTCCCGCACTTGCAGGTCACTCAGCCCTTCGCCGCGCAGGCGTTCAAGCCATTGCCCAGCCCTTTCAGCGCCCAGTGCCGGGCGCAGGCGTTGCAGCTGCTGCTCCAGCGAGAGCGTGTCGTGGCCGGTATCTGTCGCCATTATCGGCAACAACTGCTGAGTCAGGCTGCTGGCACTTTCCTCGGGCGGAAATACATCATCGACGGGGCGCTGTTCGAACAGGCTCAACGTGCCGTCGGAAAGCCCCCACCGTTGCTCGATGCGCTGGCGCGCTGTCGCCAGCCGCGATTGCGCCTCGGCGGTCAAGGGTGCGCCAGACAGGTTGCTGTTGAGCAAGATGCGGTCGTGGGCCAGGACGCTGTCCGGCAGATCGGCAAGCTGCGTACTGCGCAAGTCCAGCCACTCAAGCGCAGGCAATAGCTGCGCCCCCGTCGGCCACGCAGCCAATGCGCTGCCGTGCAGGTTCAAGGCCTGGAGTTGACGCAAACCGCTGACGTCCAGGGTGGCCAAAGGGTTGTTGCTCAGGTCCAGATGCCTGAGGAACGGCCAGTCCCCCGGCGCCATTGTCAACTCGGTCAAGCCACAGCCGCTTGCATCCAGCGAATGCAGGGCGGTAAAGCCACGCATGAAGGCGCTCAATGCGGCGCTGGGTACTTGGGCGTTCGACACGCGCAAGTCGGTCACATGGGTAAAGCTATCGGCGGCGAGTCGAGGCAGTTCGCTGACCACCATGCCGGGCAAGCTCAGTGCCGGCGCCTGGCTGACGTCGTAGCGGACATGCAAGCCCTGGTACCACTGGCTGCGCAAGGCGTAGTCAATCGTCGCACGGTGGCTGCGCTCGACCGGGTCCGCACTCTGAAGCACCCAGCCTTCAAGGCCTTCGGTCAGGCCGGCGTACTCGGTACTCAGCGCTTCTATCGCGACGAACCGCTCCTGAGTGGTGGGCCAACGTGCAAAAAACTCGGACCGCAGTGCCGCATCATTGGCCGGGTTGCTGAGGGCGGGCCGACCAAGGTGCCCATAGAATTGGCCGACGCAATAATCCCTGACCATTTCATCCTGGTCCATCAGGTGCTCCGGGTGGCTTTCGATATAGGCATAGGCCGCCTTGAACCGCTCGCGCATGAACCGCGACCACTTCAAGGACAGGCCCGGCCACAGCCGCTCATGCCCCGGCTCAAACAGTTGGGGGGGAAGTTCATCGATGTCCGAGCCCTTGAAGTCCAGGGTGCGCAGCTCTGGAAGATCGAACACCCCCAACGGAAATACGTGTTGCACGCTGCCTGACAGTTTCAGGGTATGCAGCTGGCTCATTCGGCTGACATCCAGCGGCCGCAACAAGCGATGGGTTGAGTTCAGGGTCAACTGTTGCAGGCGGGTCAGCCCTTCCAGCCGGGTTTGCTCTTGCGCGCCCAGGCTTTCCACGCCCTCGATGTGCAGGCGGGTCAGCGCGAGCAAGCGCTCCATGGCGCCCAGCACATTGCCCATCGCCGTGTTGGTCCCCACCAGGCTCAATGCCTGCAGGCGGGGAAAATGATCAAGCAGCTGTTCGCTGTTCTCGAGCAGCCGACGCCCGCGCATCGTCAACGTCCGCACATGGGAAAAATCTGCGCTTAGCGGTGGCAGCGCCTCGTCGCCGTTAAGGACCAGATCGGCATGCCCGGGCAACTCCGGCAAGGGGCCGCGTTGCCAACAGCGCTTGAGCGCACTGGCCATGCGCAAGCGCGGGTCCATCGCCGGATGGCTGCGCAAAAACAGATCATCCGAAACCGTGGCCGCCCAGGTGTCCAGCGTGGTGTTCAGTAGATTCCACTCGTTACGGCGATTCTCCAGCAGGGTAAAAATCTGCGTGTGGCTGCTGCCTTCGCGGACCCTGCCCAGCACAAACGCCTCGGCCTGCTCTGCGGTCATGTCCGGGTAGAGCGCCTGGGCCCGCAGGGCCAGCGAAGACACTGCGCCCTCCCCACGGCCACTGGCTGGATACCCCAGCTTGTTCGGCGCAATACGCTGCGGCGGCTTGAACCAGGATTGCCTGGCGACGGCGCCCTCGACGATCTGCGCCGACGCCACCGGATGCGCCACCGCGTGGTCAATGATCGCGCGGCGCAGGTCCTGGCTCTGCCCGACATGGGGCATGCCCAGGGCCTGGCGCGCATCATCAGGCAAGGCATGCATCAGGGATGCGTAAAAGTTATCGCCATGGCGCGGCAGGCTGTTGAGGGCCTCGCCACGCTCGTCGAACGCCTGATAGATCGGGCCTCGCTTGACCAGGAACTTGCGCTGGGGCGCGTCCAGGCGGCCGATGCCGTCCAGCAAGGCGCCTTTGACATTGCCGTCGCGCACTTCCAGGCGTACCTGGTCCGACCAGCCTGGCAGTGTGCTCAAGGTATGCAGTGCCAGGCGCTTGCTGCTGGCGGCGGTCAGGTTTTCCATGTGCAGGCCGGCATAGGCATGCCCCAGGCGGCCCTGGCGCTGATGCCAGCGAATCTGTTCCTGCATGGCCAACGGCACACGTCCGGTGCTGTGCAGGTGGTGCAGTTGCGCCACGTCGCTTTCGGCCAGCACGCTGTGCGCGGCAGGTTCGCTCAGGCCGGGGTACAGGCGTTGCAGCTTGGCGACGCTGGGGTCGGGCGCATCGGTGCCCCTGTACAGGCTGTCGAACAGCGCCGGCTGCCGGGTACGCGCGTAGTCGGCGAGTTGCTGGCGAAACTCCATGGGCCGGTTGTCACGCACCCGCGCCGCTTCGCCGCCAAGCAGGCCGACGACCTCGGTTTCATCCAGCGCGGCGAGGATCTGCGCCGGCAGTTTGCTGCTCACCACATCGGCGCGGCTGATGCGAATCGCGGGTTTCAACCTGGCCCCATGGAACAGCCGCTCCACGCCATACCGTTGCGAGTTGCCGGTCAGACCCGGCCCATCGAACACTTCCAGCACCCGGCCCACCGGCCAGCGCGGCATTGCCGTGACCAGCGGCAGGGTGAACAGGTAGCGACCGTCCACGGCCTGGCCGCTGCTGACCTGCTCGATCACCTGCGCCACATCCTGGTCGACCCTGAACAAGCGCAGGGCATCGGCCAACTCGGGCGGCGGGGGCGCGTTATCCACATGCATTTTGCGCAGGGCGTCATCA
Organism: Pseudomonas sp. FP453; assembly: GCF_030687495.1. Lineage (NCBI taxonomy): Bacteria > Pseudomonadati > Pseudomonadota > Gammaproteobacteria > Pseudomonadales > Pseudomonadaceae > Pseudomonas > Pseudomonas sp. FP453. The sequence continues at coordinate 688,058 of NZ_CP117435.1, read as the reverse complement.
CGGGTGCCGCTGATGTCGGCGATGTTCAGCAGTTGCTCATCGGTGAAGCCATCCGCCATCGAGCCCAGGCGGCGCAGCAGCGTGATGCGGTCCCACTCCAGTGGTCGCTCCAACGCCAGCCGCCAGGCGCCCGCGCCATTGTGACTGAGCAGTGGTTGATAGGCCTGGGGGTCAGTGGGGTGCTGCAGGCGCCAGCGGTTGAGGGTGCTGTCGAAGGTTTTCTCGTAGAGCCTGCCCGACTGGCGTATGTAGCTTTTACCGTTGAGCGCGTACTCACCCAAGGCGTTGGGCGCCCTGCCGGGCGGCAAGTCGACTGGGCTTTCATAGCCGGTGAAGTCCGGTTTCCACAAACTCGCCTTGCCATCGGCCAGGGCCACCGGATCGAGCTTTTCAATCAACGGCTCGGGCTTGACCGCGATCACCTTGGCTAGCACTTTCCCACCCACCGCCATCACCGCGATAAAGGCCAGGTTTTCAGCCACATCCACCAGGTGCGCCTTGGCCGCGCGACGGTCGCCTTCACTCCACTCCAGGGTGCCGGCGAAGGTTTCGTAGAGCATTTGCCCGGCCATCACCGCCATCATCACTTCGCCCAACACCGGCACGAACATCGAGACCGTATTCAGCGCCAACAGGCCGATATTGAGCAGCTTGGCGAGTTTTTGCGAACGCACGCGGGCATCGACATCGGCAGTGGGCACGGCATGGCTGCGGGCATCGGCGAGGGTCTTGGCGCGATATTGCTCAAACAGGTAGCCCCACAGCTCGATGTTGTCGGCCCACACGCCATGGCCTTTGCGCGACAGGGTGATTGGGTTGAGAAACGGCTGCGGGTTGGGCCGCTTGGCCGACGGCGGTGCGGGGGGCCATTCTCGAACGGAAGTAAACGTCGCGAACGGGTTGATGCCCTTGGACAACTCGTTGAGCAGCGACACATAGGGCAGCAGTTTTTCCCCGACCGTGAGCGCCTCGACGTCTTCGGTCAGCGCGTCGAAGTACGCAGGCAGGTCGCCATAGGCCACAAACTGGCTGAAGAACCGCTGGTACGCCGTGGGGCTGCCGTCGCCCGGGTCAGGGGTATCGCGTGCGGCAAAGCGCTGCGTGAACATCGCCACCATCTCGGCCCGGTTGTAGCGTTTCAACGGATGGTACGGGTCGTGGGGGATGTAGAGGATCACGTCATCGGCATAGCGGTACTTCTCGCAAATGACGAACGCCACGCAGCCGGTCATGCGTTTTTTCATCAGGCCGAGGTCGTTGAACCACACCTGCTTATTGCCCATTTTGGGATGGAGCTCACCGTCGATCACCGAGGTGATCATCTGGTAATCCGCCGGCGTAATGTCTTTTTTCAACAACGCCGTTTCCGCGGCCGCCGCCAGGTCGGCCTTGCGCGCGGTACTGAACTTGAGCCGCAGCGCCTGTTCCGCCACGCCATCCTTGGGGTACAGGAAATCGTCGAGGTGGCGCTGGTACTGCGCGCCGATGTCCAGCGAGCGGCACAACCCAGTGAACTGCACCACCGTCAACGCGGTGCTGAGCGGCTCGGTGTCGCCGGCTGTCGTTTGCTGGAGAAAGCCCGACGACGCATGAAACGCCCCCACCTCGCACTCCCTGGCTTCGAAGTTGTGCAACGCGGCCTGCAACAGCGGCAGGCGCAGCACTTCAAAACTGCCGATGGTGGTGCCAAGCACTCCGAACTCGATGGGCTTGCGCAGGTGCAGCAATGTCTTATGCACATCCAGTTGCACGCCGAATTGCTCTTGCAACGCCTTGACCAGCAGCGGCTCGGCGAAGGCGTCGATGTCTTGCAGCGGCGCCATGGCCTTGTCGAGCACAGTCTGGGCCGTGAAGCTGGCAGTGAATTGCTGGTACAGCGCCTGGCGCTGGCTGGGTGAGGCACGCTCAAACCAATCCGGCAGCACTGCCGGTGTGCCTTTGAATTGGGCACGGCGGGACGGCGTGGCATTGATCAGCCAGGCCGGGCTGGCCTGTTCAAGGTAGTTGCGGTGGATGCTTTGGGTCGCCGCCGGCGGGCTGGCGGAAGACAGATCGGCCATGATGTTGCTCCAGTAAAAAGGAGCCTCAGCACATCATGGCCGACGAAGGGAGCCGCGCTAGATAGTTAGCGCGGAGGCTATTTCAGAAGTTTTCCCGTGGGTTGAACGCGGCCTTTTTCGCCAGTTCCTGCCACAGGGCGATGGTCTCGTCATCCGCCTGCTTGGGCATTACTGCCTTGAGCTGGATGTACAGGAAACCTCGCTCCCCAGCCTTGTTCAGCAAGCCATGGCCCTTGGCGCGCATGCGCTGGCCGTTCTGGCTGCCGGCCGGCACCTTGAGGTTGATCTTGCCGGTCAGGGTCGGCACGGCCACTTCGGCGCCCAGCGCCAGTTCCCACGGTGCCAGTGGCAAGGTGATCACCAGGTTGTCGCCTTCGACTTCGAACTTCGAATGCGGCGCAAACTTGATGATCAGGTACAGGTCGCCATTGGCCCCGCCGCCAATCCCCGGTGCGCCCTGGCCTTTGAGGCGGATGCGCTCGCCGTCGGCCACGCCGGCGGGGATCTTCACGTTCAGGCTCTTGGTGGTGTTGCTGACGTGACGGCCCGAGGCGTCGTACTGCGGCACCTGGAAGCTGATCTGCTTGGACTCGGTGGACAGCGTCTCTTCCAGGGACACGGTCAGCTGCATCTCCACGTCCTGGCCCTTGCGCCCGGCCGGACGGCGCTGGCCGCCACCAAAGGCATCGCCACGGGAGCCGAAGATCGAGCTGAAGAAGTCCGAGAAGTCGCCCTGGTCCTGGCCGCCGCCAAAGCCGCCACGGCTCTGCCAGCCCGGTGGCCCCTGGAACGGCTGGCCATGCTGGCCGTATTTGCGCAGCTCGTCGTATTCGGCGCGCTTGTCCGCGCTCTTGAGCGCCTCGTAGGCTTCGGACGCGTCCTTGAACTTGGCTTCGGCGTCTTTTTCCTTGCTCACGTCCGGGTGATATTTGCGCGCGAGCTTGCGGTACGCGGCCTTGATTTCCTTGTCGTCCGCGCTCGGCTCGACACCCAGAATCTTGTAGTAGTCTTTGAAATCCATCGGCGGTTCACCATCCTTAATCGAGATCGCACAGCCCGGGGCACAACGTGCGGTGGTTTGCACCTGTTGAGTCTTGTGGCCTGGGGGTGCGTCAAAGTGTTATCGGCGCTTGCCGTATGCAGCAGATGTGGGGGCGAATCGCCAGGTTTCAAGCAAGATTTAACAGATGGTCGGCCTACGCATCCGCCCTCGACTGGCATACACTGCGCGGCCGTTTTTCAACCGGAACCTGATTGTCATGGAAAACTCATCCCCAGCCCGTGCCTGCGGCATCGACTTCGGCACGTCCAACTCCACCGTCGGCTGGATCCGCCCCGGCGAGGAGACGCTTATTGCGCTGGAGGACGACAAGATCACCCTGCCGTCGGTGGTGTTCTTCAACTTCGAGGAACGCCGCCCGGTGTACGGCCGCCTGGCGCTGCACGAGTACCTGGAAAACTACGAAGGCCGGCTGATGCGCTCGCTCAAGAGCCTGCTGGGTTCCAAGCTGATCAAGCACGACACCAGCGTACTCGGCACGGCGATGCCGTTCACCGACCTGCTGGCGCTGTTTATCGGCCAGCTCAAGACCCGCGCCGAAGCCAACGCCGGCCGTGAGTTCGAAGAAGTGGTGCTGGGCCGCCCGGTGTTTTTCGTCGATGACGACCCGATGGCCGACCAGGAAGCCGAGAACACCCTGGTGGATGTGGCGCGCAAGATCGGCTTCAAGGACATTTCGTTCCAGTACGAGCCGATTGCGGCCGCGTTCGACTACGAGTCCACCATCCAGAAAGAAGAGCTGGTACTGATCGTCGACATCGGCGGTGGTACGTCCGACTTCTCCCTGGTGCGCCTGTCGCCGGATCGCCGTCACAACGACAACCGCCAGAGCGACATCCTCGCCACCGGCGGCGTGCACATCGGCGGTACCGACTTCGACAAGCAGCTCTCGCTGAACGGCATGATGCCGCTGTTCGGCTACGGCAGCCGCATGAAGAGCGGCGCCTACATGCCCACCAGCCACCACATGAACCTGGCGACCTGGCACACGATCAACTCGGTGTACTCGCAAAAATCCCAGCTGGCATTGGGCAGCATGCGCTACGACATCGAAGACACCGGCGGCATCGACCGCCTGTTCAAGCTGATCGAACAGCGTGCCGGGCACTGGTTGGCCATGGAAGTGGAAGAAACCAAGATCCAGCTGACCCACGAAGACAGCCGCCACGTCGCGCTGGACCGCATCGAAGCGGGCCTGAGCGTGGACCTGAGCCGTGCGCTGTTCGAGTCGTCCATCGACGCCTTGCTGGAGCGCGTGCGCGGTAGCGTGACGCAGCTGCTCAACGACGCTTCGGTGAGCGTGGCGCAGGTGGACACGGTGTTCTTTACCGGCGGTTCCAGCGGGATTCCGGCATTGCGCCACAGCATCTCGGCGATGCTGCCGAATGCGCGGCATGTGGAAGGGAATATCTTTGGCAGCATCGGCAGTGGGTTGGCGATTGAGGCCAGCAAGCGGTACGGCTACTGAGTTTCACCTGAAAGACCGTGGCGCCCCTATCGCGGGCAAGCCCGGCTCCCACATTTGACTGTGTTCACAAATCTAAATGTGGGAGCGGGCTTGCCCGCGATGACGTCAGCCCAGGCAACACAAGCCTTAAACCATCCCCCCAAGCTTCAGCTCACTCTTGAGATACGCATAATAAATCGGCCCCGCCACCACTCCCGGCAGGGCCAAACGCCGCCTCAAACACCAGCATCGCCAGCAACAACTCCCACGACTTGGCACTGATCTGCCCGCCGACGATCCGCGCGTTGAGGAAGTACTCGATCTTGTGGATCACGATCAAGTAGCCCAACGCCGCCACCGCCACCCAGATCGACAGCGACAGCGCGACGATGGTGATCAGCGTGTTGGACATCAGGTTGCCGATCACCGGCAGCAGGCCCAGCAGGAAGGTCAGCACGATCAGGGTTTTGGTCAGCGGCAGGTGAATCCCGCACAACGGCAACACCACGGCGAGGAACACGGCGGTGAAGGCGGTGTTGAGCGCGGCGATCTTGATCTGGGCGAAGACGATATTGCGAAAGGCCTGGACCAGCAGGTGCAGGCGGTCGAACAGCGCGGCGGCCAGGGGTTTGCGCTTGGTCAGGTCGGGCACGCGTTGCAGGGCGATGATCGCGCCGAGCACCATGCCGATCAGCAGGGTGACGAACATGTGGGCGGCGTCTTTGCCGACCAGCTGCAGTTCGCTCAGGTGTTTGCTCATCCAGTCGCCGATGGCCACGCGGAACTCGGCGGCGCTGGCGGGCAGGTAGGCGTCGATAAACGGCGGCAACTGGCCGCGTGCGCGGTCGACCACGCCCATGAATTTGTCGAGGGAAGCCCCGGGATTTTCCGCTTCGTGGAGCAGGAAGCTGATGGCGCCGGCAAAGATCAGGGTCAGCACGCTGACGATCAAGGTGCCCAGCAGGGCCACCGCCAGCCAGCGTGCGCGCCGGCCTTCGATCAGCCGTTGCAGTTGCGGGGTGAGCATATTGACCAGCTCGAACACCAACAGACCCGCCAGCAGGCTGGGCAGTAATTTGAGCGGAAGTACCAGCAGCAGTCCGCCGAAAATGATGATGTAGCTGGCCAGCAACAACACATGACGCTGAGAAAACGTTGGCATACAGCCTCAAAACAAACGGCGTTAAAGGATGGGCAGTCTGCCAGCCTTGAGGGAATCAAGCGAGTGGGTAGGTTGTGAATGCGATCAAGTGTGGGAGCTGGCTCCCACATTTGATCTTCATTGGCTGTGAGATCGTGATCAGCCTTTGAGGCAAGTGCTCATGAAGGTCTTGCGCGCATCGCCGGCCAGCGCCTTGGTCTTCGCCGTCGCATTGCAGTCTTTCATCTTCTGCTGCTGCGGCGTCAGGGTCTTGGCGTCATTGGCCGCCGGGGCCGACAGGCAGGTTTTCATGAACGCCTTGCGATCGTCGCCCTTGAGCGTCTTGGTAGTGGCTTCGGCATTGCAGGTGGTCATCTTGTTTTGCTGGGCAGTGGCGGCAAAGCCCTGGGAACACAGCAGCAGGCCCATCATCAACAACGGAATTCGCAGCATCTTCATGGAGTTTTCTCCCTGTTACCGTGCCGAGGGGCACAGCCTATGCAGCAGTGTAGTCAAAGCCTGTTACATCTTCACCGACTTCGGATATTCGACCGCCGGTACTGCTCAGGCGTGCAACCAGCGTGGCGCTGGAACATCGCAATAAAGGCCGAGGCGGTGCTGTAGCCGAGGTCGAACGCCACATGTTGCACGCTGTGTTCACTATCGAGGGCTTCGATGGCCGCCAGGTAGCGCAGGCGCTGGCGCCATTCACCAAAGCTCATGCCCAGCTCGCGCACAAACTGGCGCGCCAGGGTGCGTTCGCTTACGTGGACTTGCGCCGCCCAGTGGGCCAGCGGGCGATTGTCGCCGGGATCGGCCTGCATGCCTTCCAGCACACCGAGCAGGCCGGGGTGACGGGCGTAGGGCAGGAAGCACTCGTGGATCGGCGCCTGCCTGAGCTGGTCCACCAGCACCTGGGCCAGACGGATATCGGCTTCGCTCTCGGGGACACTCACGTCGCGTTGGGCGAAGTCGCTGAGGATCGCCTTGAGGATGGCGCTGATCGCCAGGGTGCACGGCTGCTGCGGCAGTTGCGCACACAGCTGCGGGGCCAGGCCCACCGAGTGGTAGACGATGGCCTCGGCGTTGTAGGAGCTGTGCTCGGTGTGCGGCGGCACCCACACCGCGTACTGCGGCGGCGACATAAAGCGGTTGCCGGCCACTTCCATGCGCATCACGCCGCTGGCGGAGTAATCCAGCGAACCCCAGCCGTGCTGGTGCGGGGTGCACTCGGTGTCGGGGGCAAAATCGGAGTAGCGGAAGTAGACCGGGCTGGGCAGGCTGGCAAAATCCGCGAGGCGTACGGTGTGTCTGGCCATATTGTCCGGATACAAAGGTCGTTTGTCTGGATCGCAGTATAGGCTTCGATCCAGACAAGGGATAATCCCGGCTCATCAACACACCTGGTTTCTTTCGATGCAATACGCGTATCCCCTGCTGGCCATCTTCATCTGGGCCGGCAACACCGTGGTCAACAAACTGGCCGTAGGCACGATCTTCCCGGCGGAGATCGGCTTTTACCGCTGGCTGCTGGCGGCGCTGCTGTTTACGCCGTTCATGCTCAAGCCGGTGCTCGCCAACTGGGCGCTGATCCGCCCGAACCTGGGCAAGATCGTCATTCTTGGCGTGCTGGGCATGGCGGTGTACCAGAGCCTGGCGTACTACGCCGCGTCGCTGACCACGGCGACCAACATGGGCATCATCCTGTCGCTGATGCCGTTGATGGCGCTGACGGCGGCGATCATCAGCCTCGGCCAGCGCCTGACCTACGGCGCCCTCACCGGTGCCGTGCTGTCATTCGCCGGCGTGGTGGTGGTGGTGTCGTCCGGCAGCCTGGGCGCGTTGCTGCAACATGGGGTCAACCTGGGCGACGCGATGATGCTGGTGGCCACCCTGGCTTATGCGGTCTACAGCACCCTGCTGAAAAAATGGCAGCTGCGCCTGCCGCCGTTGGTGTTGCTGTATTTGCAGGTGCTGGTGGCGGTGGCGGTGTTGTTTCCGCTGTTTCTGTTCTCGCAGAAAGCCGGCCTTGGCTGGGCGAATATTCCGCTGGTGATGTATGCGTGCGTGCTGGCTTCGATGCTCGCGCCGTTGGCGTGGATGCATTCGGTGAAGACCCTGGGGCCGAGCCGGACCACGCTGTTTTTCAACCTGCTGCCGTTGATTACGGCGCTGATTGCGGCGGTGGTGTTGAAGGAAGAGTTGGCGCTGTATCACCTGGTGGGTGGCTTGCTGACGTTGGGCGGAGTGATTTTGTCGGAGCGTTGGACCACGCCGGTGCGGGCAGCCTGAGCCGACGCTATCGCAGGCAAGCCAGCTCCCACAGTTGAAATGCATTCCCCTGTGGGAGCTGGCTTGCCTGCGATGAACGATAACGCGGTCTACCTGCTACACCCCTGCGGCCTTCAGCCTCTGCGCATGCTCGACAAACAACCGGATCGGCTCCGCCCCCTTCCCCACCAGCCCCATGGACTGGTTGACGATATCAAAGTGATCCAGGGGAAAGTCATCCCCAATCACCACCCCCAGGTGTGAGCTGTAACGCCCGACCATGCCATCACACTGGCCCTTCTCGCGCACAAAGCTGCGGGCGAACAGGCGACAGCTGCGGTTTGTGCCGTCGAACAGGTTGCGACCCCGGTCGGTGATGCCCGGCTGCAAGGTGCCGGACCACGAGTAGTAACGCACGCCATTGACCTCTGCGGCCCCCTGCCCGCCCCAGGTGTCGGGCAAGCCTTGGGGATACTGGCGATTGAACAGCGCCACCCCGACACTGGTCAGCGAATGGTGGGACGCCTGCAAGTCCGCCTTGAAACGCGGTCCGCGATAGCCGGTTTCCAGCACGCCCATCACCCACGCGACCAGATGGAACAGCGCACTCATGAGCCGCCCCTTCACGCCGTCGATGGGGTAATGGAGGTGGATATGGTCCGCCAGTTCCGAACCATGATTGGGTCCGGCCACCGACGTCACCGACGCCACCCACTCCGGGCGCTTGGCCGCTGCATAACGTGCGGTCAGCGAACCCTGGCTGTGGCCGATCAGGTTGACCTTGTCGGCGCCGGTCTCCTCACGAATCTGCTGGATCTGCGCCAGCAACTGCTCGCCGCGCACCTCGCTGGCATCCAGCGGCGCGACCTGCACGGCAAACACCTGCGCCCCGCCCGCGCGCAACGCCGGGACGATGCCGTACCAGTACGGGAACCACACCAAACGCACAAACCCGAGCATGCCGGGCACCAACACCAGGGGGTAACGCGTGGCTAACGACTGCGGCATGGGGCGAACGTCCTTGATCAGGAAAGGATGACGAGAGGTTAGCCGAGCCCCACGACGAGGTTGTGACATAAATCCAATAAAACTTTTTACGGAGGCCAACACTCACAACGTTGAGCGATCACGCCAGCAGAGCGTGGCGCAAAACCGGATTAGCCCCAGGAGATCGAGATGACTGAAGCTCAACTGACCGACGTTGCCACCCTGCGCAGCCGCGCCCGCAAGAACGTCGAAAACGGCGCGGTGACCGAAGGCTATGACGCCGACCGCACAGAAATCATCCGCTTGCTCAACGAGTCGCTGGCCACTGAACTGGTGTGCGTGCTGCGCTACAAGCGTCACTACTTCATGGCCAGCGGCCTCAAGGCATCCGTCGCGGCTGACGAGTTCCTGGAGCATGCCACCCAAGAGGCCGAGCACGCCGACAAACTCGCCGAGCGCATCGTGCAGCTGGGCGGCGAGCCGGAGTTCAACCCCGACCTGCTGTCGAAGAACTCCCACGCGCAGTACGTGGCCGGCAAGAACTTGAAGGAAATGGTCTACGAAGACCTGGTGGCGGAGCGGATCGCGGTGGACAGCTATCGCGAGATCATCCAGTACATCGGCGACAAAGACCCGACCACACGCCGGATCTTCGAAGACATCCTGGCCCAGGAAGAAGAACACGCCGACGACATGGCGGACATTCTGCAAGGCCTCTAAGCAACAACGCATAGCAATGTGGGAGCTGGCTTGCCCGCGATAGCGGTGTTTCAGTCGACATCTTCAGTGACTGACTCACCGCTATCGCGGGCAAGCCAGCTCCCACATTTTTGATCGTTCCCACCTGTTAGTGTTGACAGTAGATTCCCCATCGCAAAGGGGGTAATCAGTGATCCCAGCATTCGCCAACAATACCGTTGGCCGAACGAATGTGGGGTAACCGCTCATGAAGAGTATCCGGTTCGTTGCAACGGCCTTGGCCACGCTGCTGATAAGCCACGGTGCCCAGGCCCTGGATGCCAACGAAGAAATCACCCCTAGCAGCGAGGGGTTCAAATACTGGGTCTACGCGGTGACCTGGCAGCCAAGTTTCTGCAAGTTGAAACCCGAAACGACAGGCTGCGATAAACCGCCACAAAAGTTTCTCACACACGGCATATGGCCCTACAACGACAGCATGGGGCAGAAAACCAACCGTCACCCCGCCTCTTGCAACACCGCCCCCAGCTGCCAATCAACCACTGCCTGCGATATCAGCGACGACAAGCTAGAACAGATTGCCAACACCCCCGCCATCGCTCAGCTAGTCACTGTAGCCCCGCAAGGGATGTTCAGATATGAATGGAAAAAACACGGAACCTGCTCAGGCCAAACAGAAAGTGACTATTTCAATGAAATCGTCAGACTCCGCAAATCCGTGATGTACCTCGAGCCCATGTTCAATAAGTGGATCGGCAGCAGCGTGGCGTTCGCCCAGTTGAGGAACGCATTTCCCACCCATGCCTCCTTCCGTTGTTTCGTCCTGAACGGCAAGCAGTACCTGCATGAAGTCTTCTACTCAATCAATCAGGACGGCACCCCCTATAAAGGTAATCCTGCCCTTCAGATTGGTATCCCCTGCGCAAATCAGGAGACGTTCATTCCTGCTGGAGTCTAACCCTTCACCGTTTTCGGGGCTTTGCCTTCTTTCATCTGCTGCAACAACGGCGCGCACTGGTTCGGCACGTCGCCGCTCGGCGCGATCAACGCCAGCAAGCCCGCTGCCGGGCCGACGATCACCCCCAGCGCGACCATGCCCGCACCACGCAGCATCAGCGGTACCGCTTTCACGCCGGCGTTGGGCTTGATGAACGGGCCATTGACGTACAACGGTGAACGCAGGGAGAACAGGCGAAAGCCTTTCGATTCCGGGGTGATGGTCAGGTCCAGTTGCTCGGTGGCCATGTTCGCGGTGCCGTCGATGTAGATGATGGCGTTCTCGGTATCGAACACAAACAGGCGGGTCGTGGCCAGGCCGGTCTTGATGCCGAAGTCGGCGGCCGCGCAGTTGATCTTCACTTCCTTGTCGCCAAACAGGCGACCCACCACGTAGTTGCCGACGTTGAGCCCGGCGATTTCCATCAGGCCACGGCTGATGGCGCCGTCGTTGATCAGCATCTTCAGGTCACCATTGGAGCTGCCCAGCAGCGCCGCCACGGAATTACCGCGCCCGGCAATGTCGGCGTCGCCATTGAGTTCGCCGAAGCTGGTTTTCATCGGTTCGAAGGTCGGGAACAGCTGCTTGAGCTTGAAGTTGCGCGCGGTGAGTTTGGCGCGGCCTTCCATGGGCGTGATGCGGCCGTTCAGACGGATCTGCGCGTCGAGCTTGCCGCCCGCCACGCCGAAGCGCAGGGGTTCGAGGCTCAATTGGCCGTCGTTGAGCACCAGGTGGGTGTAGAGGTCGGTGAAGGGCAGTTCGGCGCTGTGCACGATGCGTTTGCCGGTGAATTCCACGTCGGCGTCCATGTCGCGCCAGCGTTCGGTGCGGAACTCTTCCACCGGCAGCACCTTGGTCGCCGGTTGTTTGCTTTCACCGCCACGGGCCTTTTGCTTGGCGTTGGAGTCGGCGCCGATCAAGGGCGCGAGGTCGGTCATCAGCAGTTGGTTGGACACCAGCGCGCCGCTGAGCTTGGGCCGTGGCTGGCTGGCGACATAGGCGAGGTTGCCATGGATATCGCTGTTGCCGATCTTGCCGTTGAAGTTTTCATAGGTGAATGACGCGCCGCTGGCTTCGTGCAGCTTGGCGATCAGGTGGCCGTCGGTGGCATAGGCCGGCGAGTCCGGCAGGGTCACGCCGGTCAGTGGGTACAGGTTGCCGAGGCTTGAGCCGGCGAGTTTCAGGCGCAGGTCGAGGGCGCCGAGGTTGAGCGGGTCGGTCAGGGTGCCGGCGAGAGCGATACTGGTATCGGCGATCTTGACCTGGGCTTGCAGCGGGAACGGCCTGGCCGCGTCCTGCAGGGCGAGCAGGCCGCCGATCTTGCCGCTGCCGTCGAGTTTCTGTCCGTGGTACTGGCCTTTGACCTTGAGGGCGAAGGCATAGTCTTGCGGCGCCGCGCCTTTTTCCAGGGCTTTCTTGGCATCCGCGTCGCCGACGATTTCGCCGAACGGGATCGGTTTGCCCAGGGGGTCGATGATCACATCGAGCTGGGTCTTGAGGGTTTGGTCGTCGAGGGTCACATGGCCTTTGTCGAAGCCGATGGCACCGATGTCGACCACCCAGTTGGACGGTTCGGCGTTCGGGTCCTTGGGGTCGAACTTGAAGGTCCAGTTGGCGCGGCCGTCGGCGAGGCGCTGCAATTCGGCGCTCGGTTCCGTCAAGTCGATACGCGGGATCACCACGCGCTGTACCAGCAAGGCCAGGGGCGAGATGCGCAGCTCGACCTTTTTCAGGGTGACCATCTGCGGTTTTTTCGACCAGTCGGGGTTGCCCAGGCTCAGGTCCTCGGCAATCACATGGGGCCATGGCACCCAGGCACGCCAACCGCCTTCATCGGGTTCACGCGCCCACACCACCGCCAGGTTGCCGTTGATGGCAAACGGGCGATGCAACTCTTCGGAGACCTTGGCATTGATCTGCGGCTTGATGCGATTCCAGTCGAAGAACGCCAACACCAACACCACCACGGCGATTAATAGAACGAAGCTGGCACAGCTCCAAGCGACGATTTTGCGCGTGCGCGTCATTGCACAGGACTCCTGAATACGACCGGCTGAGTGACAGCCTTTTAAGACAGCTTATAGGACTACGACTGGCAATCCGCGCGGGGGTTTAACCCAATCGCGCATTTGCCGGGAAAAACCCGTTTTTCTGACCACCTCGACAGATTCCCCCTACGACGACGCACCATTGTTACCCGCGCGCGTGTCGAAAATACCCACCCCGGTGCAAAACCGCGGGCTTGAGAGGTGCGAGTTAGAGCCTCCGCCGAGAACAATCAATTCTGTTGATTATTACCATTGTGTTTATGAACTTTTATATCGACTTATCGAGAGTAGCATTAGCCCTGTACCCACTTTATCGCCCTCCCAAGGAGCAACCCATCATGAAACGCCAAGTACTCGCTACCGTCCTGCTGTCCGTCCTGGCTTCCAGCGCTTTTGCCCTGCCAGCCGCCGAACAAGCGACCCCACAGAACAAGGCTCAAGCCGTGCAGTCCAGCCAGACCCTGGCCCGCAGCGGTTCGCAAGAAGAAGAAAACCGCGACTACGCCAAAGGCGCTGTCGCTGAAAACGGCCGCAACCGCCTGGAAGAGAAAGGCCTGGTTGAAGGTGGCGCCGAGCAAGCCAACAAACGCGCTTACACCGAAGGTGTTGCTGAAGGTGGCCGTGATCGCCTGGAACAGAAAGGCCTGGTCGAAGGTGGCGCTGAACAAGCCAACAAACGCGCGTACACCGAAGGTGTTGCTGAAGGCGGCGCTGATCGCCTGAAAGAACTGCACGAAGCCCAGAGCTAAGCCTGTGGTGGCCCATAAAAAAGCCCGATCCGTCGATCGGGCTTTTGCTTTGCTGTAGACCGCGTCACGCCCCACCCCGCGCAAGTTCGACGCCGATGAAGCGGTTTTGCTAGAGTGCGTCGCTGAACTTGCCGACAAAGCCCGCCCACCATGCTGCCCCGCGCCGAACAGAAGCAACAGACCCGCCTCGCCCTGATGGACGCAGCCCGCCATCTGATGGAGTGTGGCCGTGGGTTTGGCAGCCTGAGCCTGCGCGAAGTGGCCAAGACGGCCGGCATCGTGCCCACCGGTTTCTATCGCCACTTTGCCGACATGGATCAGCTTGGGCTGGTGCTGGTCAGCGAGGTCGGCCAGACCTTCCGCGCCACCATTCGCCTGGTGCGCCACAACGAATTCGTGATGGGCGGCATTATCGACGCGTCCGTGCGCATCTTTCTCGATGTGGTGTCGGCCAACCGTTCGCAGTTCCTGTTCCTCGCCCGTGAGCAATACGGCGGCTGCCTGGCCGTACGCCAGGCCATCGGCGCCTTGCGCGAAGACATCACCCGTGACCTCGCGGCCGACCTCACACTGATGCCCAAGCTGCAACACTTGGACGGCGAAGGTTTGCATGTGATGGCCGACCTGATCGTCAAAAGTGTGTTCGCCACCCTGCCCGACATCATCGACCCGCCCGCCCAGGCCCTGCCTGCGCACCTCACGCCTCAGGCGAAAATCACCCAGCAACTGCGCTTTATCTTTATCGGCCTCAAGCATTGGCAGGGGCTGGGCAGCACTGAGTAAGCCGGTCAGCCCGCCGAGTGAAAGCGCTTGGCCGTGGTGTAGTGCTTGTTCCAGTAGCTGTTGCTCAGCGAATCGATACGGATGCTTTTGCCGGTGCGCGGCGAATGGATGAATTTGCCTTCGCCGATGTACAGCCCCACATGACTGACCTGCCCCCGCCCATTGCCCTTGAAGAACACGGCGTCACCCGGCTTCAGCGCATTGCGCGCGATGGTGGCGGCACTTGAACGGTGCATCGCCGCCGTGGTGCGTGGAATCTGGATATTCGCCTCGGTCTTGAACAGGTAGACCAGAAAGCTGCTGCAATCGAACCCTTGCTGCACCGAGGTGCCCCCGAATTTGTAAGGCGTGCCCAGCAGTTCATGGGCGCGGTCTACCACTCCGTTGATGGCCGTCGGGGCGAAGGTGGGATGGGGCTGCAAATTGGCCGAAGCCGAGGAGATGGAGAAAGACAGCCCGATGATGACTAGACAAAAAAATGACTTGAGCATGATAAGCGTCGCGGCAAATTAAACACGGCGCGAATCCTAAATTCTCATCACGAAGCGCCATGAACGGCGAATCTCCAAGCCGCGTAGGATAAATCCTAAAAACGCCCCAACCATGTGCACACAACCCCGTCGAGCACCATTCTGAAGCGGCAAGAAATTTTTCCTACGCCCCATTTGGTGGCGTCATAGCGCCTACCTACGGGCTATTCCTACTCTGCGCAGAGATTGGCAAGGCCCTTGCTCTAGCACCTGCATCGCTCATTGCTGGAAACCTTCTGATGCTGGTGATCCACCGCCGAATCGCCCCCCAAGCCCTCTGGGCTGCCGAGCTGCTGCTGAATTTCGAAGCCCGCAGCAAAAGCCGCCTGCGCTGTTTCAGTGCCGACGGTGAAGATGTCGGCCTGTTCCTGGAACGTGGCCAGCCACCGCTGCACGATGGCGAATTCCTACAGGCCGAAGACGGACGCGTCGTACGCGTCTGCGCACGCCCTGAACAACTGCTGCACGTCACCTGCCCTAGCGCCTTTGAATTGACCCGTGCCGCCTATCACCTGGGCAATCGCCACGTCGCCCTGCAAGTAGGGGATGGCTGGCTGCGCCTGCTCGATGACTACGTGCTCAAGGCCATGCTCGATCAACTGGGCGCCACCACCGAAACCCTCGAAGCGCCGTTCCAGCCGGAACACGGCGCCTATGGCGGTGGCCATCACCATTCGCGCCATGGCGACGAAGACTTCAATTACCCGCCCAAGCTGCACCAGTTCGGCGTGCGTCTATGAACCCAGCCTGGGCGCTGTTGCGTCTGGCCAGTCCGCAATTGCCGATTGGCGGCTACAGCTATTCCCAGGGCCTGGAAATGGCCGTGGAGAACGGCCGCGTCAGTGATGCCACCAGTGCCCGCCGCTGGATCAGCGATCAGTTGTTGCTCAACCTCGCGCGCTTTGAAGCACCGCTGCTGCTCGCCCATTGCCGCGCCGCCGCTGAACAGGATTGGCCGCAGCTGGCCAAGCTGTGTGAAGAGCACCGCGCCAGCCGTGAGACCCGCGAGCTGTACCAAGAGAGCCGGCAGATGGGCTACTCCCTGCAACAGTTGCTCAATGGTTTGCCTGAACTGGACGACGCTGCGCGCAGCTTTCTTGAACAACGCGGCGAACCTCACCTTGCCCTGGGCTGGGCCCTGGCCGCCCGTGCCTGGACCATCAACCCCGCCGACGCCCTTGCCGCCTGGCTGTGGAGCTGGCTGGAAAACCAGTTGGCCGTGCTGATGAAAACCCTGCCCCTGGGCCAGCAAGCCGCCCAGCGCCTGACCAGCGAGCTGCTGCCGTTGCTGCAACAAGCCCAGCAGGACGCCGCGCGGATCGACCCCAACCATTTCGGCAGCGCCGCGTTCGGCCTGTCCCTGGCGTGCATGGCCCATGAGCGCCAGTACAGCCGCCTGTTCCGTTCCTAGGAGAACCACCCCATGAATACACAACCTTTGCGCGTCGGCATCGGCGGCCCAGTGGGCTCCGGCAAGACCGCCCTGACCCTGGCCCTGTGCCTCGCCCTGCGCGACCGCTACAACCTGGCCGTGGTCACCAACGATATCTACACCCGCGAAGACGCCGACTTCCTGGTGCGCAACCAGGCGCTGGCGCCCGAACGCATCATCGGCGTGGAAACCGGCGGCTGCCCGCACACGGCGATCCGCGAAGACGCGTCGATCAACCTTGAAGCGGTGGACCAGCTCAACCGTCGCTTCCCCGGCCTGGACCTGATCCTGGTGGAGTCCGGTGGCGACAACCTCTCGGCGACGTTCAGCCCGGAGCTGTCGGACCTGACCATCTATGTGATCGATGTGTCCGCCGGCGACAAGCTGCCACGCAAGGGCGGGCCGGGCATCTGCAAATCCGACTTGCTGGTGATCAACAAGATCGACCTGGCGCCGCTGGTCGGCGCTTCGCTGGAATTGATGAACAGCGACACCACGCGCATGCGCAACGGCAAGCCCTTTGTGTTCAGCAACCAGAAAACCGGGGTAGGCCTGGAAGAAATCGTCGCCTTTATCGAACGCCAAGGCCTGCTGAACGCCGCCTGATCAACCCATAAGGAACCTGTCCATGAGCCTCAAGAAACTCTTCACCGCCGCCGCGTTGCTGCTGGCCCCGGCCCTCGCGTTTGCCCACCCGGGCCATGGCGATAACGGCTTGATCGCCGGGATCAGCCACCCGCTGGGCGGTATCGACCATTTGCTGGCGATGCTGGCGGTCGGCCTGTGGGCCGCACAACAGAAAGGCGCGGCGCGCTGGGCGTTGCCGTGTACGTTTGTCGGCACCATGTTGATCGGTGGCGTGCTGGGCTTTGAAGGGATGCAATTGCCCGCGATGGAAAGCGGGATTGCCGCGTCAGTGCTGGCGCTGGGCCTGGCGGTGGCGCTGGCGGTGCGGCCGCCGTTGTTCGTGGCGGTCGGTGCGACGGCGTTGTTCGCGTTGTTCCACGGTGTGGCCCATGGGCTGGAGCTGCCGGACATGTCCAGTCCGTGGGCGTATGCGGCCGGTTTTGTCGGCGCGACGGCGGTGTTGCACGCGGCCGGTTATGCGGTGGTGCGTTTCCTGCCAGCGGCGGCGGCGCCGTTGGTGCGGATTGCCGGGGCAGCTTCGGCGGCGACTGGGGTTTGGTTGCTCGCGGGCTGAGCTTTGTTGCATGTGTGCGGGCCTCATCGCAGGCAAGCCAGCTCCCACATTTTGATCTGCGAACCCAATCAAATGTGGGAGCTGGCTTGCCTGCGATAGCGGTCCCACAGACACCACAGAACCCAAGCCTGCTACCATGCGCGCCTACACCCCTGCCGTGACGACGCCAGCCAATGCCCACCGCTCCAAGCTCCACCCTGAACGCCGTGCTCACGCACTTCCACACCCTGATCGTGCCGCTCTGGCAGGGCCCTGGCTGGAATGCCGAGCTGGCGTTGCCCTATGAGGCGCTGGACGCCAATCACCACCCGCTGCCCCCGCAACGCTACCGCGCCATGGCCTGTGCCCGACAGTTGTACCTGTTCGCCAGCCTGATCGGCGAACCCGGCGCGGCGTTTGCCGAAGAGCGCGCAGCGGCGTTGTTCCGTTCCCTGCAACGGCACTTCCACGATGCCGAGCACGGCGGCTGGTTCTACAGCATCGACCCGGCCGGCCAGGCGCTGGACAAGCGCAAGGATCTCTACACCCACGCCTTCATCATTTTCGCCTGCGCCCACTACTGGGCCAAGGTGCGCGAGCCGTTGGTGGAGTCGGTACTCAACGCCGCCCTGGCAGTGGTCGCCGAGCGTTTTGCCACAGGCGACGGCCTGTATGAAGCCGTGCTGGAACGCAACTGGTCGCCCCTCAAGTCCGGCCCGCTGCAAAACCCGCTGATGCACCTGGCCGAAGGCTTCCTGGCCACCCTCGCCGTGCGTGAAGACGCCGACGTACAAACGGCACTGCTGGGCTTGGCGACGGCCATGCAGCAGCGCTTCATCGACCGCCAGCACGGCGTGATGATGGAAAAACCGCTGGGCGCTGTGGATAACTGGTTTGAGCCGGGGCACCAGTTCGAATGGTTCTTTTTGCTGGAATCTTCCGACGTCCTACGCGGCACGCCGTTGCACGCTTCGTTGACGCGGGCCTTTGCCTACGCCGAGCAAAAGGGTGTGGATAAGTCGAGCGGTGCGGTCAGCGGCATGTTGGCGCTGGATGGCAGCGTGCGCGATGGCACCCAGCGCATCTGGGCCCAGGCGGAATACCTGCGGGCGCTGACCTTGCGGCCGGGCAGCGAGGCGGTGTTGCAGCGTCAGTTGCTGGCGCTGCAACAGCATTTTTTGCATGGCAAAGGCTGGAATGAATGCCTGGATGCCCAGGGTGTGGTGAGTCGGTGGGATATGCCGTCGACTACGCCTTATCACTTGGCGACTTGCTATCAGGGGCTGATCCAGCATTTGGGCTGACGTTCAGGGCCCTATCGCAGGCAAGCCAGCTCCCACAGTTTGATTTGTGAATACATTCAAATGTGGGAGCTGGCTTGCCTGCGATAGCCTCACCTCGGCTTAACAGACCTCACGCAATCCACTTGCGATCCCCTGTAAAACTGATGGTCAACCACCGCGCCGCATCCGCTTTGCCCAGCCCTGTGGATATCTCTTCGCGCAGCCCGTCGAGGGTCGCGACGTTATCCACCGGGTAATCCGCCGGCAACACCACATGAATCTCGATAAACCGCGCCCGCCCGTGTTTTTGCACGTAGGACACGTAGTCGTCGAAACCATGTTTGGCCTGGGCCGCGTCCATCACTTCGCGCACCTTGTCGTCCAACTGGTCCGGGGCAATCCCCAGCACCTCGCGCAACGCCGGGCGCAGGATCTTGAACGCCGGCGCCAGCATGCTCAGGGCCAGCAGGATCAGGATCAACGGGTCGACGTACACCGCCCACTCGCCATAGCCCTGGGACTTGAGCAACAGCGCGGAGAGAAAGCTGATCAGCAAGCCGACCGAGAGCATGGCGTCCACCAGCCAGCTGATGTTGTCGAACTGGATCAGCGAGGACTTGAGCGTGCGATTGCGATAACGCACGTAGAAGAAGTAGGCAAATTCGACGACGGTAAACACCGCCGCATAAATGATCACCAGCCCCAACTCGATCTCGCGCCCACCATTGATAATGCCGAACACGCCGTTGAGGAACGCATAGATGGCGATCAGCAACAGGAAGCTGCCTTCGATCAACAGCACCATGGGCTCCAAGTGCCAGTAGCCGAACTGGAAGCGTTCGTTGCTTTTCTTGGCGATCAGCTTGGCCGTGATCAGCATCAACACCTTGATGGCGGTGGCGATCAGCGAGAAAAAGCCGTCGAACAGAATGGATTGGGCGCCGGATATCACACCCGTGACAATCCCGGCGATCGCGACTGCGAACATCAGGATGGTCGATTGTTTGAGCAGTGCCTGCTCACCTCGGTTACTCACATTTCCTCCCGTCAAAACCTTGAAACCGCTGGGTGCGGTGGGGTTCTCAGGAGGGGAGTGTACCTTATGGCCTGTTTTGACCGATTTGCCGCCATCGCGGGCAAGCCCGCTCCCACATTTTGACCGCCTACATCCTTGGTGTGGGAGCTGGCTTGCCTGCGATCGGCGCGGCGCGGTCTGAAGCCTTACTTGGCCCCGCGCTCAATGGCAAACCCAGCCCAGGTCTGACTCACCGGCATCAGTTCCAGGCGGTTGATGTTCACATGCGCCGGGGTGTTCATGACCCAGAAGATCGTATCGGCAATGTCCTGCGGCTGGATCGGCTCGGCGCCGGCATAGGTGGCGTCATAACGCGCCTGGTCGCCGCCAAAGCGCACCAGCGAGAACTCGCTCTCACACAGGCCCGGCTCGATGTTGGTCACCCGTACGCCGGTGCCTTGCAGGTCGCAGCGCAGGTTCAGCGAGAACTGCTTCACGAACGCCTTGGAACCGCCATACACATGACTGCCCGGGTACGGATAGTTACCGGCGATGGAGCCCAGGTTGATGATCCCGGCGCCACGACCGTGGGCGATCAGGCGCGGCAGCAGCAGGCTGGTGGTGGTCAGCAGGCCCTTGATATTGGTATCGACCATGGTTTCCCAATCGTCGAGGCTGCACTTGGGTGCTGGGTCGGTACCGACGGCCAGGCCCGCGTTGTTGATCAGCCCGCGCAGCTTCGCGAACGATGGCGGCAGGTTGGCGATTGCCTCTTCCATGCCCTTGCGGTCACGCACGTCCACCACCAGGCCGTGCACTTCGGTCTGCTTGGAAAGCTCTTCGACCAGCGCATTCAAGCGCTCGGCACGACGACCGGTGAGCACCAGTTTCCAGCCGGCTTCGGCAAAACGACGGGCGCAGGCTTCGCCGAAACCTGAGGTTGCGCCAGTAATAAACAGCGTGTTGGACATGGTGTTCTCCTTGCGGGCATCGGAAAAAAATCAGCCAGCAGAATGCCCGTACGACGCGGTTGCGGCAACCGCTATGCACAGAACTTCATGTACAACTGATCAGTTTTTAACCATACGTCACAAAGCCTTACAGAACGTGGCCTGCAGCCATGTGCGCGCAGGTTATCCACAACTGCGCCCACAGTCTTTGGGGGCAAGTGCAAAATACCCCAGCCCGCTGTATGCGGGGCTTGCAGGCGATTTTAGAAAGTTTTTTGCTTGACCTTGGCGGGGCCGTATGTAGGCCCATCGCCTGGAAGAAAATCACAACGATGGCTCCAGGCCAGTCATTCCGGCCTCTGCGGAGGTCTTTCCAGAGTTTAGTCACAGACTTATCCACAGGCTGAGTGGACATAAATCGGTCATATACCTGTGTCTTTAAACAGGTTGACAAACCCCTTGGCCGGTCGCCAAAAAACCACTGATCAAAAAACGATCAGCCCGCTACAAGCCACGGTTTTAAAGGCCTCCAGCAGAGTACTACCACGTTACCCACAGCCGGTTCCACAGTGGATGGGGACAAGTCAAAACTGTGACAAAACAGGGATTTGCGGCGGCTATATGTCGCGCTTTGGAGGGTGGCTGGATTTGTTTTCCACAATTTGGTATCGGCCTTATGAACACCGCAAAACAAATGTGGGAGCTGCTCTTTGTGGGAGCTGGCTTGCCTGCGATAGCATCGCCTCGGTTTGTCAGATAGACCGAGGTGTCTGCATCGCAGGCAAGCCAGCTCCCACACAAAGCCAGCTCCCACAGGGGGGATTGCGTCAAGCTTTAGGTCAGTGCCCGCCGAGGTAGGCGTTGCGCACTTCCTCGTTCACCAGCAGCTCTTTACCGGTGCCGGTGAGGCGGATCTCGCCGTTGACCATCACATACGCCCTATCCGACAAGCGCAGCGCATGGTTGGCGTTCTGCTCCACCAGGAAGATGGTCATCCCCGTAGACGCCAGCTCCCGCAACGTCGAGAAGATCTGCTTCACCACAATCGGCGCCAGCCCCAGGCTCGGTTCGTCCAGCAGCAACAGCTTGGGCCGGCTCATCAGCGCGCGAGCGATGGCGAGCATTTGCTGCTCGCCACCGGACATGGTCATGGCCCGCTGGTTACGCCGCTCCTTGAGCCGAGGGAACAGCTCGAACATGCGCTGCATGTCTTCGCTGGCGAACTTGTCACCGATGGGGATGGTGCCCATCAGCAGGTTTTCCTCGACGGTCATGTCGGGGAACACCCGCCGCCCTTCCGGCGACTGCGCGATGCCGTTGGAGGCGATGTAGTGGGACGACTTGTGGGTAATGTCGACGCCGTTGTACAGAATCTGCCCCGACTCGGCCCGTGGCTGGCCGAAGATCGACATCAGCAGTGTGGATTTGCCCGCACCGTTGGAGCCGATCAGGCTGACGGTTTCGCCTTCGTTGATGTGCAGCGAGACTTTTTTCAGGGCCTGGATCGGGCCGTAGAACACGTCCAGGTCCTTCATTTCGAGGATAGGTGCACTCATACCAGCTCCTCTTCGTCGGCGCCGAGGTAGGCGGCAATCACTTTCGGGTCGTTGCGGATCGCCTCCGGGCCGCCTTCGGCGATCACGTTGCCGTGGTCGAGCACCACGATGTGGTCGGAAATACTCATTACCATGCCCATGTCATGTTCAATCAGCACCACCGTCAGGTCGTGTTCGTCGCGCAGCAGGCGAATCATCGCACTGAGGGCTTCGGTTTCCTGGGGGTTGAGGCCCGCCGCCGGTTCGTCCAGGCAGATGATCTGCGGCCGCGTGCACATGGCCCGGGCGATTTCCAGGCGGCGCTGCTGGCCGTAGGAGAGTTCGCCAGCGAGGCGGTTGGCGCAGTCCACCAGGTCCACCACTTCCAGCCAGTAGAAGGCGTGGTCGAGGGCGTCGCTTTCGGCCTTGCGGTAGCCCTTGGTGTTGAGGATGCCCGCGAGCATGTTGCGGTTGACCCACATGTGCTGGGCCACCAGCAGGTTTTCCACCACCGACATTTCCTTGAACAGGCGAATGTTCTGGAAGGTCCGGGCCAAACCGGCGCGGTTCACCAAATGGGTACCGCCGAACATCTTGTAGTACACCCGGCTGAGGAAGCTTTTCGGCGAGACAAAGTCGGTGGGCTGGAAGCGCTCGCCGAGCAGTTGGATCACGTCGGTCTGCTTGCCGCGCACGTTGAGGTTGATCTTGCCGCCGCTGGCTTTGTAGAAGCCGGTGAGGCAGTTGAACACCGTGGTCTTGCCGGCGCCGTTGGGGCCGATCAGGGCGAAGATCGAGTTGCGTTCGACCTTGAGGCTCACATCGCTCAAGGCCTTGATGCCACCGAAGTGCATCATCAGGTGTTCCACGGAAAGGACGACTTCCTTGCTCATGGCGCTACCCCCTTGCGTGGTGTCACACCGGTACGGCTGATGCGGATCAAGCCGCGTGGTCGCCAGATCATCATTACCACCATCAGCACGCCAAACAGCAGCACACGGTATTCGGAGAAGCTGCGCAGCAGTTCCGGCGCGACGGTCAACACGAACGCCGCGATCACCACGCCCACCGTCGAGCCCATGCCGCCCAGCACCACGATGGCGAGGATCAGCGCCGACTCGAAGAAGGTGAACGACGACGGGTTGACGAAACCCTGGTAACTGGCAAAAAACACCCCGGCCAGGCCGGCGGTTGAAGCGCCGATGGTGAACGCCGAGAGCTTGACCAGCACGTGGTTCAGGCCCATGGAACGGCAGGCGATCTCATCTTCGCGCAAGGCTTCCCAGGCGCGGCCGACCGGCATGCGGGTCAGGCGGTGCTTGATGTACAGCACGGCCAGCACCACCAGGAACAGCACGATGTAGATGAACATGAACTTGATGTTGGGGTTGTAATCGATGCCGAAGAACTCGTGGAACGGGATCCCGCCCTCCTTCGCCTTGCGCCCGAATTCCAGGCCGAGGAAGGTGGGTGATGGCACCGGCATGCCGTTCGGCCCGCCGGTAAACGACAGCCAGTTGTTCAGCACCAGGCGGATGATTTCACCGAAGCCCAGGGTCACGATGGCCAGGTAGTCACCGTGCATGCGCAACACCGGGAAGCCGAGTATGCATCCCGCCAACGCCGCCGCGATGGCCGCCAAGGGCAGCACCGTCCAGAAACCGAGGCCGAGGTATTGATAACCCAGGGCCAGGCCGTAGGCACCGATGGCGTAGAACGCCACGTAGCCCAGGTCGAGCAGGCCGGCGAGGCCGACCACGATGTTCAGGCCCAGGCCCAGCAGCACGTAGATCAAGCCGAGGATGACCACGGTGAGCAGGTACTTGTTGGCGAAGATCGGGAACACGATGGCGATCACGATCAGCGCCGGGATGATCCAGCGCAGCCGCGACTTGTAGTCCGGCGCCAGCACATGCACACCGGAGCCGCTGCTTTCGAAGCCCTGCAGGATCTTCAGGCCCTTGGGGGTTTGCAGGAACAGGCTCAGGGCAAAGCGGCCGACCATGACGATGGCGACCAGCGTGGCCACGCGGGCCGGTTCCAGGTTGAAGCTGTAGCCGTCGAGGACGACGCCGACGATCGGACCGAACACGACCAGGGAAATAAGCCCGGCGAGAATCGTATCGACCATACTTTTCTTGATATCGATGGGTTTGGCAGCAGACATGTTTACACCTTAGCCACGAGTGGGCGACCCAGCAGGCCCTGGGGACGGAAAATCAGAATCACCACCAGCAGGGAGAAACTGAACACGTCTTTGTAGTCAGAGTTGATCAACCCTGCGAACAGCGACTCGGAGATGCCGAGGATGATCCCGCCGAGCATCGCCCCAGGCAGGGAGCCGATGCCGCCGAGGACCGCCGCGGTAAACGCCTTGATACCGATGATGAAGCCGGCGTAGAAGTCGAAGGTGCCGTAGTTGAGGGTGATGAGCACACCGGCGAGGGCGGCCATGGCGGCACCGATGACAAACACGTAGGAGATCACGCGGTCGGTGTTGATGCCGAGGATGGAGGCCATCTTGCGGTCTTGCTGGGTGGCGCGGCACATGCGGCCGAGCTTGGTGTATTTGATCACGTAGGTCAGCAGGGCCATGCCCGCAAAGGCAGCGACCAGGATGAACACCTTGGTGTACGTCAGTTGCACGAAGCCGGTGCCGATATCGACACGCCAGGCCCCGGCCAGCAGGGTGGGAATGCCTTGTTGCTTGGCGCCCTGGGCGATCTGGGCGTAGTTCTGCAGGATCAGCGAGATGCCGATGGCGCTGATCAGCGGCGCGAGTCGGGTGGAGTTGCGCAGGGGTTTGTAGGCGACACGCTCGATGACCCAACCGTACACGCCGGTGACGACCACGGTGAAGATCAAGGTGCCGAGAATGAGCAGCGGGAAGGATTCAATGCCGAAGTAGGCAAGCAGGGCCAGGGTGATCGCCGCGAGGTAAGCGGAAATCATATAAACCTCGCCGTGGGCGAAGTTGATCATGCCGATGATGCCATAGACCATTGTGTAGCCGATGGCGATCAGGCCGTAGACCGACCCGAGGGTTAGGCCGTTGACCAGTTGCTGCAGGAAAATACCATCCATAACGCAATCTCACGCGGTGAGCACCTGCACACCTGTGGGTGTGCGGCGCTTCTGGAGGAAAAGACAGATTTGTTGCTGGACGCGATTGCACTGGCAACCCCGGTCCCCTGTGGGAGCTGGCTTGCCGGCGATAGCGGTTGCACATTCAACACAGTGTTGACTGCCAGTCCGTCATCGCGGGCAAGCCCGGCTCCCACAGGGGATTTGTGGTGCCCTACTGATCGTGTTTACGCTTATTTCTGCTTGTCCAGCTGATGGTATTTACCGTCTTTGTCCCATTGGTAAACCACGTAGTCGGAGATTTTCAGGTCGCCCTTGCCGTCCCATTCCTTCTTGCCCATTACGGTCTGGACAGGGTTGGCTTTCAGCCACTTGGCCGCATCTTCGCCCTTGTTGGACTTGGCGCCGTTGAAACCGGCAGCCAGGGCCTGGACCGACGCGTAGGCGTACAGGGTGTAGCCTTCTGGCTCGGTGCCGTTTTTGCGGAACTCTTCCACCACGGCCTTGCTGTCTGGCAGCAGGCGCGGGTCGGCGCCGAAGGTCATGTACACGCCGTCGACGTATTGCGCGCCGCCAGCGGTGGCCACCAGTTCGTCGGTCACGACGCCATCGTCGGACATGAACTTGACGTCTTTCAGACCGGCTTCACGGATCTGGCGAACCAGCGGACCGGCTTCCGGGTGCAGGCCGCCGAAGTACACGACGTCGGCGCCCAGGGAACGGATTTTGGTGACGAGCGCACTGAAGTCTTTCTCACCACGGGTCAGGCCTTCTTGCAGCACCGGCGTGACGCCGCGCTTGGTCAACTGGGCAGCGGTGGCGTCAGCCAGGCCTTTGCCGTAGGTGTCCTTGTCGTTGATGACCGCGACTTTCTTGCCCTTGAGCACGTCGACGATGTAGTCGCCGGCGACGATGCCTTGCTGGTCGTCACGCCCGCACATACGGAACATGGCGCCCAGGCCGCGCTCGGTGACCTGTGGGTTGGTGGAACCTGGGGTAATTGCGATGATGCCCGCTTCGTCATAGACCTCGGACGCCGGGATGGTGTTGGACGAGCAGAAGTGCCCGACGACGCCGATGACTTTGTCCTGGTCCGCCAGGCGGTTGGCCACGGCCACGGCCTGTTTGGGCTCGCAGGCGTCGTCGCCGGCCACCAGGACGATTTTCTCGCCGTTGATACCGCCGGCCTTGTTGATGGTATCGGCTGCCGCTTGGGCACCCTTCATGTACTGCTCACCGAAAGCTGCGTTGGCACCCGTCATCGGGCCCGCCACGCCAATTTTCACATCAGCTTGAACAAACGTAGAAACACCCAGCGCCGCTGCAACGGCGAGGGCCAGAAAACCTTTCTTGTAAAACGTCTGGGACATGAGTGGTGCTCCGATATTTTTGATTTTTGGCACTACAACTTGCGTTCAAACTTTTCACTGAAAGCCCAGAGCAAAGCGCGTGCCAGTAGGTTTTTATTCTTCAAAAAGACACGGTGTCATTGTTATTGCGCGTGTTTCAGCGCCGTTCGTCAGGACGTGCAACCCTCTAGCATCGAGAGGTGCAACCTGCGCGTCGAAAAAGTACAACCCTGGCAGGTCACACCTGCAACCAAGCCTGGAAACGACAGCTCCTACAGCTGTAACAACCCGCGTAACGGAACTGCACATTTACAGTGCGTGACTGCTACGACTTGCACCAATACAGATTAGTAGCCTGCTAAGAAAATGCCGGCTTCTGAGCGGTATTTCGCTGATCAGATCACGATCCGCAGACATTGCCCGGCGTGATACAGCGAGAATCCCGCCTCATACAGGCAACTGCGCAGGCCCACCCCGGCCAGCGGCTGCATCGGTGCGAACGGAATCGGCAACGCCTGGGGATTCTGGTGACACAGGTAGTCGGCAAACGCCTTGCCGACCACGCTGCCGGTGGTCACGCCGCGGCCGTTGTAGCCCGTCACGGCCACCAGGCCCGGCGCCGGTTCGAACAGGCGCATCAGGTGGTCGGGGGTGAAGGCAATGCAGCCGGTCCAGGTGAACTCCCACTGCACCGATTTGAGGTACGGGAAGTAGTGCTGCTGCACCCGATCGGCCCACGCCTTGAGGAACCACGCCGGTTTCTGGTTGCCATTGCCCAGGCTGCCGAGCAACAGGCGGCCATCGGCATCACGGCGGATGCTGCTCAACACCTGGCGCGTGTCCCACGAACCCTGGCCGCCTGGCAGGATCTGCGCGGCGGCGGCGTCCGTCAGCGGGGCTGACGCGACCTGATAGTAGTAGCCGGGGAAAAAGTTGCGGCGCAGCTCGGTCCACTCGCCTTCGGTGTAGGCGTTGGAAGCGATCACCACCTGGGCGGCCTGCACCGAGCCTTGGGCGGTTTGCACCGACCACTGCGCGCCTTGGCGCTCCAGCTGGGTGACTGGGGAATGGTCGAACAACTGCCCGCCAAGGCCAACGGCAGCATTCGCCAGACCACTGGTGTAGGCCATCGGGTTCAAGGTGCCGGCGCGGCGATCGAGCAACGCGGCGGCGATTTTCTGCGTGCCGGTGGCCTGTTCACAGGCCTGGCCGGTGAGCAGTTCCACCGGCGCGCCACGGCGCTTCCATTGTTCTTCACGGCTGCGCAAATCCGCCTCGCCCCGGGCGTTGTGCGCCATGTGCAAGGTGCCCTCGCGGCGCAATTGGCAATCGATGTGGTATTTATCGATCAGGCTGAACACCAGGGACGGCGCCGCACCCAGCATGCGGTTGAGCTGGCTGCCCACCGCTTCGCCGAAACCGGCCTCGATGTCATCCGGCGGGATCCACAGGCCGGCATTGACCAGCCCGACGTTGCGCCCCGAACCGCCGTGGCCGGTGCGATGAGCCTCCAGCACGGCGACGCTTTTGCCTTGTTCCAGCAAGTGAATGGCCGCCGACAAACCGGTGATGCCGGCGCCGATCACGCACACATCCACCTTGACCTCGCCCTTGAGCGCGGCGCGATCCGGCCGGCTGGGGGTGAGGTGTTCCCATAAACATGTTTCGCGTAATGCCATTGCCAGACTCCGATGAGACCCAACACACCACTTTTCCGAACTGCAAACCCAATCAACTGTGGGAGCTGGCTTGCCTGCGATAGCGGTATCGACTGCACCACCGCTATCGCAGGCAAGCCAGCTCCCACATTGATCGCACTCCGACTTCAGGGGTCAGTCGAAGGTGATGCCCTGGGCCAGCGGCAATTCCAGCGAATAGTTCACGGTATTGGTCTGGCGACGCATGTACCCGCGCCACGCATCCGAACCCGACTCACGCCCGCCGCCCGTCTCTTTCTCACCGCCAAACGCACCACCGATTTCCGCCCCGCTCGGGCCGATATTGACGTTGGCGATCCCGCAGTCACTGCCGACCGCCGACATGAACTGCTCGGCCTCGCGCACATCGGTGGTGAAGATGCACGACGACAGGCCTTGCGGCACGGCGTTGTTCAGGCGCAGGGCTTCGGCGAAGTCGGTGTAGCCGACCACGTAGAGAATCGGTGCGAACGTTTCGGTGCAGACCACGTCGCTTTGCTCAGGCATTTCCACGATGGCCGGCGACACGTAGTAGGCGTTGGGGAATTTGTCTTCCAGCTGGCGCTTGCCACCGAACACCCGACCGCCTTCGCTCAAGGCTTGCTCCAGGGCGTCCTGCATGTTGTCGAAGCCGTGCTTGTCGATCAGCGGGCCGATCAGGTTGCCTTCCAGCGGGTGGCCGATGCGCACCTTGGAATAGGCGGCCTTGAGGCGGGTGACGATTTCTTCCTTGACCGACTCGTGGGCGATCAGGCGGCGCAAGGTGGTGCAACGCTGGCCGGCGGTGCCGACGGCGCTGAACAGGATGGCGCGCACGGCCATGTCCAGGTCGGCGCTGGGGCCGAGGATCATTGCGTTGTTGCCGCCCAGCTCAAGGATGCTGCGGGCAAAACGCGCGGCGACTTTCGGCGCCACTTCGCGGCCCATGCGCGTGCTGCCGGTGGCGCTGATCAGGGCGACGCGCGGGTCGTCCACCAGCGCGGCACCGGCGTCGCGACCGCCGATGATCACTTGGCTGAGGTACGGCGGTGCATCGCTGAAATTCTTCACCACGCGCTCGAACAGCGCCTGGCAGGCCAGGGCGGTGAGCGGGGTCTTTTCCGAGGGTTTCCAGATCACCGCGTTGCCGCACACCAGGGCCAGGGCGGTGTTCCACGCCCAAACAGCGACCGGGAAGTTGAAGGCGCTGATCACGCCGACCACGCCCAGCGGGTGCCAGGTTTCACGCATATGGTGGCCGGGGCGCTCGGAGGCGATGGTCAAGCCGTACAACTGGCGCGAGAGGCCGACGGCGAAGTCGCAGATGTCGATCATTTCCTGCACTTCGCCCAGGCCTTCCTGGGTGATCTTGCCCGCTTCCCACGACACCAGTTCGCCGAGGTCGGCCTTGTATTCGCGCAGCACATCGCCAAATTGGCGCACCAGCTCACCGCGGCGCGGCGCTGGCACTTTGCGCCAGGCGTCGAATGCATGCTCGGCGCGACTGACCTGCTGCTCCACCTCGGCGGCACCTTCCCAATGCACGCTGCCGATACGGCTGCCATCAATCGGCGAATGCACAGGCTGTTTGCCCGACTGGTACAGCGCCGGGTTTACCCCGAGACGATCAAGCAATGCGGCAACCATGGGTCACTCCTTCAATCTGCAAACGAAAATTCGCGCCGCTGCACGCACGGCGATCCAGAGCTTATTTGTAGCTGGCCCAAGACTTGCCAACAAACGACGATTAGGCGAGATATCATTCCGTTTATTCATGCAAAGCATAAAAAGAGGCACACCGTGCTGAACAAAAGACATTTGCCCTCGATCACCGCCCTGCAATGTTTCGAAGCCGCCACCCGCCACCTGAGCTTTACCCGCGCCGCCGAGGAACTGAACCTCACCCAGAGCGCGGTGAGCAAACAAGTGGCGCAGCTGGAAGAATTGCTGCAACACCTGTTGTTTCGCCGCGTACGCCGACGTTTGCAGATGACCCCGGCCGGGGATTTGTACCTGGTGGAAGTGAGAAAAATCCTCACGCAAGTGGAGATGTCCACCCACTACCTGCGCTCCTACGGCGGCGAGACCGAAGTGCTGCGCGTCTCCACGCCCTACACCTTCGGCGCCCGCTGGCTGGTGCCGCGCCTCAAGGGCTGGCGCTTGCGTCACCCACACATCCACCTGGACCTGTGCAACGAGCAGGAGCCGGATGAGTTGCTGCAAGGCAAGGCCGACATGGCCTTCTACTTCGGCCAGGGTTCACGGCCCGGCACCGAGAGCCTGAAGCTGTTCAGCGAAGAGCTGGTGCCCGTCTGCGCCCCCGACAGCCTGCCCGCGCGGCCGTTTACCGACCCGACGCAACTGAGCGAACTGGTGCTGCTGCAAAATGCCTCGCGCCCGCAAGGCTGGCACGACTGGTTCGCCAGCCAGGGTTACCAGACCGAGCACAGCTACCACGGGCCGCGGTTCGATACGTTCTATATGTGCATCCGTGCGGCGCAGGTGGGTTGTGGTGTGGCGTTGCTGCCGCGCTTTTTGGTGGAAGAGGAATTGGCCGACGGCAAGTTGGTGATTCCTTGGCAGCATGCGATGCCGAGTCAGGATGCGTATTACCTGGCTTATCCCGAGCATTCGGCGGAGGTGCCGAAGGTAAGGGAGTTTGTGAAGTGGATGATGGAGCAGGTTATTTAGAGTCTGGAATACCGCCATCGCAGGCAAGCCAGCTCCCACAGATTGGAATGCATTTCAACTGTGGGAGCTGGCTTGCCTGCGATGGGGCCAGTGGCCATTCCAAAAAAATCACTGGCAAAACCCCACAGGTCTATGCGCCACTAGCCCCCTTCCTTAATTGTGCGTAAAGGCCGGCGCCCATCGCCGACCCGTCTGGAGATTCCCGTTATGAGCGAGAGTGTGTTTGCCGATCGCATCGTGCAGAACCTGCTCGACACCGACTTCTACAAGCTGACCATGATGCAGGCGGTGCTGCACAACTACCCGAACGTGGAAGTTGAATGGGAGTTTCGTTGCCGTAACAGTGAAGACCTGCGCCCGTACCTGGCGGAAATCCGCTACCAGATCGAACGCCTCGCCGAGCTGAGCCTAAGCCCGGACCAACTGGGGTTCCTGGAGCGCATCAGCTTTATGAAACCGGATTTTCTGCGCTTCCTCGGCCTGTTCCGCTTCAACCTGCGGTATGTGCAGACCGGTATCGAGAACGGCGAATTGTTCATCCGCCTGCGCGGGCCGTGGCTGCATGTGATCCTGTTTGAAGTGCCGATGCTGGCCATCGTCAGCGAAGTGCGTAACCGCTACCGCTACCAGACCGTGATCCTGGAGCAGGCCCGCGAGCAGCTGTACCGCAAGTTCGATTGGCTCACGGCCAACGCCAGCAGCGAGGAATTGTCCGAGCTGCAAGTGGCGGACTTCGGCACCCGCCGACGCTTTTCGTACCGGGTGCAGGAAGAAGTGGTCAGCGTCCTCAAGCACGACTTCCCGGGCCGTTTTGTCGGCACCAGCAACGTGCACCTGGCCCGTGAGTTGGACATGAAACCCCTGGGCACCATGGCCCACGAGTGGATCATGGCCCACCAGCAACTCGGCCCGCGCCTGATCGACAGCCAGATCGCCGCCCTTGATTGCTGGGTCCGCGAATACCGTGGCCTGCTGGGCATCGCCCTGACCGATTGCATCACCACCGATGCGTTCCTCGGCGATTTCGACCTGTACTTCGCCAAGCTGTTCGACGGCCTGCGCCACGACTCCGGCGACCCGGTGCAGTGGGCCGAAAAAGCCATCGCCCACTACCACAAGCTCGGCATCGAGCCGATGAGCAAGACCCTGGTGTTCTCCGACAGCCTGTCGCTGCCCAAGGCCCTGGAAATCTTCCGTGCGCTGCGCGGGCGGATCAATGTGAGCTTTGGCATCGGCACCAACCTGACCTGCGATATTCCAGGTGTGGAACCGATGAGCATCGTGCTTAAAATGACCGCCTGCAATGGCCAGCCCGTGGCGAAGATCTCCGATGAAGCGGGCAAGACCCACTGCACCGATCCGAATTTCGTCGCCTATTTGCGTCATGTGTTCAAAGTACCTGCCATCTCTAGCAAGGAGTGAATCATGCAAGCCGTACAGCGTGAGATAGCTGAACAACTCAAGGTCCAAGCGCCGTTCAACGACCAGGCCGCCCTTGAGGCCGAGGTTGCCCGCCGCGTGGCGTTTATCCAGGATTGCCTGCGCAATTCCGGGCTCAAGACATTGGTGCTGGGCATCAGCGGCGGTGTCGATTCCCTGACTGCGGGCCTGCTGGCCCAGCGCGCGGTAAAAGAGCTGCGGGAAAACAGCGGTGATGCGGCCTACCGCTTTATCGCGGTGCGCCTGCCCTACGAAACCCAGTTCGACGAAATCGATGCCACGGCCTCGGTGGACTTTATCGAGCCCGACGAGCGCCACACCGTGAACATCGGCCCCGCGGTGAAAGCCCTGGCCCATGAAGTGGCGGCGTTTGAAGGCAAGGCGGCGGTGTCCCGTGATTTCGTGCTGGGCAACACCAAGGCGCGCATGCGCATGGTGGCGCAGTACACCATCGCCGGCGCGGCCGGTGGTTTGGTGATCGGAACGGACCATGCGGCGGAAGCGGTGATGGGCTTTTTCACCAAGTTCGGCGACGGCGCGTGTGATCTGGCGCCGTTGAGCGGGCTGGTGAAAAACCAGGTGCGGGCGATTGCACGGCACTTCGGCGCGCCGGAATCGTTGGTGGAGAAAGTGCCGACGGCGGACTTGGAAGACTTGTCGCCGGGCAAGCCGGACGAAGCGTCACATGGCGTGACCTATGCCGAGATCGATGCGTTCCTGCACGGTGAAGCGGTGCGTGAGGAAGCGTTTCGGATTATCTGTGAGACCTACCGCAAGACTGAGCATAAGCGGGTCATGCCGTTCGCGCCGTGAGGTAGATCGCTATCGCGGGCAAGCCCGCTCCCACAGTTGACCGTGTTCCAGCATGGGAATGCGGTCGAATGTGGGAGCTGGCTTGCCTGCGATGAACGATAACGCGGTCTTACTTGACGACCACGGTGCCTTTCATCATCGACACATGGCCCGGGAACGAGCAGAAGAACATGTAGTCGGTGCCGGCAGCCAGTTTCGCCACATCAAAGGTCACCGAATCCTTCTCGCCAGCACCAATGATCTTGGTGTGGGCGATGATGCGGGCGTCGCCTTCTTTCAGGTAGTTCTTGTCGATACCGGCAGCCATGCCGTCAGTGGCAACCGGCTGCATGTCAGCGGCGCTGGTCAGCACCCAGTTGTGACCCATGACGTTTTTCGGCAGGTTGCCGGAGTGCGTCAGCTCGACGGTGAAGGTCTTGCAACTTTTGTCGATTTCAATGGCTTTGGTGTTGAAGGACATTTGGTCAGTGGAGTCGACAGTGACCTTGCACTCTGCAGCAAGCAACTGGCCGCTAGCCAGAGTCAGCAGGGAAACAGCAACGAGTTTGGCGAACATGTGAATCTCCAAGGCAGGGTTTAGAAAACGCGGATTGCGGCAAGGGTGCCTCAAGCAGGCAAGAATTCTTATGATCTGAATCAACAGATTGTATACAACTTTAGGCTATCAGACTTATCAACACAATCTAACAGCCAAAGTCGTACGACCTTTCTATGATCGGCCCATCCCCCACTGGAGTCCGCGCCATGCACCTCGACCAACTGATCAACGGACTGCTGGCCGCTTACGCCTGCGGTAAGTGAGGGCCAAGCGCGCTGCTAAGCTGCTACCATAGCCACCCAAGGCAGCTGCGCGCCGCCCACTCTTACCTTCGACCCTAGAGGATCGCCCATGGCCAAACCTAATTACTCCTTCGCCAAACGTCAGAGAGACTTGGCCAAGGAGCAGAAGAAAGAGGAAAAACTGCAACGCAAGAAAGCCGCTGCGGATGAAGAAGCGGGTGCACTGAACCCGGAAGCAGAAGGCGACGTGGCAGCTGACGAGACTGAAACACCGAAAGATCCGGCTGAATAATTTTCTTTGTGGTGAGCCGCCCCCGGCTCACCACAATCCACCGTTACTCCAGCGGCATCACCGTCACCCGTACTTCCGGGTCATGGCTCCCTCCCCCCAGAATCACCCCTCGCAACGGCGACACATCGGAGAAATCCCGGCCCCAGGCCAGGGTGATGTGCTCCAGTGCCGGCTGCACATTGTTGGTCGGATCAAAATCCACCCAGCCCGACACCGGGCAATACACCGACACCCACGCATGGGACGCATCGGCGCCGATCAGCCGTGGCTGGCCGGGCGGTGGCTGGGTCAGCAGGTAACCGCTGATGTAACGCGCCGCCAGGCCGCGCGAGCGCAGGCAGGCGAGCATCAGGTGGGCGAAGTCCTGGCACACGCCACGGCGGCGCTCCAGCACTTCCACCAGCGGCGTGGCGACCTGGGTGGCTTCGGCATCGAAGGTGAACTCGCTGAAAATCTTCTGCATCAGCGCCTGCACGCCTAGCAATAAAGGGCGCGCCGGCGGGAAGCAGCTTTCGGAGAACTCGACGAAGTTTTTCTTCAGGTGCACGTAGGGCGATTCGAAGCGATAACGGATCGCCTCGATCAGCTCCACGGACAGCGGTTGGCTGCTATAGGTCAGGCTGTCACGGGTCTGGTCCCAGGCCGGCGACTGCTGGAAATCCAGCACCGGCCGCGCCAGCACTTCCACGGTCAGCCCGGCGTTCACCAACAGCTCATCGTGGGGCCGTTCAAACGCCAGCCGCGTGATCGGGTTGCCAAATACATCCAGCTCATCGCGCCGCGACGTCGGCTCGGGACTGATATCCAACTGCTGCGCGCTACAGCGCTGCCAGGCACACGGCCGTGGCCACAGGTGCGCCAACTGCTGGGCCAGGGACACCGGGCTGTCGTAGTGGTAATGAGTATCGTGGAAAATCTGGTAGCGCGCACTCATCACAACGACACCGTCTGCTGGCTGACATCATCCACATGGGCAAAATGGCGCAACGCGAGGCGATCCGACACTTGCCCGCTCTCATCGGCCACCGCTTGCAGCAAGTCGGCCAGGCCGTCCAAGGCGGCACGCACGCTGGACTCGCCAAACAACGGGTTCTCCAGGCAGCCCAGGTCGAAGTGCGCAAGGCGCTCCACCAGCGGGCCAAGGCCGGTTTCCCGCGGCACGCCAAAATCATCGTTCAAGCGACGCAGGGTGCGGCTCACCAGCTTCAACTGGAACAGCACCGCGTGGGGGTTCTGCTCGTCCAGCAGCAGCAGGTCGAGCACCGGGATCAGCTGTGGCACCGCCAGGTAACGCGAGCGGTAAGTGATGCTGCTGTTGCCCAGTTCGAGCAACCACTCCAGCCCGGCCTGATCGAACACCGCCACGCCGCGCAGGAATGCGGCGAGGCTGCTGCTGAGAAATTGCAGACGCTCGATGCGCCGGCCCATCATCAAAAAGCGCCAGCCTTCGTCGCGGGTCATGTCGTCCAGGGCAAACCCGGACAGCGCCGCGAGCGACATCACCAGACGGTTGAGAAAATCCAGCAACTCGCCAAAGTCCGGCGCGTCGCTTTCCAGTTCCATGGCTTCACGTTGCAGCTCCACCAGCGCCTGCCAGTTTTCCCGGGACAGCTTGCCGCGCACTTGCGACGCCGCCCACTGCAAGCGCTGCAGGTTGGCGCGCAGGCTTGACGGCCAATCGTCGCCGAGCATGGCCCCCAGCAGGCGTTCGGGTAACTCGCCCTCCTCCGGCAACAAGCGCAGGCTTTCACCCAGCTCGACTGCCGCTTGCAGGGCCTGGGGATCGTCGCCGTCCACATAACGCGCCAGCACGATGCGCAGCCCAGCGCGCGCTGTCATCGCAGCGCTCGCAGTAGCGGCCAAACCAGAACAGGTTTTCCACCACGCGGGACGGTAGATACGGGTCGCGGCGCACCAGGTCATGGGCGCCGATGGTGCGTTGCGCGCGCCACTGTTCGCCGCCGGGCGCGCGTTCGCCGAGCACCCAGGTGTCCTTGCTCGCGCCGCCGCGTTGCATCGACACCACTTCGGCGTCGGCTTCGGCGGCCACACGGGTCAGGCCGCCGGGCAGCACGCGGTAGCCGTCGTCGCTGGCCACGGCGTACACGCGCATGCCGATGGCGCGGTGTTGCAGGTGGTCATCCACGGTGTGCCACACCGGTGCCTGGGACAGCTGCGCCAGCTCCTGGGCGACATAGGCGTAAGGCCGCGCGCGCATGCGTGCGGCCAGGGCCTCGCGCTGTTTTTCGTCGAGGTCGCGGCCGAACACCGGGGTAAAACTCTGCAACGGGAACGCCGGCTTGATCAGCAACTCAGGCAATTTCTCCAGGGCTTCGGCGAGCACTGGCGCTTCACCGCACCACCAGGTGGCGATGGACGGCAGGATCAGCTCTTCGCCAAACAGGAACTCGTTGATCTTCGGCAAGAAGCCGAGCAAACCCGGCGACTCCAGCACGCCGCTGCCCAAGGCATTGGCCACCAGTACATTACCCTGGCGCACGGCATCGAGCAGGCCGGGCACGCCGAGGGCCGAGTCGGTGCGCAGCTCCAGCGGGTCGCAGAAGTCATCGTCGAGGAGGCGCCGCATGATCGCGTGCACCCGGCGCAGGCCGCTGAGGGTCTTGAGGAATACCGTGCTGTCACGCACGGTGAGGTCGCCGCCTTCCACCAGCGGGTAGCCAAGCTGGCGCGCGAGGTAGAGGTGTTCGAAATAGCTTTCGTTGAAACGCCCCGGTGTGAGCAGCACGATCAGCGGCGGCTGGTCATCGCCCGGTGCCTGGCGCGCGAGGGTTTCCTGCAAGGTGCGGAAGAAACCGGTGAGGTGCTGCACCTGCAAGTCGCGGTACAAGGTCCGGGAAGGCACGGGACACGATGGTGCGGTTTTCCAGGGCATAACCCGCGCCCGAGGGTGCCTGGGTACGGTCGGCGGTGACCCACCAGCGGCCGTCCGGCGTGCGTGCCAGGTCCACGGCGTATAGGTGCAAAAAAGCACCGTCCGGCGGCTGGATGCCTTGGCATGGCCACAGGAAGTTGTTGTGCCCGAACACCAGCTCGGCCGGCAGCAGACCTTCCTTGATCAAGCGTTGCGGGCCGTACAAGTCGGCCAGCACCGCATTGAGCAGGCGCGCGCGCTGGGCGATCCCGGCCGACAGCTGCTGCCACTCTTCGGCGGCCAGCACGTGGGGCAGCAGGTCCAACTCCCACGGGCGGTCGGCGCCCTTGGGGTCGGCGTAGACGTTGTAGGTCACGCCGTTTTCCTGGATCTGCCGGGTCAGCAGCGCCTGGCGCTGGGCCAGTTGCGCAGGAGTGCTGCGTTGCAGGTGGTCGAGCAGGCGCTGCCAATGGGCACGCACCGCGCCACTGTCGTCCAGCAGTTCGTGATAAGTGCCCGCGGTCAGCGGGTAACGGTCGAGCAAGTCGGACATGGAACGCTCGGCGAAGGCAAGGAGGGGTGTCAAAGTCACCACAGTCTAATGTGGGAGCTGGCTTGCCTGCGATAGCAGTGGGTCAGTCACCAGAAATATCGACTGGTACACCGCTATCGCAGGCAAGCCAGCTCCCACATTTTGAACTGTGTTTAGTCATTTTTATGGGGAAAACGCCGTAGATCCAGGGTCATTGGCAACTCATCATTGATCACCAGGGACGGCACCGGAAGCTTCCCTGGGCTATGCCCAAGGCGGAAAAACCGCGCCATCCGCCGACTCTCCGCCTCATTGGCATTCACCGGCAAGCTGTCGTAATTGCGCCCGCCCGGGTGCGCGACATGGTACTGGCAGCCACCCAACGAACGCTGCATCCAGGTATCCAGCAAATCAAACACCAGCGGCGCATGCACCGGGATGGTCGGTTGCAGGCAGTTGGCCGGTTGCCAGGCGCGGTAACGCACCCCGGCGACAAATTCGCCGACGCGGCCGGTGGCTTGCAGCGGCACAGGTATGCCGTTGCAGGTCAGCAGGTAGCGTTGCGGCGGCAGGCCGGTCAATTTGACTTGCAGGCGCTCCAGGGACGAATCCACATAACGCACCGTGCCGCCCACCGCGCCCTCCTCGCCCAGCACGTGCCAGGGTTCGAGGGCCTGGCGCAGTTCCAGTTCGATGCCGCTGACGGCGTAGTCGCCGACCTTGGGAAAGCGAAACTCCAGGTGCGCGGCAAACCATTCGGCGCGCAGTGGGTAGCCGGCGGCGTTGAGTTCGACGATCACGTCGGCAAAGTCCTGCTCGATAAAGTGCGGC
The DNA here is from genome assembly GCF_030687495.1 of Pseudomonas sp. FP453. Lineage (NCBI taxonomy): Bacteria > Pseudomonadati > Pseudomonadota > Gammaproteobacteria > Pseudomonadales > Pseudomonadaceae > Pseudomonas > Pseudomonas sp. FP453. The sequence continues at coordinate 649,531 of NZ_CP117435.1, read as the reverse complement.
AGCAGGAAACGGTCGTGCAGCTCGGTGCCCCAGCGCGCCAGTTTCGGCGGCGCATAGGGTTCACGCCAAAAACGTGCGACCAGGGCACGCAGCAGCAGTTGTTGGGTCAGGCTCATGCGCGCATGGGGCGGCATCTCAAACGCGCGCAGCTCCAGCAGGCCGAGGCGACCGGTGGCGCCGTCCGGCGAGTAGAGCTTGTCGATGCAGAATTCGGCGCGGTGGGTGTTGCCCGTGACGTCGATCAACAGGTTGCGCAGCAGGCGGTCCACCAACCAAGGCGGGCATTCTTCGCCCGGCTCGGGCATGTGCGCGAAGGCGATTTCCAGCTCGTACAAGGCGTCGTTGCGCGCTTCATCCACGCGCGGGGCCTGGGATGTCGGGCCAATAAACAGCCCGGAAAACAGGTAGGACAAGGACGGATGGTTATGCCAGTAGCTGATCAGGCTACGCAGCAGGTCCGGACGGCGCAGGAACGGTGAGTCCTTTGGCGTCGCACCGCCGAGGACAAAGTGGTTACCGCCGCCGGTGCCGGTGTGGCGCCCGTCGATCATGAATTTTTCCGTGGTCAGGCGGGTTTGCCGCGCCTCTTCGTAGAGGAATTCGGTGCGCTCCACTAACTCGTCCCAACTGGCGGACGGCTGCACATTGACCTCGATCACACCCGGGTCCGGCGTCACGCGGAAATTGCTCAGACGGGTGTCGGCCGGCGGCTCGTAGCCCTCCAGCAACACCGGGCAATGCAACTCTTCGGCGGTGGCCTCGATGGCGGCGACGAGTTCCAGGTAGTCCTCGACGCGCTCCAGCGGCGGCATGAACAGGTACAGCCGCCCTTCCCGCGCTTCGGCGCACAGCGCGGTGCGGGTCAGCCAGTCGGCGGATTCGTCCACCTCAGGCGTACGCTCATCACTCGGCGCGGGTTCGCCGTGGCTGCTCAACTGAGCGGTGGTGGGCAGCGCCGGCTGATCCTGGTTCGGGTCCGTGGGGTGCACAAACGGATACTCCGCCGCCGTCACCCAAGGTTGCGACGCCAGCGGCAGGCGATAGCCGAGGGGCGAATCCCCCGGCACCAGGCGGCAGTGGTTATCGCGCAGGTACCAGCGCCCGCTTTGCCAGCGGTCGTTGGCGGCCGTGCGCGCCAGCGGCAGCACTTGGCCGATGACTTTCTCCAGGCCCTGGCTGAACACTTTGCGCAGGCGTTCGCGCTCCAGGTCGTCACTCAGGCGCGGGTCCTGGGCCGTGACGTTTTGCGGCAGCGCGCCTTCGCGCCACAGGTAGTAGAAGTTGTCTTCAAAGGCCGGGAAGACAAAGCGGGCCGGCAGTTTCAGGCGTTCGGCGACACTCGCCAGGAAACGCCCGGCCATGGTGCCGTCGGCGCCGTAATCCTCTTGTTCGTCGGCAATCAGCGCGCTGTTGTGCCAGATCGGCACGCCGTCGCGGCGCCAGTAGCAGTTGAGCGACCAACGCGGCAGTTGCTCGCCGGGGTACCACTTGCCCTGGCCGAAGTGCACCAGGCCCTTGGGCGCGTAGTGCTTGCGCATGCGCTGGAACAACTCGGCAGACAGGCGACGCTTGTCCGGGCCGAGCGCGGCGGTGTTCCACTCGGCGCCGTCGGGGTCGTCGATGGAGACGAAGGTCGGCTCGCCGCCCATGGTCAGGCGTACATCGTCCTTGAGCAGGTCGCCATCGATCTGCCGGCCAAGGGCCTGGATCGCCAGCCATTGCTCTTCGGTGTAGGGCTTGGTAACGCGCGGTGCCTCCCAAATCCGCTCAACGGACATTTCGTGGGTGAATTCGCACTCGCACGGTTCCACCAGCCCACTGATCGGCGCCGCAGACGATGGATCGGGACTACAGGCCAACGGGATATGGCCTTCACCGGCAAACAGACCGGAGGTGGCATCCAGACCGATCCAGCCGGCGCCGGGCAGATACACCTCGCACCAGGCATGCAGGTCGGTGAAGTCCACTTCGGTGCCGGAAGGACCGTCGAGGGCTTTGACGTCGGCGGTGAGCTGGATCAGGTAACCGGAGACAAACCGCGCCGCCAACCCCAGGTTGCGTAGGATCTGCACCAGCAACCACGCCGAATCGCGGCACGAGCCGGAGGCGTTTTCCAGGGTGAACTCCGGGGTTTGCACACCCGGTTCCATGCGGATCAGGTAGCCGATGTCGGCGGCCAGGCGCTGGTTGAGGCCCACCAGGAAGTCCACCGCGGGCAATGGCGTGCGGTCGATACCGGCCAGGTAAGCGGCGAACCTCGGCGTCAGCGGCAAGGTTTCCAGGTACGGCGCCAGCTCGCGCTGCTCATCGGCGGCGTAGCTGAAAGGGATTTTTTCGGCGTAGGGTTCGAGGAAAAAGTCGAACGGATTGAACACCGCCATCTCGGCGACCAGATCGACTTCGATACGCAGCTCGTCAGTCTTTTCCGGGAACACCAAGCGCGCCAGGTAATTGCCCTGGGGGTCTTGCTGCCAATTGATGAAATGCTGCTCGGGCAGCACTTTCAGCGCGTAGGACAAAATCCGCGTGCGGCTATGGGCCGCCGGGCGCAAACGCACGATCTGCGGGCCGAGTTCGACAGCGCGGTCGTAGCGGTAATGCGTAACGTGGTGCAACGCGACATGAATCGACACGGCGGCCTCCTGCGAGCCAGGGCATGGGTTGACGCGCGCAAGACTTATGCCAGCGCGGCAGTCATTGCGCTTTGTCGTAGGACCCGGTGCAGTACAGCACCAAAACGGCGCCAACGTAGGTGCAATGGTGCAACAGTTGCACATATTTGTGGCGGGCGTAGGGGATTAGCGCGGTTTCTTTATTCTGATGATGGCGCGTTCGTGTTTGCGCCGTTTCTTGATGGCGTCCATTGCCTTGCCGCGCAGGCGGCGAAGTTCTACGCAGTTGGCACGCATTTCCCCGTGGCGTTTACTGCTGAGCAGTATTAAGCCGAGCAGCGGCCACACGACGCTTTCTACGTAAATGAATGGATGCGGTGAAAACCGAAAAGCCGGTAAAGCGAACATTAGGCAGGCGATGAAAAGACCATACATGCCCCAGACCCATTTTGGTCGCCCGTAGGCGATCATGAAATTGCAGAGGGTGATAAAGAGAGCCAACACGACACAGGCTTTCTCAGCAGCCGACGCCGATAAAGCCCATGGGGCTGTGCGCGGGTAGTAGTGTTCCAGCAGCGCCACGACAGCTGTCCCGCCTAAAATGCCCATAAAGATCGCACCTATAAAGACGGGAAAAAAACGCAAAAGAAAGGGGCGCATCGGTATAAGAAATCTCGCTCTGGAAAATTTCATTCCGAGATTTCCTCATGTAGCCCAACCGCGATAATCCGGATGTTCCCAGACCTCACACTGCCAGCAATACTCGATACAGCGCCAAGGGCATCAAGCATCTGAATCATGGTCCCACGCCTTACTTCAGAAGAAGTGAAACGTTTGGGCATCTCGCCAGTCATCTGCTTGAGCTTAAGCATTTTTCGGGATATTTCAGGATGGTTGATACCTATCAACTCCTTGGTGAGCTTCAATCGCTCCTGCCGATTCAACCCTTTAAGCACTTGGTGTGTACTTCTCCCCGTTGCCTTTTTGAGCGAATTGACCATTCGAATCGTAGACATTGCTGTGTTGCCAGCACCTAGTAATGAGGCGGCGTCTAGCCCAAGCGTGACGGCTTGATACCATTCGTTGCGGTCGAGTTCGTCATTAAGTGCTGGGTCTACAAGTTCATTTCGCGTTCGTCGCACACCAATAGCGCATTGGAGAGTGCTTGCCGAAGCGCCTACGACGCTAATCGCAGCAACTACACCTGTGGCTCCAAAAGTAAACGGGGTGAGCGCTGCGCCCCCCAGTATCACGAACCAGCTGATCACCGCAGAAGCACACGCAAACCCCGCATTCACTGCCTCAAACGTCACATCCGCCTCACGCGGCTCATTCGCCAACCGCCGCGCAAACTCCACCCGCCCGACATAACTCGGCGCCTCCCGCAAAATCACCTTCTTCGGCATAACGCTGCAAATCGGCTGAAACTCGCGCAACACAATCACCCGCAACTGCGCATCGAGATACACCACGCCAGCACCGACAATCGCCGGATCCGCATCGATGGCGGCAAACAACTTACGCAGATCGATACTGCTTTCCACCCACTGCCGCGTAGTCAAATGCGCACTGGGGAACCCGTCTTTCAACACACTGGAAGTCATCCCTTTACTCCGGCTTTTCACAAGAGCGCAGAGGGTAAAGACTGGGTATCGCTTAAAAATGTCAGAAGCTTCGCTTTATCCCGACAGGCACTTCCTGATCACGGTGTAGCGCCTTGTAGGCCATGCCCCGAGTGCCCCCCGCGCCACTACCGGCGGACACCAAAACAGGGAGCCGACAATGGGGGTGAATCACCTCGATTTCTTTATTCGGATTATTGCGCGCTCGTGTTTGCGCCGCTTCTCGATGGCCACCGTGACTTTGCGGCGCATATGGCGAAGCTCTACGGCCTTGGCGCGCATTTCTCGATGGCGTTTGCTATGGAGCAGTAGAAGGCCAAAGACCGGCCAAAACAAACTATTGGCGTAAACAAATGGATGTGGCGAAAACTGAAAAGCGGGCAAGGCAATCAGTAAACAGACAACGAACAGACCGTACATGCCCCAGGCCCACTTGGGTCGCCCATAGGCAATCATGAAATTGCAGTGCGTGATATAGCAGGCCAGCACCACAGCAGCAGCTTCAGCAGCCGAACTCGATAGGGAGGGTAAGTAATAGTTTTCAACCAGCACGACAGCGGCAGCACCACCGAAGAGACCCGAAAAAATCACCCCGATAAACACGGGGAAATTACGAACCAGAAAAGGGCGAAGTGGCACGAGAAATCTCATTGTGATGCCTCCTCGTAGAGTCCTACCGCAATAGTCCGCATGTTTCCGGAGCGCACACTGCCAGCGATGCTTGATATAGCGCCAAGGGCATCAACCACCTGCACGATGGTTCCACGCTTTATTTCGGCCACGGTGTAGCGCTTGGGTAGCTCTCCGGCCGCTTGTCTCAGCCTGATCATTTTCCGGCTGATTTCTGGATGGTTGATACTCAGCAACTCCCTGGTGAGCTTTGAGCGTTCCTGTCGGTTCAGCCCTTTGAGTACCTGATGCGTGTTTCTCCCCGTCGTCTTTTTGAGCATGCTGACAAATCGAACCGTCGACATCGCCGTGTTACCAGCACCTAATAACGAAACGGTATCCAATCCGGCCGTTACGGCCTGATACCACTGCTCACTATCCAGAGCATCATTCCGAGCAGGGTCAGTCATTTCGTTGTAAGTCCGACGAGCACCGATCACGCATTGAACTGAACTGGCTATCGCTGACGAATAACCAATTGCAGCAACCACACCCGTCGCCCCAAAGGTGAAAGGACTCAGCGCTGCGCCCCCCATTATCACGAACCAACTAATCACCGCCGAACCACACGCAAACCCCGCATTCACCGCCTCGAACGTCACATCCGCCTCTCGCGGCTCATTCACCAACCGCCGCGCAAACTCCACCCGCCCGACATAACTCGGCGCCTCCCGCAAAATCACCTTCTTCGGTACAACGCTGCAAATCGGCTGAAACTCCCGCAACACAATCACCCGCAACTGCGCATCGAGATACACCACGCCTGCGCCGACAATCGCCGGATCACCATCAATGGCGGCAAACAACTTACGCAGATCAATACTGCTTTCCACCCACTGCCGCGTCGTCAGATGCGCACTGGGGAACCCGTCTTTCAACACACTGGAAGTCATCCCTTTACTCCGGTTTTCACAAGAGCGCAGAGGGTAAAGACTGGGCATCGCCTAAAAATGTCAGAAGCTTCGCTTTATCCCGACAGGCACTTCCCGATCACGGTGTAGCACCTTGTAGGCCATGTCCCGAATAAGAAAAAGTACGCCCCGCGCCACTCCCGGCGGACACCAGTACAGGGAACGACAATGGCAACTGATATGTTTTTGAAGTTGGGCGACATCAAGGGCGAATCCAGGGATCAGGCCCATCGCGATGAAATCGAGATCAGCCGCTGGGGCTGGGGCATGTCGCAGACGGGCTCGATGCATAGCGGCAGCGGTGGTGGTGCGGGCAAGGTCACTATCGACAACCTGTCCATCTCGAAAGTGATGGATAAGTCCTCACCCAACCTGATGATGGCTTGCTCCACCGGCAAGCATTACCCGGAAGCGCGACTGGTGGTGCGCAAGGCCGGGGGCAGCAGCGCGGTGGAGTATCTGGTGATCACCTTGAAGGAGGTGATGGTGACGTCCTACCAGTCCGACGCGGTGAAAAACAGCGACGAACTGACAGAGGTCATCGGCTTGAATTTCGCCAGCGTCGAAGTCAGCTACCAGCCGCAGAAAGCGGACGGCGGCAAGGACGGCGGCGCGGTGAAATACGGCTGGAACATTCGTCAGAACGTGAAAATCTGACCACGCGGGCCAAGGCTACAACCCGGCCTTGGCTGCCTCTCGCAGTCGGCGCACGCCCACCAGTTTACCTACCATCGCCCGATAGCCCTTGCTGTTGATCAGCAACAACCCCAGCAACGGCCAGAACAGGCATTCACTGTAGATAAACCAGTGCGGCTCGTATGCCAGCGTCGGCAGCGTCACCAACAGGCACGCCACGAAAAAACCGACCATGCCCCACACCGCCCAGGCGTGCCCGCGCACCACCAGGAAGTTGCTGTTGGTCACGAACAGCGCGGCGACGAGCACCACGAACCAGGACACGGTGGCATTGGTGGCGACGGGCACGTCGGCAAAATACGTACTGGCCGCCAGGGAAATCGCAGCGGAGCCGCCCAGGCAGCCGGCGAGAATCACACCGATGAACGCAGGAAAATGCGCCAGCAAAAACGGTTTCAGGGACGGCACGCCACTCATTATTCGCCCTCCTCGTACAGGCCGATCGCAAAGGTCTTGGCTTGCTTGTAGTTGTCCGAGCGTTTCAGCCCCCAAACGCTGGCGCCCGCACCCATCGCATCGCCCAATTGCACATAGGTGGCGTGTTTGAGCTGCGTCGGGGTGAAGCGCTTGGGCAGCTCGCCGCTCATCTGCAGCAGCTTGCGCATCTTGGTCGACATTTGCGGGTCGGCGACTTTGAGCAGCTCTTTGGTGAGTTTTTCGCGCTCATGCCCGTTCAGGCCCTTGAGCACCTGGCGCAGGCTTTTGCCGGTGGCGGCGCGGGTGACATTGACCAGCTTGACGGTGGTCAGTGCCGAAGCGCCGACGCCCACCAGCGCGGCGCCATCGAGCACCTTGGTCGCGGTTTGGTACCACTCCTCGCTGTCCAGGTAGTCGTTCATCGCCGGGTTGCTGATTTCGTTGCGTGTGCGAAAGCCGCCCACCAGGCAGGACACGGTACTGGCAGATGCCGCGGTGTAGCCGATGGCTGTCACCACGGTGCTGGCGCCAGCGGTGAACGGGATGGCGATGGTGCCACTCAGCACTACCAGCCAGCCGATCACCGCGCCGGTGCAGGCCAGGGTGGTGTTGAAGGCCTCGCTCATCAGCCGCGATTCGCGCGGGTTGTTCAGCACCTGGTCGGCGAACTGGGCCGGGGCGATGTACTTCTGCGCCTCGCGGATAATGATGCGCTTGGGCAGGATGCTGCAGATGGGCTTGAATTCGCGCAGGGTGACGATGTTGAAGTCGGCGTCGATGTAGACCACGCCCGCGCCGACGATGGCGGGGTCGGCGTCGATGGCGGCGAACAGACGGGGCACGTTGATTTCGCTTTCGATGCGCTGGCGGGCCATGAACTGGGAGCGGTTGGAGTCCATGCCGATGTTGGCCAGGGGGTTGCCCATGGGGGTGTTCTTCCTTGAATCAGAGAGTGACTGGACTGGCGCTATCGCAGGCAAGCCAGCTCCCACAGTTGACTGTATTCACAATTCAAAATGTGGGAGCTGGCTTGCCTGCGATGGCGATCGAATGGCCGCCACCTTAACAAACAGGCTCGCCAGAAAATAGAAAGCAAAACGCCAGCACGAGGCTGGCGTTTGGCATATTCAGGCGTCGATCAACGCGGCACCACCGGCTTGCGCGCAGGCTTGCCGCCCTTGCCCTTGGCCGCATCGCTGCGTTCCTTGGCTGCCTGCTTGTTGCGCGCCTGGGCCGCGGCCTTGGCTTGCTCACGCTTGTCCCATGGGTTGCTGCCGTCGCTGCCGCGCGGCGGCAAACCGGTGTGCTGGGTGAGGATCCTGGTGGTGGTTTCCTTGGCGACCTTGTGGCTGCCAGCCGGCGTCGAGTTCTTGCGACGGGCGCTCTGGTAGCTGTCGGTGCTCGGCTGGTGCAGCGGGATGAGTTGGTCCTTGCCCGGCCCGATCAGGTCGGCGCGGCCCATGCGAGTCAAGGCTTCACGCAGGATCGGCCAGCCTTTCGGGTCGTGGTAGCGCAGGAACGCCTTGTGCAGACGGCGCTGGTCTTCGCTCTTGACGATGGTCACCGCGTCACTCTTGTAGGTGACCTTGCGCAGCGGGTTCTTGCCCGAGTGGTACATCGCGGTGGCGGTGGCCATCGGCGACGGGTAGAACGCCTGCACCTGGTCGGCGCGGAAGCCGTTGCCCTTGAGCCACAGGGCCAGGTTCATCATGTCTTCATCGGTGGTGCCCGGGTGGGCGGCGATGAAGTAAGGAATCAGGTACTGCTCCTTACCCGCTTCCTTGGTGTACTTCTCGAACATGCGCTTGAACTTGTCATAGCTGCCAATGCCCGGCTTCATCATCTGGTTGAGCGGACCTTCCTCGGTGTGTTCCGGGGCGATCTTGAGGTAGCCACCGACGTGGTGGGTGACCAGCTCCTTGACGTATTCCGGCGACTCGACGGCGAGGTCGTAGCGCAGGCCGGACGCGATCAGGATCTTCTTCACCCCCGGCAACGCACGGGCGCTGCGGTACAGCTGGATCAAGGAGGAGTGGTCGGTGTTCAGGTTCGGGCAGATGCCCGGGAACACGCACGACGGCTTGCGGCACGCGGATTCGATTTCCGGGCTCTTGCAGGCGATGCGGTACATGTTCGCGGTCGGGCCGCCGAGGTCGGAGATCACGCCGGTAAAGCCCGGGACCTTGTCGCGGATCTCTTCGATCTCGCGAATGATCGACTCTTCGGAACGGTTCTGGATGATGCGGCCTTCGTGCTCGGTGATGGAGCAGAAGGTGCAGCCACCAAAGCAGCCACGCATGATGTTCACCGAGAAACGGATCATGTCGTAGGCCGGGATCTTTTCCTTGCCGTACACCGGGTGCGGGATACGTGCGTAAGGCATGCCGAACACGTAGTCCATCTCTTCGGTGGTCATCGGGATCGGTGGCGGGTTGAACCACACGTCCACTTCACCGTGCTTCTGCACCAGGGGCGCGGGCGTTGCCTGGGTTGGTTTCCAGGTGCAACACGCGGTTGGCGTGGGCATAGAGCACGGCGTCGCCGCGGACCTTTTCCACCGATGGCAGGCGGATCACAGTCTTGTCGCGGGTCATGCGCGGGCTGGCCAGGATCTGTACGACCTTGGCTTCCTCAGGGTCATCCACCGGGCCTTTCTCTTGCTCGATGGCGCAGGCCTGGGTGTCCTGGGTGTTGACGTACGGGTTGATGATCTTGTCGACCTTGCCCGGACGGTCGATACGGGTTGGAGTCCACTTCGTACCAGCCTTCAGGCGTGTCACGGCGAATGAACGCGGTGCCGCGCACGTCGGTGATGTCTTCGATCTTGTGGCCCCACGACAGGCGCTGGGCCACTTCGACAATCGCGCGCTCGGCGTTGCCGTACAACAGGATGTCGGCGGCGGCGTCGATCAGGATCGAGTTGCGCACGCGGTCCTGCCAGTAGTCGTAGTGGGCGATGCGGCGCAAGGAGGCTTCGATGCCGCCGAGTACGATCGGCACGTTCTTGTAGGCTTCCTTGCAACGCTGGCTGTACACCAGGCTCGCGCGGTCCGGGCGTTTGCCGGCCATGCCGCCAGGGGTGTAGGCGTCGTCGGAACGGATTTTCTTGTCGGCGGTGTAGCGGTTGATCATCGAGTCCATGTTGCCGGCCGCGACGCCGAAGAACAGGTTCGGCTCGCCGAGCTTCATGAAGTCGTCTTTGGACTGCCAGTTTGGCTGGGCAATGATCCCGACGCGGAAGCCCTGGGACTCCAGCAGCCGGCCGATGATCGCCATGCCGAACGACGGATGGTCAACGTAGGCATCACCGGTGACGATGATGATGTCGCAGGAATCCCAGCCAAGCTGATCCATCTCCTCCCTGCTCATCGGCAGGAATGGCGCAGGACCGAAACATTCGGCCCAGTACTTGGGATAGTCAAATAACGGCTTGGCTGTTTGCATGACGGTGACCGGTGTTGAGATGGAAAATCGCGGGCGCGGAATATAGCACAAATTTTGACCAATTCCGACGGTAATGGTCGGAATTGTGGTGACGCCATCGCAGGCAAGCCAGCTCCCACAGGTGACCGCATTCCTACAGGATAAACGCGATCACCTGTGGGAGCCGGCCTGCCTGCGATGAGGCCCTTACAGGCGCAGGAGCACTACTCGTCGTCGAAGTTGTAACTGCCCGGCGCGAGATTTTCGAAGCGGGTGTATTTGCCGATAAACGCCAGACGTGCGGTACCGATCGGGCCGTTCCGCTGCTTGCCGATGATGATTTCGGCGATGCCTTTATGCTCGGTCTCGGGGTGATACACCTCGTCGCGGTAGACGAACATGATCAGCGTCAGCATCCTGCTCGATCGCTCCGGATTCCCGAAGGTCGGAGTTGATCGGGCGTTTGTTCGGGCGCTGCTCCAGGGAACGGTTGAGCTGGGACAGCGCCACCACCGGGCAGTTGAACTCTTTGGCCAGGGCTTTCAACGAGCGGGAAATCTCGGAAATCTCGTTGGTGCGGTTGTCACCGCCGGAACCGGGGATCTGCATCAATTGCAGGTAGTCGATCATGATCAGGCCGACGTCACCGTGTTCACGCACCAGGCGGCGGGTACGCGCGCGCATTTCCGAGGGGCTGATACCAGCGGTGTCATCGATGAACAACTTGCGATCATTGAGCAGGTTGACCGCCGACGTCAGGCGCGGCCAATCGTCGTCTTCCAGGCGACCGGCACGTACCTTGGTCTGGTCGATACGACCAAGGGACGAGAGCATCCGCATGATCAGCGATTCACCTGGCATCTCGAGGGAGTAGACCAGTACGGCTTTTTCGCTGCGCAGAACGGCGTTTTCCACCAGGTTCATGGCGAAGGTGGTTTTACCCATGGACGGACGGCCGGCGACGATGATCAAGTCGGCCGGTTGCAGGCCGCTGGTCATGCCATCGAGGTCGGTGTAGCCAGTGGACAAGCCGGTGATGGCGTTGTCGGTGTTGAACAATGTATCGATACGATCGATGGCCTTGGTCAACAGCTCGTTGACGCCCACCGGGCCGCCGGTTTTCGGCCGTGCTTCGGCGATCTGGAAGATCTGCCGCTCGGCTTCGTCGAGAATCTCTTCGGCCGTACGGCCTTCGGGGTTGAAGGCGCTGTCGGCGATTTCAGTGGCGATGCCGATCAGTTGGCGCAAGGTCGCCCGCGCGCGGACGATCTGCGCATAGGCCTTGATGTTGGCGACCGACGGGGTGTTTTTTGCCAGCTCACCCAGGTAGCCGAGGCCGCCCACTTGCGAGGTCTGACCTTCCTTGTCCAATTGCTCGGCAAGGGTCACGACGTCGATAGGTGAGTTCAGGTCGGCCAGCTTGGCGATGGCGCGGAAGATCAGGCGGTGGTCATGTCGATAGAAGTCGCCGTCCGAGACTTGATCCAGCACGCGTTCCCAGGCGTTGTTGTCCAGCATCAAGCCACCGAGCACGGCCTGTTCGGCCTCGATGGAATGCGGCGGCACCTTCAGGGCAGCGGTTTGCAGATCGTATTGCTCGGGAGCTGAAATATCGTTCATGGCCACTTGGAATTTGGGGTGTGTAGAAAAACAAAAGGCACGACCTGTAAACAGGATCGTGCCCGATGTTAACTGCCTGGCACGCGAGGTGCCAGTCAGTTAGGTGCTGCTTAAGCTGCTACCACGACAACGCGTACGGTGGCTTCAACTTCGGCGTGCAGGTGCACGGCTACGTCGAATTCGCCTACGTTGCGGATGGTGCCGTTCGGCAGACGAACTTCGCTCTTCTGCACTTCAACGCCGGAGGCGGTCAGTGCATCAGCGATGTCGTGGGTGCCGATCGAACCGAACAGCTTGCCTTCGTCACCGGCGGTGGCAGTGATAGTCACTTCCAGCTCAGCCAGTTGGGCAGCGCGAGTTTCGGCCGAAGCTTTTTTGTCTGCTGCTGCTTTTTCCAGCTCAGCACGACGCTCTTCAAACGCAGCCAGGTTGGCAGCGGTTGCAGCGGTGGCTTTGCCGTATGGCAGCAGGTAGTTACGACCGTAGCCGGCCTTAACGTTCACTTTGTCGCCCAGGTTGCCCAGGTTGGCGACTTTTTCCAGAAGGATCAGTTGCATGTGAAAATCCTCTAACTTTTAACCTTCACCGTTCGCGTTATCGGCGTCTTTCGACGCCAGACGATCGCGAAAATCAATCAGGCCGTCGATAATGGCCAAGACCACGAGTAACGGATAGATCAGCTGCATGAACAGCAACAGCGTGACGTACAACCCCACCAGCCAAAACTTGGCCAGGCGCTTTCGCGCAACCAGCCCATGAATCAAGGCCAGCCCGGCAAACACCAGCGGTACGCTGCAAATCGGCGCCAGCAAGGCCATCTGTGGACCGAAGTTCGGCCCGACAACCATGCACGCCAGCAGCAACATCGCCGGCCCCGCAGGGATTCTGATACTGCGAAATTCGCGACCAAAACCACCCGGGTTGTACAACAACGCCTGCCAATAACGCCCAACAATCAGGCTCAGCACGCTGACGACCTGCAACAATGCCGCAATCAGGCCGGTCAGGACCGGGGCAATCAGTGACGCAAACCGCGCTCGCTCATCTACCGACAATTGCTGGTAGAGATCCCCGAGGGCCATCGGCAGGATCTTGACGATCTCTTGCGACAACCCTTCGATTTGCGGGCGGAAAGCCGCGCCAAGCATCACTGAGTACACCAACCCCAATGCCACGCTGACCAGCAGCGTGCGGACCCAGGACTCACTTGCGCGTAAAACCAACGCAAGGCTCGATGACCCCAGCAGTACCAGAAGTACCCGTGGATCACCCAATTGCAGCCACCAGATCAAGGCCGGCAACAATCCCAGGGCAAGGACGCCAATGGCATCCTTCAAACCGCGCCGCAGCAGCACAAGGCAACCCGCGGCAGCACCCAACCAATAAAGCAACGGCAATGCCGCACATCCAGCCACTACCAGAGTGGCCTGCACACGACCGCGCATGATGAACTCAGCTAAGGCGCGCATGCATTCAATCCCTTACTACTTATCGACTGCCCGGTCTCAGCGGCCGTGGCTGTCGGTGTAGGCCAGCAGGGCCAGGAAGCGGGCGCGCTTGATAGCGGTGGCCAGCTGACGCTGATAACGAGCTTTGGTACCGGTGATACGGCTTGGAACGATTTTGCCGGTCTCGGATACGTAGGCTTTCAGAGTGTTGAGATCTTTGTAATCGATCTCCTTCACTTCTTCAGCGGTGAAGCGGCAGAATTTACGACGACGGAAGAAACGTGCCATTTGATAGGCTCCTTAATAAGGTCCGTGGATTACTCGTCAGCGTTGTCGCTGTTGTCGCTGTCATCACTATCAGCGCTTTCAGCGCCTTCGTGCTCAGGACGGTCGCGACGCTCACGGCGCTCACTGCGGTTTTCTTCAGCCTTGAGCATCTCGGATTGGCCGGTAACGGCTTCTTCGCGACGGATGACCAGGTTACGGATCACTGCATCGTTGTAGCGGAAGTTGTCTTCCAGCTCGGCCAGGGCCTTGCCAGTGCACTCAACGTTCAGCATCACGTAGTGAGCCTTGTGAACATTGTTGATTGCGTAGGCCAGTTGACGACGGCCCCAATCTTCCAGACGGTGGATTTTGCCGCCGTCTTCTTCGATCAGCTTGGTGTAACGCTCAACCATGCCGCCGACTTGCTCGCTTTGATCCGGGTGGACCAAAAAGATGATTTCGTAATGACGCATGAATGCTCCTTACGGGTTGTAGCCTGCCGCTCAAAAACGGTCAGACAAGGAGTGAATGACACTTATGGATCTTGCCGAAGGGGGACACATCGGTGCCCGCCAGGAAGGCAAGGGGCGCAATTGTAGAGAAGGGGGAGGAAGCGTGCAAGGTGATTGGTGATTATTTGAACAATCTTCCCAACACCCAGAAACAACTGTGGGAGCTGGACTTCTGTGGGAGCTGGCTTGCCTGCGATGCAGACACCTCGGTGCATCAGTCATACCGAGGGGATGCGATCGCAGGCAAGCCAGCTCCCACACAAGCCCTGCGCCCACAGGATCTTGCGTGACGCTTGAGCCTTATTTCTTGCTCTTGGCCTTGGCGCCACGCTGGCGCTGCGCTTCGAACAGGCACACGCCGGTGGCAACCGACACGTTCAAGCTGCTGACGCTACCGGCCATCGGCAGGTGCACCAGGTAGTCGCAATGCTCACGGGTCAGGCGACGCATGCCCTTGCCTTCCGCGCCCATGATCAAAATGGTCGGGCCAGTGAGGTCCTGGTCGTAAATGCTGACCTCCGCCTCCCCCGCCGTGCCCACGACCCACAGGCCACGCTGCTGGAGTTTCTCCAGGGTGCGCGCCAGGTTGGTCACGGCCACCAGCGGAATCACTTCCGCCGCGCCGCAGGCAACCTTGCGCACGACTGGCGTCAAGGTGGCCGACTTGTCCTTGGGCACGATCACTGCCAGCGCGCCGGCAGCATCTGCCGAACGCAGGCAGGCGCCGAGGTTGTGCGGGTCGGTCACGCCGTCCAGAACCAGCAGCAACGGTGCGCCCTCGGTGCGATCAAGCAGCTCGTCGAGCATCGCTTCGCCCCAGACCTGGCTCGGGCTTACGTCCGCGACCACGCCTTGGTGAACGCCTTCGACCCAGACGTCCATTTCACGGCGTTCGGCCTGGCCGATGGCGACCTTGTTTTGCGTGGCCAGCTCAACCAGCGCTTGTACACGCGGCTCGCTGCGACCTTCCGCCAGCCAAACCTGCTTGACGCGTTTCGGGTGGTGACGCAGCAGTGCTTCTACGGCGTGGACGCCGTAGATTTTTTCCAGACTCATGACTTGGCCTTAGGTTTGCGCGACCCGCCGCTTTTGGCAGGGGCCGAACCCGCTTTAGGCGGGCCTTTACGGTGTTTACTCGGTTTGCTCGACGGCTTTTCCGCCCCGTGGGACTTTCCCCCAGACGCCGCTTTACCACCGCTTTTGGCTTCGTTGAGCAACTGCTGCTTCAACTCGCGGCTCTTGCGCAGCTCGGCGTTTTTCGCCGCGGCGTCGCTGGGGCGGTAGGCTTCGGGAGCCTTTTCCTTGGTAGACGAACGACGACCAGCCTTGGCGACTGGCTCAGGCTCAGCTGCTTTCGCAGGTGCGCCCTTGCCTTTGCTGGCAGGTGCGGTCGGCGTGCTGCCACGATTTTTTTTGCGGCTACCCGGCGACTCGGCTGGTTTATCAGACATGCCGAAGTCGATCTTGCGCTCGTCGAGGTCGACGCGCATGACCTGCACTTCCACGGTGTCGCCCAGACGGAAGCTGCGACCGGTACGCTCGCCCGCCAGGCGGTGATGCACAGGGTCGAAGTGGTAGTAATCGCCCGGCAAGGCCGTGACGTGCACCAGGCCTTCGACGTAGATGTCGGTCAGCTCGACGAACAGACCAAAACCGGTCACGGCCGTGATCACACCCGGGAACGTCTCGCCCACGCGATCCTTCATGAACTCGCACTTGAGCCAGTTCACTACGTCGCGGGTGGCTTCGTCGGCACGGCGCTCGCTCATGGAGCACTGCTCGCCCAGTTGTTCCAGGGCCGCTTCGTCGTACGGATAGATCCGCGCCTTCGGAATGGTCATGGCACCGGCGCGCTTGACGTGCGGGGTGTTCTGCTTGGAATGGATCACGCTGCGGATCGCGCGGTGCGTGAGCAAATCCGGGTAGCGACGGATCGGCGACGTGAAGTGGGTGTACGCCTCGTAATTCAAGCCGAAGTGGCCCTGGTTATCGGCGCTGTACACCGCCTGGCTCAGGGAGCGCAGCATCACGGTCTGGATCACGTGGTAATCCGGGCGATCCTTGATGCTGGCCAGCAAGGCCTGGTAGTCCTTCGGCGACGGGCCGTCCTTGCCTTTGTGCAGGGACAGGCCGAGCTCGCCGAGGAACGCGCGCAGTTTTTCCAGGCGCTCCGGCGGCGGACCATCGTGCACCCGGTACAACGCAGGAATCTCGTGCTTCTTCAGGAACTCGGCAGTGGCCACGTTGGCCGCCAGCATGCATTCCTCGATCAGCTTGTGTGCATCGTTACGCGTGGTCGGGGTGATTGCGGCGATCTTGCGCTCGGAACCGAAGACAATCCGGGTTTCCTGGGTTTCAAAATCGATCGCGCCACGAGTATGACGGGCGCCCAGCAACACCTTGTACAGCGAGTAAAGCTGCTTGAGGTGCGGCACCACGCCAGCGTATTCGGTACGCAGGGCCTTGGCTTCGCTGGTCTTCGGCGTTTCCAGGATGGTGCTGACCTTGTTGTAGGTCAGGCGCGCCTGGGAGTGGATCACCGCTTCATAGAACTGGTAGTCGGTCATTTCGCCGGTTTTCGAGATGGTCATCTCGCACACCATGGCCAAACGGTCGACTTTCGGGTTCAGGGAGCACAGGCCGTTGGACAGCTGCTCAGGCAGCATCGGGATCACACGCTCAGGGAAGTACACCGAGTTGCCGCGCACCTGGGCTTCGTTGTCCAGGGCCGAACCGATCTTCACGTAGCTGGACACGTCGGCAATCGCGACGAACAGCTTCCAGCCGCCGGAGAACAGGCGCAGCTTGCCCGGTTTGGCTTCGCAGTAGACCGCATCGTCGAAGTCGCGGGCATCTTCGCCGTCAATGGTGACGAACGGCAGATGGCGCAGGTCGATGCGTTTTTCTTTGTCTTTCTCTTCCACTTCCGGCTTGAGCTTGGCGGCTTCTTTGAGAACAGCCTCAGGCCAGACGTGAGGAATATCGTAAGTGCGCAGCGCAACGTCGATTTCCATGCCCGGCGCCATGTAGTTGCCGACCACTTCGACGATATCGCCCTGTGGCTGGAACCGTGCGGTTGGCCAGTGGGTGATCTTCACCTCGACAAACTGGCCGACCTTGGCAGCGCCATTGCGGCCCGGGGTGATCAGCACTTCCTGCTGGACCTTCGGGTTATCCGGCACGACAAAGCCGATGCCGCCTTCTTCGAAGTAGCGGCCGACGATGGACTCGTGGGCACGGGACACCACTTCGACGATCACACCTTCACGGCGACCACGACGGTCGAGGCCGGACACGCGCGCCAGGGCACGGTCGCCATCGAACACCAGGCGCATTTGCGCCGGGCTCATGAACAGGTCGTCGCTGCCGTCGTCCGGGATCAGGAAGCCAAAGCCGTCACGGTGGCCGGCGATGCGGCCCAGGATCAGGTCGAGCTTGTCCACAGGCGCATAGGTGCCACGGCGGGTGTAGATCAGTTGTGCGTCGCGCTCCATGGCACGCAGGCGGCGGCGCAGGGCTTCGAGCTGGTCTTCGGTGGTCAGACCGAATTCTTCGACCAACTGCTCGCGGCTAGCAGGCGAACCACGATCGGCGAGGTGCGCCAGGATCAGTTCACGGCTAGGAATAGGGTTTTCATATTTTTCCGCTTCACGAGCGGCCTCGGGATCGAGGGACTGCCAATCGGCCATTAGAGAGTTTTCACCTTGTCTATATACGGGTTAGTTTGGCATACGCGTATTGAAACGGGAAATTTCAGGCATCAACAAGCGTTTAAAAGCCCTTTGGCGCCCTTTCCAGGCACCTTGCACGACCATTGGCGAAATATTCCAGGTTTTTTTCATGGCAGGGGTTTACAGCTCAAAAGCCCCTCCGTATAGTGCGCGCCATCGACGACGGCAACGTTGTTGATGTTGCCCAGGTGGTGAAATTGGTAGACACGCCAGCTTCAGGTGCTGGTGATCGCAAGGTCGTGGAAGTTCGAGTCTTCTCCTGGGCACCAAATTCAGATCAAACCCGCGAAAGCGGGTTTTTTCGTTTCAGGTCTTTGATTTCTAAAGCAAATCCCGATTTATTTTTTTGAATCAGGGGTTTACAGATCTAAAAGCCCGCCGTATAGTTCGACCCATCAGCAGCGGCAACGTTGTTTGATAATGCCCAGGTGGTGAAATTGGTAGACACGCCAGCTTCAGGTGCTGGTGATCGCAAGGTCGTGGAAGTTCGAGTCTTCTCCTGGGCACCAAATTCAGATCAAACCCGCGAAAGCGGGTTTTTTCGTTTCTGACCTCCTAAAAACTCTTTTCGACTTTGAGTGCCACTTCGGTCTGGCGGTAGGTGTATGCCCAGTCGATGCTGCTCGCGTTGACCGTACGCTTCACGTAAAGGCTGGGCACCAGGCCGGCGAACTTGAATCGCGGCACGGCCAGGTTGGCGATATAGATCTGCTGGCGATCTTCGCGCAGGCCGCCGAGAAAAGCGTCCGCCTCGTCATAACGCGTACGCCGGTACAGCGCGGTGGCATTCAGATTGATCCCCACATCAAACATCCGATACAGACCCAGGCTGGCCATGTACTCCTTGTTGCGGGCCGATTCCTGCGGCTGGGTGCGGCGCGTGTAGGTCAGGCCGCCGTACACCAGGGTCTGGCTACCCAGCAGGTAGGAAGCAGAACCGCCCACCATGCGCTCGTCGTAATTCTCGAAGTAATCGCGCTCTTCACCCTGGAAGCGAAAATGCTTCTGTTGCGCCTGGGCGGTAAGTTGCAAGCGCTCGGTCAGTGTGTGTTTCCACTCGGTACGCAGCCCCGTCGCCTGATACTTGTTATGTCGATCACCCCAGTAACTCTCGAACAGCGGTGAGACCGACACATCATCCAGCGCACTCAAGTAGTTGTAGCCAACGTAGATCACACTGGTGTTGTCGTCGTAATAGGTCTGCGGCTCGTCTTCCTTGTGCCGATGGTAGTAATTGCCGTAACTCAACCCGCGCACCAGCAGGTGGTGGTTGCCCTCGATCTGAAAACGCCGCTCGGCCACCGCGTCATACACCAGGCTGGAGGATTTGATTGGCACGGGCATCTTGCGGTTGGTCTCGACGCACTCAAAAAAACTGCACACCTGAGTACGCGTGGTCATGCCGTTGGCCTGGTTGATATTGCTGTTGTAGCCAGTGCCCATCGACACCGAACCATGCCAACTGTCGCGCTCGCGCAATGCGCCTTGATACCCCTCCAGCACCGGCACCACCTGCTCGGGCACCGTGCTTTGCGCCACTTCTTCAAACAACGCCTTGGCTTCGCGGGATTGATTGTCTTCGAACAGCGCTCGCGCCAGCTCCAGCTTCGCCCGGACGAATGAAGGATTTTGCGCCACCGCCCTGCGCAGGCTGGCAATCGCTTCGCGGTAGTGCTTGTCCTGACGGGCCAGCATGCCCTCAGCCATCGACACCAACGCCGGCTCATGGCCGGGCAACTGGCGGTAGCGCTCGACGAACTGGCGCACCTTGGACCACTGCTGCAAATTCAGCGTGACGTAGATCGCAGGGCCGAGGTCTTCCAGGGTGTTCTGCACGTTATAGGTGCGGCCCTCGATGGTGATCAGCGAGGCGTTGTCCTTCGCCGGATCGGTATCCACCAGGTGGGCGCGCTCACGCTCGGCCATGGTGCGGTCGATCTTGTTCAGCAGTTGCCGGGTGTCGTCTTCATCGGCCCAGGCGGTGCAGGCCAATGAACTGAGGAATAGGGTTAAAGCAAGCCGCAAGGGCAGGCACAGGGGCATGTGGGTCAGATCCAGCGAAGGGACGATGATGAAAAAGGGAGAGATCAACTCTCCCTTTTCTGACGCGGGGTTTTAGTTATTGCTTCTTGCCGCCGAAGGCGACGCTGGTGGCGGTATTGCCAGTGTTGTAGATACCGGCCATGGCTTCTGCACCGGTGCCGTAGAACTGGCCTTTGATAGTAGTGGTAGCGTTTTGGAACGAGCCGTTCGACGCAATATTGGTACCGCTGAAGTTCACAGTACCTGCACCGCCAGCAATGGAGCCTGCGATGGTGCCGGCGCTGCCACCGTAGTTGACGTTCAGGGTCCCCGAGGAAACGCTTGGCGCGCTTGGATCGAATCGCTTGATACCGACTACGTCGTACTTGGCGTTAACCAAGGTTGGCATGGCGGTCGTCGCGTTTTCACCAGCGTAGAACACCGTACGGTTGGCGCTGGTCAGGTTCAGATCCGTGCTCTTATCCGGCTGAACGCCGGTTTTACGCGGTGCCCATTCACCGAAGTACACCTCGACACCCGGCACCTTGGCGATCACTTCACCGCCAAACTGCGGGAAGTTAGGCAGCGGGTCGGAGATCTGGCGGTAGGAATACACTTGCGTGCCGTAGGCGACGGAAGATTTCCAGGTTTCGGAGATCTTCACGTTGTTCATCACGATGTGCGCGGATGTAGTACCGGCGGTCGGGAGCAAAGCGTTGGTTTGAGCGATGGGGCCGCTTTTGAAACTGACAATCTTGCTGATATCAGCAGTGCCGCCCACGACCGTCGGCATCGCGATGCCAACTTCGCCAGAACCTTGCAAGTTAGACAACCCCACCGATACATAAGCCGTGGAAGAGCCGCCCGTCACAGCAGCAAAACTGGTCGAAGTGGCAAATGCCAGAGCAGTAAACACAAACAGCTTTTTCATAACAACTTCCTAGTTAGAATGATAAAAACCACTGTTTTTGATTAAAAACAGCAAAAAATCAGAATCGCGCGGTCAAACCAAGTTTCATGGTTCGGCCAGGCGCCGGCATCATGACGCGAGCCAAAGGATCTATGTAATAGCGATTGGTCAGGTTATTGACACCAAAATCCACATCGAAATTCTTGTTTACGTGATAGCTGGCGTAAGTATCAAACACCCAGATGGGATGCCAGTTAAAGGGACGGTTATAACCATCCACATACTGCACGCCGTTGCGAATCCACTCTTCTTCGTCTTTATTCACCGCACTGCTGTGATAGACCATGCGTCCACCCAACTCCAGGCTCTCGTTAAACAAGCGCACACCGCTGTCCAGGTTCAGCGAGTAAGTCGGTTGCATACTGCTGCGCGAGAACGTGGTCGGGAAGCCAGCGGTCACGCAAGTTGAGATGGCCGCATTGTAATAAGGATCTAGCGTTGCCGCGTAATCCTTGTCGCACAACTTTTGCTTAAGACGGTAACTGGCAGAAAAATTACTGAAGTATTTGCCACTGTCAAAGCGTGTTTGTAGCTCAATGCCCGAATACATTTTCTTGTCATATTGAACAATCGCAAAATTGTAGTCACGATCAACGAAGTCACGAATGGTATTGTCGTAATAGTTTATTTTGAAGTCGGCATGACGCAAGCTTTTAAAGAAGCCGGTCAAGTCATGCACATAACCCACTTCCCAATTATAAGAATGCTCTGGGCGCATTGCGTTGTTCGATGCGTCGGGCCCAAAAGAACTCCCCCCGCGTGCTTGCGTATCCTCATAAATGGAAGCAAAGCGGACAAATTCTGTATAACGCGCATAAATTCGAGCACGCTCACTCAAGAAAATCGTCGCCCCGGCCATGGGGGCCCAAGCACTGTCCTTGCGTTTTTTGGGAAGCGCCCACCTATTCGTAGGCGGTTCACTCAGTACGGGAGCGCCAGAATAACCTTGATTGACCACATACTTTGCATAGTCCCCCGAGGTCCCTTGGGGGTCAGTCACTTTTTCCTGAAGATTAATGCTGCCATTCAAAAAAGGATTCTTTGAGCGATCCAACGTAAATCCATTAAATGGCACCTCGACCACTTCCTCGGTATAACGCACCCCATTAATCGTGTCCTTTGCCAGCATATCTGGAAGATACTCTTCAGACTCAATGCCCTCAGCGACCATTTCATATACCGCATTCACATACCGCTGATTTTCAGCATCTGTCATAACCCGCCGATACGTGAAGCTCTTCGCCACCGCACTTCCATTAATCTGCCAACCCTGATCCTGATTCTCCCGATGCTTCTTAAGCCCCGTATCCATCGAGTTGTAATCGCTATACCGCGCCCCCGCTGTCAGCAACAACCACGGCGTCGGCGTCCAGTCGGCACTGAACGCAAAGTTATACTGCTGCCGCTCACCACTGCGCGGCCCCATATAGCGGTTGCCATACGTGAACTGGGTGGACGAGCGCCCTTGCGATGCATCGGTCTGATCCAGCTTCTCTTCGCTGAAATCGCTGGACAGCGTCAACGCTACATCATCGCTCAACTGCAACTTGTTGCTCACATTCACGCCCCAGCGATCATGCTGGGAAACTTGCAGGGCCTTGGCGTAAATCGAATAACGCCCATCGGTGTTCGGCAACTTTTCCGGCGCAGTTCCACAACGACTCGGGTTGGCGCCGGCCTGGCACTGCACATAGTTATTCCACGCCACGTCCTGGTCCCGAACATCGTGGGCTGAGATGCCGTAGACGTCGTCGCCGTTCTGATGCCGCCGGGTGTTGCTGCGGGTCATCCATAGACCGGTCTTGAGGTCGATCAGCGGGTTTTCCGGGTTCCAGTTGTAAGTCAGGTTGTAGGTATCTTGCTTGAGTTCGCTGTAGGGCATTTGCAGGCCGATGTTGTTCTCACCGGCCTTGGCCAGCCCCACGTAATAATTGACCAAGTAAGGCGAACTCTCACCGTACTCCGACTCGTTGTGCATATACGACAGCTTCAGGCTTTGCTCGTCGGACAGGTAGAAAGTGCCCTTGAGCAACGTTGTGCGCATCTCGCTGGAAGTGTTGGCGACTTCGTGACCAGGCAAGTAAAGATTCGCCATGTAGGCCTGCTGGTTAGGGTTTCCCGAGGACGAGTTGGCATCGGCCTTGGCGTCGCTGAACCAACTGTCGGTCTTGTAGCGCTTGGCCCCGCCCTTGCCACTGAAGTAATTGCCTTTGCTGCGGTAGCTGTAGGCCGCGAACAGGTCGAAGTTCTCCTGACGAGTGCCAGTGGCCAGTCGAAACGCGTTGTCTTCAAAGTTGAAGTTGCCGGAGTGCTTGCCGGTGTTCGGGCTGAATTCAGTACCGCCGCCGCCCTGGGTGAAGACCAGGTTGCCGTCGTAGCCCGCGTAGGCCCCCGGAATATCGCGATAATCACGCCCGAGGGTCTTTATTGCGGTCTCGTCGGGCTTCACCGAATTGGTCCCGGTCTCAGTCTTGAGCTCCAGCGCAAAGGTTTCGCCCGGCCGCAGGATGTCATCCAGGTCGAGGGTCTTGATCTCCACCGAACCACCCACGCCGCTCTTGATATCCGGGTTCAGCGATGGCCCCTTCTCCACCGAAATACTGCCGATCATGTTCGGATCAATGTAATTGCGGTTGGCCACACCCGCCGAGCCCATCCACACCGCCGTGGCCTGCTCGGTGCCATCAACGGTAACCGGAATGCGCCCTTCGCCCTGGATGCCACGGATGTTCGGGTCCAGCGCGCCGCTGTTGCGCGAGTCGCCGCTGTACACGCCGTTGAGGCCCTGGAACACATCCGCCACGCTGGTGCCCTTGTAGCGCTCCAGCTCGGTCTTGCCGACGTAGACGTTGGAGATGTCCTTGGCGAAGACATTGTTGTGCCCGCGCTCATCCTTGGTCTCGAACTCGCCGTTGACTTCGATGGCCTGCAGTTCGTGCTCGGCTTTCTCTTCGACGCCGCCGGGCAGCTCGATGGGATTGGAACCCATCTTGATCGGCGTATCAGCGCAGACATACGGCGCGGAAAACGCCATCAGAATCGAGCAAGCCAAAGGCTTCAAACGGCTTAAGGACGGGGGTGGGCCAAAGGCGGACATAGCGGGAACCTGTAGTGGTCATGCACTGCGATAGGCCCTCTCGGGCGACGCAGTGATACTACTCACAGATACGAATGAATCTCACTTGGCTTTGTATGCAGAACGAAGTAATTCCTATGCGGTCGGCGGTTTTCCCGCGGAACGGCCCTTGAGAAACAATATCGTTTATCATTGTTTCCAGATATGTAGCCGTAAGCGAGGATGTACCCGCATGACGATTCGCAACAAACCCCTGCTGCGCGGCCTGGCCGCTTCTCTCCTGAGCCTGGTGCTTGGCGCCTCCACCGCAATGGCCGCCGACCCGGTCACCCTCACGCTCTACAACGGTCAGCACAAGGAAGTCGGCGATGAACTCGCCAAGGCCTTCGAAGCCAAGACCGGCATTCACGTCAACGTGCGCAAAGGCAGCAGCAACCAGCTGGCCAGCCAGGTCGTCGAAGAAGGCGCGCGCTCCCCGGCCGATGTGATCTACACCGAAGAATCACCGCCGCTGAACAAACTCGGCGAGCAGGGCATGCTGGCCAAGATCGACGCCAGCACCCTCGACGTCTTGCCCAAGGACTACGTCGGCGCCAATGGCGACTGGATGGGCGTGACCGCGCGCACCCGTGTCGTGGCCTTCAACCCGAAACTGATCGCCGAGAAAGACCTGCCCAAGTCGGTGCTGGATTTCGCCGGCCCCGAGTGGCAAGGCAAGGTCGGCTTCGTGCCCACCAGCGGCGCGTTCCAGGAACAGGCCGTGGCGATCATCAAGCTGCACGGGCGCGACGCCGCCGAAGAATGGCTGACCGGCCTGCGCGCCTTCGGCAAGGTGTACAGCAACAATATGGTCGCCCTCAAAGCCGTGGAGAACGGCGAAGTGGCCACCGTGCTGGTGAACAACTACTACTGGTTTGCCCTGAAAAAGGAAAAGACCCACCTGGATTCGCAACTGCACTACTTTACCGATGGTGATGTCGGCGGCCTGATCACCGTGTCCTCGGCGGCGGCGCTCAAATCCAGCAAGCACCCCCAAGGAAGCCCAGCAACTGCTGGCGTTCATGGCCAGTGAAGAAGGCCAGCGCGTGATCACCAACACCTCGGCCGAATACCCGCTGCGCAAGGGCATGGAATCCAGCCGTGGCCTCAAGCCCTTTAGCGAGCTGCAACCGCCGAAGGTCACCCCCGCCGACCTCGGCAACGCCGAAGAAGCCTTGGACCTGGAACGTGACGTTGGCTTGAACTGATGAACCCATCGCTCCCCGCCCCCGCCCTGCGCGGGGGGTTCAGGCCACGACGCAAAACGGCCGTCGGTCTGGCTGCTGTTGCCCGTGCTGTTTCTGGTCGGCCTGAGCCTGCTGCCGCTGGCGTATGTCGGGCTCAAGGCGTGGCAGGCAGGCTGGGCCGAGGCCGTGCATCTGTTGTGGCGGCCGTATGTGTTTGGCCTGCTGCGCAACACCCTGGCGCTGATGGTGGGTGTGACGCTGACGTGTGGCGTGGTCGGGCTGTCGCTCGCGTGGTTGCTGGAGCGCAGTAACTTGCCAGGGCGACGTATCTGGGGCGTGATCCTGTGCCTGCCGTTTGCGGTGCCGGCGTTTGTCAGCAGCTTTACCTGGGTGTCGCTGAGCGCCAGCTTCGAAGGGCTCGGCGGCGCGATCCTGGTGATGAGCCTATCGAAATACCCGCTGGTGTTTCTGCCGGTGGCGGCGACGCTGCGCAATCTTGATCCGTCTCTGGAAGAGTCCGCGCGCACCCTGGGGCTGAACCGCTGGGGCGTGTTCTGGCGCGTCACCCTGCCCTTGCTGTGGCCGTCGCTGCTTGCAGGGGCGCTGTTGATTGCGTTGCACATGTTGGTGGAGTTCGGCGCATTGTCGATCATCGGCTTGCAGACCTTCACCACGGCGATCTACCAGCAATTCGAACTGGAATTCAGCAACGCCAATGCGGCGATGCTCTCGGCGGTATTGCTGGTGATGTGCCTGACGCTGCTGTGGCTGGAGCTGCGCGTGCGCGGCAAGGGCCGCCACGTGCGTATCGGCCAGGGCGCGGCGCGGCATGCCGAACAGGTGCGCCTGGGCAAGTGGGCGCCGCTGGGGCAAGTCTATTGCCTGACGCTGGCGATCATCGGCAGTGGCATTCCGCTGGGGATGCTCGGCTATTGGCTGGCGGTCGGTTCGTCGGCAGCGTTTCCGGTGGCGGCGATCAGTGAGGCGCTGCTGTCCTCCCTGGCGCTGTCCCTCGGCGGCGCCGCGCTGTGCCTGGTGCTGGCGGTGCCGGTCGGGCTGCTGGTGGTGCGTTACAAAGGCCAACTGGCGATCTGGGCCGAGCGCTTGCCGTACCTGCTGCACGCCCTGCCCGGCTTGGTGATTGCGTTGACGCTGGTGTATTTCGCGCTGCATTACGTGCCGGCGTTGTACCAGACGTCGGCGCTGTTGCTGATTGCGTATGCGCTGCTGTTTTTGCCCTTGGCCCAGGCGCCGATCCGTACGGCGTTGAACAAGGCGGCACCGCAATTGGAAGAGGCTGCGCGCACGTTGGGCGCGTCGTCGTTCAGCGCGTTTTGCCGGGTGACCTTGCCGATTATCTTTCCGGCGTTGGGGGCGGCGTTTGCGTTGGTGTTTCTGGATGCGATGAAGGAATTGACGGCGACCTTGCTGCTGAGCCCGACGGGGTTGAATACCCTGGCGACGGCGGTGTGGGCGCATACCTCGAATGTGGAGTTTGCGGCGGCGGCGCCGTATGCGGCGTTGTTGATTTTGGTTTCTGGGTTGCCGGTTTATTTGCTGACGACGCGGATGTATCTGAGCCGCTGAGACCGCTATCGCAGGCAAGCCAGCTCCCACACTCGGAATACATTCCAACCTGTGGGAGCTGGCTTGCCTGCGATGAGGCCGGAACAGACGACCTCTAAGCCCGAAACTGCCCCAGGCTGGCCTTCAACTGCGCCGCCAACCCATCCAGCACCTTGCCACTGGCGGTCGTCTCCACCACCGCCTGCGCCGCACGCTCGGCCTGGGCATGGATCACCTCGACCCGCCCACGCACCGCCTGCGCGCCCTGCGCCTGGTGCTCAGCAGCACGCGTCGCCAACCCAATCGCCGCATGCACTTGCTCCACCGAAGACTGCACCGTCTGTTGCAAACGCACACTGTCACGCAGCACCAGCAAACCTTCATTGGCCTGGCGCCCGGCCTTGCCGATGGTTTCCACCGCTTCCCGCGCACCTTGCTGCAACGCGACGATATGCGCCTGGATATCACCGGTGGAGCTCTGGGTCTTGCTGGCCAGCGCACGCACTTCGTCCGCCACCACCGCAAACCCACGCCCGGTCTCGCCGGCACGCGCAGCTTCAATCGCAGCGTTGAGCGCCAGCAAGTTGGTTTGCTCGGCGATGCCGTGGATCACCGTCAGCACCACTTCAATCTGTTCGCTCTGCTGCGCCAGGCGCTCGATGACCTTGGAGCCGGCCTGCACCTGCCCCGCCAGCGCTTCGATCAGTTCGCCCACTTCGGTGGAGGTGCGCGAGTTTTCATCGGTGGCCTGGCGAATATCCACCACTTGCTGCAATGCAGCCTGCATCGCATGGCTTTCGGCCTGGGCTTCGTCGGCCATTTGCGACAACGCGCGCAGGCTCTCGGCAACTTCGTCGCGCTGCAAGCCGGCGGCCGCGTCGGCGCCGGCGTTGCGCAGGGTCATGGCGCCGATTTCCACGCCGGTGCGCTGGGCCACATCGCCCGCTTCACGCACGATGGGCTGCAACTTATCCACAAAGCGATTGACCGCCGAGGCCATGTCGCCGATTTCGTCCTTGCTGCTGATTTGCACACGCTTGGTGAGGTCGCCCTCGCCCGCCGCGAGGTCGTCCATGGCGGCAATCAACAGCTTCAGGCGATTGACCACACGCCGGCCGAGCACGATGGCGATCAGCAGCAATACACCCAAGCCAACCAGGGCCAGGCCCATGCCGATGCGCCAGCGCAGAGTGCCGGCGGCTTCCTGTACGGCGCTGGTGGTGTTGGCGGTCATCTGGGTGGCGGTGGCTTGCGCCGATTGCAGGCGCGCGCCCATGGCCGTCGCGCTGTCGGCGGCGGCGCCCTTGAGGCTGTCGCCGACCAGTTGGTCGCCGCTGGCGATCAGGGCGGCGAAACGCTTGTCCAGCGCTTGCAGGTCGGCCTCTACCGAAGCGGTCGAGACGCCCATGAGGACTTTGCCGATTTCCACGCCGTTGGGGCTGATCGACGCCTCGACGTAGTACACCGACGGGTCGTTCTTGGCGGCATTCAAGACTTTGTCCAAAGCGCGGTCGCCCTGGCCTTTTTCCAGCAGGGCCTTGTTGATCGGGTTTTCCCGGTTCAGGTAGCGGGTCAGGTGCTCACCCGCTGCGTCGTCGTAGACCACAAACAATACGTTGGGATTGCGCTGGGCACGCCGGGCGAATTCCGACAACGTCGGCACATCGCTGTCCCACATGGCGCGCGGCGCCACCGAGGCCAGCAGTTGGGCCATGTCATTGGCGGAGTCTTTCAGGTCTTTTTCCAGGGTCGCACGCAGTTGCTTCTGCTCTTCCTGCAGGCGCGTCGACAATCCTGCCGTCAGACGCTGGCGCGTGCTCGTCGACAAGCTGTCCAGGCTGGACGTGACTTCCTTGCCCGCCTGCGCCAATTCGCCAGACAGTTTCTGGCTGTCGATGCCCAGGCGATTGCTCAAATCGGCTTCCAGCGCGGTCACGGTGCTCCGCGTCAGAGCGACGGCCACCAGCACTTGCACCAAAAGGGCGATACCTAGGGTAACGAACACCGGCCGCAACAGACGGCTTTGTAACAATGAGAGAACGGCAGACATCGGGAATCCCTCCACCACGGGTGCCATTAAATTGATAGCACCGCGAAAGAGACAACCGAAGCAAAGGTCGTGCCGCCCGGACGGCAGAAACGACAAAGGGCTCCCGAAGGAGCCCTTTGCTTTTTACATCAACAGCTTATTACGCGAACGGGTGACGCAGAACGATGGTCTCGTTGCGGTCCGGGCCCGTCGAAATAATGTCGATCGGTGCGCCGATCAGCGCTTCAACACGCTTGATGTAGGCACGGGCGTTCGCTGGCAGTTCTTCCAGGGTCTTGGCGCCCACGGTCGATTCGGTCCAGCCCGGCACTTCTTCGTACACAGGCTGCAGGCCTACGTAGCTGTCGGCGTCGGTCGGGGCAACATCATTACCGTTGGCGTCTTTGTAGCCGACGCAGATATTGATGGTTTCCAGGCCGTCGAGTACGTCCAGCTTGGTCAGGCAGATGCCCGAGATGCTGTTCACATCGATAGCGCGACGCAGGATAACGGCGTCGAACCAGCCGCAACGACGGGCACGGCCGGTGGTTGCGCCGAACTCGTGGCCTTGCTTGGCCAGGTGCGCGCCAACGTCGTCGAACAGCTCAGTCGGGAACGGACCCGAACCTACACGGGTGGTGTAGGCCTTGGTGATGCCGAGGATGTAGTCCAGGAACATCGGGCCAACGCCGGAACCGGTGGCAACGCCGCCAGCGGTGGTGTTGGAGCTGGTCACGTACGGGTAGGTGCCGTGGTCGATGTCCAGCAGGGAGCCTTGGGCGCCTTCGAACATGATGTCTTTGCCGGCGCGACGCAGGTCGTGCAGCTCAGCGGTCACGTCCAGCATCAGCGGCTTGAGCAGCTCGGCGTATTCCTTGCACTCGGCCAGGGTCTTGTCGAATTCGATGGCTGGCTCTTTGTAGTAACCGACCAGCATGAAGTTGTGGTAATCCACCAGTTCACGCAGCTTGTCTTCAAAGCGCGGCATGTTGAGCAGGTCGCCCACACGCAGGCCACGACGTGCAACCTTGTCTTCGTACGCCGGGCCGATGCCGCGACCGGTAGTCCCGATCTTCAGCTCGCCACGGGCCTTTTCACGGGCCTGGTCCAGCGCAACGTGGAAGGACAGGATCAGCGGGCAGGACGGGCTGATACGCAGGCGCTCGCGCACCGGTACGCCTTTCTCTTCCAGCTTGATGATCTCGCGCAGCAGGGCGTCAGGTGCAACCACCACGCCGTTGCCGATCAGGCACTGCACGCCTTCGCGCAGCACGCCCGACGGGATCAGGTGCAAGACGGTTTTTTCGCCATCGATGACCAGGGTGTGGCCAGCGTTGTGGCCACCTTGGTAGCGCACTACGGCGGCAGCATGTTCGGTCAGCAGATCAACGATCTTGCCTTTGCCCTCATCACCCCATTGGGTGCCCAGGACTACGACATTCTTACCCATAACACTTGTCCTCATTCGCGCAAACTTGGTGCCGGCGATGGCCGGCAGGAAAACTCAAGAAGCCAGTGGCGATACTTGCCAAAGCCCGTTCTGCTGAATCAATTGCCGGTCGCAGTCCGCTTCACGGGCGGCGGCCAATGGCTGCCCAGGCAAGGCCTGGACGACACGCTGACCCTCACTGCGCAACTGGCAAACCTGCTGCCAGAGTGCTGCGTCCGTACTGTCGGGCATCCAGATGCCACCAGACGGTAGCTCGACCTCAGCACGCCCCAGGGTCACCAGGGTTTTCAAATCGGTAGAGAAGCCAGTCGCCGGACGGGCGCGACCGAAGTCGGCGCCGATGTCGTCATAACGACCGCCTTGGGCGATGGCTTGGCCAACGCCCGGTACAAACACCGCGAACACCACACCGGTGTGGTAGTGGTAGCCGCGCAACTCACCCAGGTCAAAGTACAGCGGCAGCTCCGGGAAGCGCGCCGACAACCGCTCGGCAATTGCCAGCAGGTCGTCCAGCGCAGCCAGTACCGGCGCCGGCGCCTTGGCCAGACGCTCGCGCGCCGCTGCCAGCACTTCACGACCGCCGCACAGGTTGACCAGTGCACGCAGCATCTCGGCCAAGTCCGCCGGCACGCCTTCGGTCAAGGCGATCACTTCATCGATGGCCTTGCGTTGCAGGGCATCGAACAGCTGTTGTTCCACTTCACCGGACAAGCCGGCCGCACGCGCCAGGCCACGGTAGATACCGACGTGGCCCAGATCCATGTGGACATCCGGCACGTCAGCCAGTTGCAGCATGGCCAGCATCAAGCTGATCACTTCAACGTCACTGCTCGGGCTCGCATCACCGTACAACTCGGCGCCCAACTGGATCGGGCTACGGGAAGACGACAATGCACGCGGCTGCGCATGCAGCACGCTGCCGGCGTAGCACAGGCGGCTCGGGCCTTCGCGACGCAGGGTGTGCGCATCGATGCGCGCCACTTGCGGCGTGATGTCGGCACGGAAACCCATTTGCCGGCCCGATTGCGGGTCGATGACCTTGAAGGTGCGCAGATCCAGGTCCTGGCCCGCGCCGGTCAGCAGGGATTCCAGGTACTCGATATGGGGGGTCACGACAAACTCGTAACCCCAGCTCTGGAACAGATCCAACACCTGGCGACGCGCTACTTCAATGCGCGCAGCTTCTGGTGGCAGTACTTCTTCGATGCCATCTGGCAGCAGCCAGCGGTCTACCGTTGCCATTACGCCAATCCCCTTTGATCCGGGCGGCCAGCCCTCGGCCGAGCCTTGAGTGAAGCAGAAAATACCCGCCCCCTGCATAAACCACGCGCAAGAGCGACGTGACGAACGGCCTGTAATCGGCCTCGTCGGGCACTTTCCTCGAAAAACCTGTCACGCCTGCCGAATCAAACATGCAGACGCAAAAAAGCCGGGAATTTCCCGGCTGCCGCATCATACACCCGTTTTCTGAAAGGATCACCCCGCCAGGCGTTTTAGCCGCCCGACGGAGTGCGTCCTACCCAGTGACGAGCTGATTACTTGGATTTTTCCAGGTAGCGGAAGAAATCGCTACTTGGGTCCAGCACCATGACGTCGGTTTTGTTCGCGAAGCTTTCACGGTAGGCGCGCAGGCTACGGTAGAACGCGTAGAACTCCTGGTCCTGGCCGTAGGCCTTGGCGTAGATCGCGGCGGCCTGGGCATCACCATCACCACGGGCCACTTCGGACTCGCGATAGGCTTCTGCCAGCAGTACACGACGCTGACGGTCGGCATCCGCACGGATACCCTCGGCCAGCTCGTTACCCTTGGCGCGGTGCTCACGAGCCTCACGCTCACGCTCGGTGCTCATACGCTCAAAGACGCTGCGGTTCACTTCCTTCGGCAGATCAATGGCCTTGACCCGAACATCGACTACTTCGATGCCCAGCTCTTTTTCCGCCATTGCATTCAACGAACGTGTGATGTCAGCCATCAGCGCGTCACGTTCACCGGACACCACCTCGTGCAGGGTGCGCTTACCAAACTGGTCACGCAGGCCCGACTCAAGACGACGCGACAAACGATCGTCGGCGAGTTGCTTGATACCCGAGGTTGCCGTGTAGAAACGCTCGGCATCCTTGACGCGCCACTTGGCGTAGGCGTCAACCATCACGGCTTTCTTTTCCAGGGTCAGGAAGCGCTGCGTCGGTGCATCCAGGGTCATCAGGCGCGCATCGAACTTGCGCACCTGGTTGACGAAGGGGACTTTCACATGCAGGCCCGGCTGGACATCTGCCTGGACCACGCGACCGAATTGCAGCATCACCGCGCGCTCGGTCTGAGACACGATGTAGAAGCAGTTCCAGGCCGCGATGACCACGACGACGCCCACAATCAGGGCGGTCAGCGATTTATTGCTCATCAACGACTCTCCCTGCTACGTGTTTGCTGTTGCAGCAAGTCAGCGGCCGCACGGGCGCTCGCTTCGTTGGCAGCGGCTGTCGAACCGGTGGCCGGTGCGCTGGTGCTGCTACGACCACCTTCGATCATCTTGTCCAGCGGCAGGTACAGCAGGTTGTTCTGCCCACCTTTGTTGCCGGTCACGAGAACCTTGCTGGTGTTGCTGAAGACTTCCTGCATGGTGTCCAGGTACAGACGCTCACGGGTAACTTCCGGTGCCTTGCGGTACTCGGCGACCAGTTTGGTAAAGCGATCTGCTTCACCCTTGGCGCGGGAGACCACTTCGTCACGGTAACCGTTGGCATCCTCAAGGATACGCTGGGCCTGACCACGGGCTTCCGGCACGACGCCGTTGGCGTAGGTTTCAGCCTGGTTGCGCGAACGCTGCTCGTCTTCACGGGCGCGGATCACGTCATCGAAGGCTTCCTGCACTTCACGCGGTGCCGCTGCGCTCTGTACGTTCACCTGGGTCACGGTGATACCGGTGCGATAGGTATCGAGGAAACGCTGCAGGCGTTCCTTGATTTCGCTGGCCATCAGTTCACGACCTTCGGTCAGCACCTGGTCCATGGCGGTGGAACCCACCACATGGCGCAGGGCGCTTTCGGTCGCGTGCTGCAGGCTGACTTCAGGCTGATCGACGTTCAGCACGAAGTCTTGCAGGTTGCTGATCTTGTACTGCACGGTCAGCGGCACTTCGACGATGTTCTCGTCTTCGGTCAGCATCTGGCCCTGCTTGGTATAGGCACGCTCACGCGTGACGTTTTCCATGTACTTCTTGTCGATCGGCGGGAAGTAGATGTTCAGGCCCGGGCCGACAGTCTCGTAGTACTTGCCGAAGCGCAGCACCACGGCTTGTTCCTGCTCGTCCACGACATAGACGGCGCTGTACAGCCAGACGGACGCCAGCACGACAAGACCCAGGCCCAGCAGGCCATAGCCGCCGCCCTTGCTTGTGCGACCGCCATCGTCACCACCACGTTTTTTTCCACCACCGAACAACCCATTCAGGCTTTCCTGCAGCTTTCGGAAGGCCTCGTCGAGATCTGGTGGCCCCTTGCGGTCGCCATTATTGCGGCGTTTACCACCCCAAGGATCCTGATTATTCGAGTTGCCACCCGGCTCATTCCAAGCCATAGCGCTCTCCATCTGATAAAGCAAAGACGCACCCACGGCGCGCCGACCAATGCTACAGAATGCCTGCTACTGCGGCACAACCGCTTTCGGAGGCTTTTATTGCAAAGTGTGTTGTTCGATGAACTCTGTCGGTACAACGCCTTCACGACTGACCAGCCGATTAAGCTCCGTGCGCGGCAATCGAACGGCCAGCAAGCTGACACCTTCTTCGTCGTATTCTTCTTTCTGTACTGCGCCCAGCTCGAAGAACTGTGCACGCAGTCGAGCAAAACGCTGGGGCAAGCGCAAGGTGCCGACGAACAAATCACTGCCAAGCAACTCGGCAATGGCTTGTTCAAGCAGCTCCAGACCACTGCCATCACGCGCCGACAGCCAGACCCGCTGGGGCTTGCCGTTCTCATCGCGCTGGATTTGTGGCTCAACGCCTTCAAGCAAATCGAGTTTGTTATAGACCTCGAGGATCGGCAAGTCCTGGGCACCAATCTCGCCCAGCACCAGCATCACCTGCTCGATCTGCAACATGCGATCCGGTTCGGCCGCATCGATCACGTGCAACAGCAGGTCGGAATTGCTCGACTCTTCGAGCGTAGACCGAAATGCCTCGACCAGCTTGTGGGGCAAGTGACGAATGAAACCCACGGTGTCGGCCAGGACAATCGGCCCCAGGTCGTCCAGATCCAGACGGCGCAGGGTCGGGTCGAGCGTGGCGAACAACTGGTCGGCCGCGTAGACGTCGGATTTGGTCACGTTGTTGAACAGCGTGGACTTGCCGGCGTTGGTATACCCCACCAGGGACACGGTAGGGATATCCGCGCGGGAACGACCACGGCGCGATTGCTCGCGCTGGCTGCGCACTTTCTCGAGGCGGCCCTTGATCTGGCGCAGGCGCACCCGCAGCAGGCGGCGGTCGGTTTCCAGCTGGGTTTCACCCGGGCCACGCATGCCGATACCGCCACCTTGACGCTCAAGGTGAGTCCAGCCGCGAACCAGCCGGGTGCTCATGTGGTCAAGCTGGGCCAGTTCAACCTGGAGCTTGCCTTCATGGGTACGGGCGCGTTGGGCGAAAATATCGAGAATCAGACCGGTACGGTCGATCACGCGACACTCGAACACACGTTCGAGGTTACGTTCCTGACTGGGCGTGAGGACGTGATTGAAGATCACCAGATCGGCTTCTTCGGCGTGGACCAGGTCGCGTAATTCCTCGACCTTGCCGCTGCCAATCAGGAATTTGGCGGTTGGCCGATGACGCGGTACGTTAAAAAACGCAACGGTCTCGGCGCCGGCCGAATTCGCCAACTCCTGAAACTCCTGCGGATCTTCGCGCGCCTCAGGGTCCTGTCCATCCAAGTGAACGAGGATTACCCGCTCACCACCACCGTGGCGCTCAAAGAACAAAGGAGACTCCTATCAGGCGTTACCTGGCTCAGCGTCAGCTGCTTCATCACCCGCTGCGCTTGGCAGACGGATTGGACGCACTGGAACGACTGTCGAGATAGCGTGCTTGTAGACCATCTGGCTGACGGTGTTTTTCAGCAGGATCACGAACTGGTCGAACGACTCGATCGTGCCTTGCAGCTTGATACCGTTGACCAGGTAGATGGAAACCCCCACTTTCTCTTTACGTAAAGTATTCAAGTAAGGGTCTTGTAGCGAATGCCCTTTTGACATGTGCCGCACTCCTTTAAGGATCAATAATAAAAAATCGGAAAATAGATAGCTCAAGGCCGTCACACCCCCAAGGATAGACGGCAATTGCAAGGACTCAGCTCAATATGGAGACCGTTCCCAAGTATTTCAAGGCGCGTGACAGATTGTCGCTGTCCAGGCTGTCCAGCCAGTGCAAATCGCTCCAGCTGCGCAGCCAGGTGAACTGGCGCTTCGCCAATTGGCGCGTGGCTATGATGCCGCGTTCCTGCATTTCGGCTGACGTCAGCTTGCCATCCAGATGATCCCAGACTTGGCGATAGCCTACAGCACGTATCGAAGGCAACCCTAGATGCAGGTCACCTCTGGAACGCAGTGCTACGACCTCGTCCACGAACCCCTGTTCCAACATAATTGTGAATCTTTGTGCAATACGGTCATGCAGCACCTGGCGATTCGCCGGGGCAATGGCCAGATTCGCCACAGTATAGGGCAATTGTGACCGTCCAGATGCGCCTGCGTCGGCACTTTGCGCAGTTTGTTTCAGCCGATGTTCAGTCATGGTCTGGCCGCTCACACGCCAGACTTCCAACGCACGGCTGAGACGCTGCGGGTCATTGGGGTGAATGCGCGCGGCGGATACCGGGTCAATGGCTGCCAATTGGTCGTGCAAGGCTTGCCAGCCAAGGCGCGCAGCCTCTTCCTCAAGCTCGGCGCGCACCTGGGGGTCGGCCGCCGGCATATCCGCCAGGCCTTCCTGCAAAGCCTTGTAATAGAGCATCGTACCGCCCACCAGCAGCGGAATATTGCCGCGTGCGGTGATCTCGGCCATGGCGGCCAGGGCGTCGGTGCGGAAATCCGCCGCCGAATAGCTCTCGGCCGGGTCGATGATGTCGATCAGCTTGTGCGGATACTGGGCCAACAGCTCCTTGGACGGCTTGGCCGTGCCGATGTCCATGTCCCGGTAAACCAGGGCAGAGTCGACGCTGATCAACTCGCACGGCAACACTTTGCTCAGCTCGATGGCCAAGTCGGTCTTGCCTGCGGCCGTGGGGCCCATCAGGAAGATCGCGGGGGGCAAGGCACTCATCAGCGACCGCGCAAGAACAGTTTGTCCAGATCGTCCAGGCCCATTTGGGTCCAGGTCGGTCGGCCATGGTTGCATTGCCCGCTGCGCTCGGTGTTTTCCATGTCGCGCAGCAACCCGTTCATTTCCGGCAGGGCCAAGCGGCGGTTGGCGCGGATGGCGCCGTGGCAGGCCATGGTGCCGAGCAGCTCGTTGATATGCGCCTGCACGCGGTCGCTGGTGCCGTATTCCATCAGGTCGGCGAGCACGTCGGCGACCAGGCGGTTGGCCTCGGCCTGCTTGAGCAGCGCCGGGATCTGGCGGATGGCCAGGGTTTCCGGGCCCAGGCGTTGCAGCTCAAAGCCGAGCTTCTGGAACACAGCGGCATGCTCTTCGGCGCAATCGGCTTCGCGCTGGCTGACCGCCAGGGATTCCGGCACCAGCAGCGGCTGGCCGCTGAGGCCTTCGCTGGCCATGGCGATCTTGAGGCGCTCGTACATGATCCGCTCGTGGGCGGCGTGCATGTCCACCAGCACCAGGCCGTGGGCGTTTTCCGCAAGGATATAGATGCCCTTGAGCTGCGCCAGCGCGTAACCCAACGGCGGAATATCACCGCCACCTTCCGGCAAGGCCACCGCAGCACCCGGCTCGGCGCCCGGCAACGGCGCGAAAAACTCGCGATACGCCGCCTGCGCTTCAGCCACCGGCACGGCCGATTGCGGACGCGGCGTGTATTGATATTGATAGCCCGCACCCGCGCCGCTGCCCGGCGCCGCGAACGATGGCTGCGGCGGCGTCGATTGCAGCAGGTTGCCGGCCAGGCTCATTTCGCCCTGAGGGCCAAACTCACCCGCCTCCGGCCCACTCGGGCGCACCACGGCCGTGACGATCGGCGCCGCCAGATGATCATCCGGGCGCACATCGCCCAAGGTGCGGTGCAAGGTGCCATAGAGGAAGTCATGCACCATGCGGCCATCGCGGAAGCGTACTTCGTGCTTGGTCGGGTGCACGTTGACGTCCACCACCGAGGGGTCGACCTCGAAGAACAGCACAAACGTCGGGTGCCGCCCGTTGAACAGCACGTCGCGATACGCCTGGCGCACCGCGTGGGCCACCAGCTTGTCGCGCACTGCACGACCATTCACGAAGAAATACTGCAAGTCCGCCTGGCTGCGGGAGAACGTCGGCAAGCCAACCCAACCCCACAGGCGCAAACCGTTGCGTTCGATTTCAATCGGCAGCGCCTGCTCCAGGAAGCCCGCGCCACAAATCGCCGAAACGCGGCGCGCACGCGCAGCTTCGTCGTGGGCTTCGTGCAGGCTGAGGATGGTCTTGCCGTTGTGGCGCAAATGAAACGCCACATCGAAACGCGCCAGGGCCAGGCGCTTGATCACTTCTTGCAGGTGATCGAATTCGGTTTTTTCGGCCTTGAGGAATTTGCGCCGCGCCGGGGTGTTGAAGAACAGGTCGCGCACTTCCACCGAAGTGCCCACCGGATGCGCCGCCGGCTGCACACGAGGCGCCATGTCGCGGCCCTCGGTTTCCACCTGCCAGGCCTGTTCGGCACTGCGGGTGCGCGAGGTCAAGGTCAGGCGCGCCACGGAGCTGATGGACGCCAGCGCCTCACCCCGAAAGCCCAGGCTCATCACCCGCTCCAGGTCTTCGAGGTCGCGGATCTTGCTGGTGGCGTGACGGGCCAGGGCCAGCGGCAGGTCATCGGAAGAGATGCCGCTGCCGTCGTCACGCACCCGCAGCAGCTTGACGCCGCCCTGCTCCACGTCCACGTCGATGCGCTTGGCGCCGGAGTCGATGCTGTTTTCCAGCAACTCCTTGATCACCGATGCCGGACGTTCAACCACCTCACCGGCGGCAATCTGGTTGGCCAGGCGCGGGCTGAGCAGCTCGATGCGCGAGCCGTTGTTCAAGACTGATTCACTCATTACTGTGCTGCCAATTCGGTGCCGGGGATGGTCAACACCTGGCCGACTTTCAATTCATCGGTCTTCAGGCTGTTGGCGCTGCGCAACGTCGCGGCCGACACCTGGAAGCGCACGGCCAGCATGGCCAGGGTGTCGCCCGGCTGCACGCGATGGTCACGCGGGCCCTGGGCGATCTTGCCGGAGTCGCGCAGCCAGGCGATATACGTGCCCGGCGGCGGGTTCTGCTGGAAGAACTGGCGGATACCCGCGCTGATCGAACGCGCCAAGGCCTGCTGGTGACTGGCGCTGGCCAGCTTCGAGGCTTCGTTGGCGTTGGAGATAAAGCCGGTTTCCACCAGGATCGACGGGATGTCCGGCGACTTCAACACCATGAACCCGGCCTGCTCCACGCGCTGTTTGTGCAGCGAGGTGACCCGACCGATGTTGCTCAGGACTTTCTGGCCGACGTTCAGGCTGGAAGTCAGCGAGGCGGTCATCGACAGGTCGAGCAGCACGCCGGCGAGCATTTTGTCCTTGTCATCGAGGGACACGTTGCCGGCCCCGCCGATCAGGTCGGAACGGTTTTCGCTGTCGGCCAGCCAACGGGCGGTCTCCGACGTGGCGCCACGGTCCGACAGGGCAAACACCGAAGCGCCAAACGCGGCGGTGGACGGTGCGGCGTCGGCGTGGATGGAGACGAACAGGTCGGCGCCCTTCTTGCGGGCGATCTCGGTACGCCCGCGCAGCGGGATGAAGTAGTCGCCGGTGCGGGTCAGCTCGGCGCGGTAGCCCTTCATGCCGTTGACCTGGCGCTGCAGTTCGCGGGCGATGGCCAGCACCACGTCTTTTTCATGCTGGCCGCGCGAGCCCGAGGCGCCCGGGTCTTCGCCGCCATGGCCGGCGTCGATCACCACGATAATGTCGCGCTTGCCCGCCGGGGCCGGTGGCAGCGGCGGCAACTTGACCTGCGGCTGTGTCGGGTTGACCGGCACCGCAGGCACCGTCGCGACACTTGGCGGTGGCGCTGGCGGCGGGTTGGCGTCGGCAGCGTTGTCGAACAGATCGACCACCAAACGGTTGCCGTACTGGGCGTTCGGCGCCAGCACGAAGCTTTTCGGAGTGACGGTCTTTTTCAGGTCGATGACCACCCGCAGGTCGGTCGGCGTACGCTGGGCCGAGCGCATGGCGGTAATCGGGGTGTTGGCGGTGGAGACCTTCAGCGGCGCGGCCAGGGTCGCACCGTTGATGTCGATCACCAGGCGATCGGGCGCCGTCAGGGTAAAGACACTGTGTTGGACCGGACCAGACAGGTCGAACACCAGTCGCGTGTTATCCGGCGCTCGCCACAGGCGCACACTTTTCACCTGCGAAGCAGCCAGAGCATTGACAGTCATTGCCGCAAGCAACACCCCTACGACAGCAACCAACGCGCGAAAGCGCATACCTAACCCCACCAATTATTTGAATTCCAATGCCAAAGCGGCGCACCACGACTGGCCGCGCGCGCTCTGGGGCAACAACTTCAGCTGACGTCCTGTGTCATGCGGCGTAATGGTAATGGTCAGGTCCGGCTTTGGCAAAAAGCCTGTGCCTTTATCTGGCCACTCGATCAGGCACAACGCATCCTCATCGAAATAGTCGCGGATGCCCATGTACTCCAGCTCTTCGGGGTCCACCAGGCGGTAGAGGTCGAAGTGAAAGGCGCGGATCGCACCAATCTCGTAAGGCTCTACCAGGGTGAACGTCGGGCTTTTTACCGCGCCCGTATGGCCCAACCCGCGAATAATCCCCCGGGACAAGGTGGTCTTGCCCGCCCCCAGGTCGCCTTCGAGAAAGATCAGCCCCGCGCCGGCCGTCACCTGGGCGATACGCTGACCGAACGCAACCATCGCGTCTTCATCGGCGAGGAAAAGAACTACTTCAGACACGGTGACTGCTCCTCCAGCAATTGACGAATGGCGGGTATCAGGTCGCTGGCCGCCAGCCCGCGACCAAAGCTGCCCTGGCGATCGCCCGCCGTGGCGTGCAACCACACGGCCAGGCAGCTTGCCTCATAGGCAGGCATGCCCTGGGCCAGCAACGCCCCGACCAGACCGGCCAGCACATCACCCAGCCCGGCCGTGGCCATCGCCGGATGGCCTTGGTCACAGCGCGCAATACGCCCGTCCGGGCAGGCAATCAAACTGCCAGCCCCCTTGAGAATAGCCACTGCATTGAATTTCTGGCTCAACGCGCGCGCTACCTTAAGTCGGTCGGCCTGAACCTCGGCTGTCGAAAGGCCCAACAAGCGCGCGGCTTCGCCCGGATGCGGGGTAATCACCGAGTTCGCCGGGAGGCTGACACCGCCCGAGGCCAACTGGTTCAGGGCGTCGGCGTCCCAGACTTGTGGCTGGCGCGCGTTGGCAGCGACCGACAACAGGCTTTTGCCCCAAGCCGCATTGCCCAGGCCAGGACCAATGAC
This sequence comes from Pseudomonas sp. FP453, assembly GCF_030687495.1. Lineage (NCBI taxonomy): Bacteria > Pseudomonadati > Pseudomonadota > Gammaproteobacteria > Pseudomonadales > Pseudomonadaceae > Pseudomonas > Pseudomonas sp. FP453. The sequence goes on along the minus strand of NZ_CP117435.1, from coordinate 608,594 downwards.
GATGACCGAGATGTTTTCCAGCAAGCCCATCAGTTGGTTGGCCGAACTCACGCCCACGGTCATGACTTCCGGCAAGCGCGCCAACGCGGCGGGCACGTGCTCCGGGCGCGTCGCCAGGGAGACCAGGCCAGCGCCACTGCGCAACGCACTTTCGGCGCTCAGCAGCGCTGCGCCGCCCAGGCCACGGTCGCCGCCGATCACCAGCAGGTGGCCGAACTGGCCTTTATGGGCATCCGGGGAACGCGCAGCCAGTTGCGGCAAATCGCCGGGCAACAGGGGCTGAACGTCGGTAATTGGGTGTTTTGTCTGCGGCATGCGTCTTCAAGCTCCGATGTCTGGCAGAATTATACGCATCTAACCTGTGGTTTCCCGTGTCTCATGCCTGCTATTACCTCCGATCTGCCCGCCCTCGCCCAATCGATCAAAGACTGGGGCCGCGAACTGGGCTTTCAACAAGTCGGCATCAGCGGCCTGGACCTGGCCGAGCATGAGCAGCACCTGCAACGCTGGCTCGATGCCGGCTACCACGGCGAGATGGACTACATGGGCGCCCACGGCAGCAAGCGCTCCCACCCGGACGAACTGGTACCCGGCACGTTGCGCGTGGTCTCACTGCGCATGGACTACTTGCCCGGCGACACGCAAATGGCGCAATTGCTGGCCAAACCGGAAAAAGCCTACATCTCCCGCTACGCCCTCGGCCGCGACTACCACAAGCTGATCCGCAAGCGCGTGCAGCAACTGGCCGATCGCATCCAGGCGCAAATCGGCCCGTTCGGCTTTCGCGCGTTTGTCGACAGCGCGCCGGTGCTGGAAAAAGCCATCGCCGAACAGGCCGGCCTGGGTTGGATCGGCAAGAACACCCTGGTACTCAATCGCAAGGCCGGCAGCTATTTCTTCCTCAGCGAACTGTTTGTCGATTTGCCGCTGCCGGTGGACGAACCCCACAGCACCGAACACTGTGGCCGCTGCACGGCATGCCTGGACATCTGCCCCACCAATGCCTTCGTCGGCCCCTATGTGCTGGACGCGCGGCGCTGCATTTCCTACCTGACCATCGAACTCAAGAGCGCGATCCCGGAAGATCTTCGCCCACTGATCGGCAACCGCGTGTTCGGCTGTGATGACTGTCAGATCGTCTGCCCGTGGAATCGTTTCGCCCGCGCCACAGGCGAAAGCGACTTCAAGCCACGCCACAACCTCGACAACGCCGAACTGGCCGAGCTGTTTATGTGGGACGAGGACAAGTTCCTCAGCAGCACCGAAGGCTCGCCTCTACGACGTGCCGGCTACGAGCGCTGGCTGCGCAACCTGGCGGTGGGCCTGGGCAATGCGCCGTCAAGCATTCCGGTGCTGGAAGCCTTGAAGGCGCGGCGGGAGTATCCGTCGGAGCTGGTGCGCGAACACGTGGAATGGGCGCTGAACCAGCACGCCACGCGCGCTTAGTGCACGTCGTCGTTATAGACGAACTTGGGCATTTCCCAGTGAAAGCGGATCGCCAACAGGCGTAAGAGAAAACCGCTGAACAGGGTCAGCAGAATCGATTGCTCGCTGGGCAGCTCAAGGTAGAGGCACAGCAGGTAAAACCAGGCGGCGAGGAACGACACGCTGGCGTACAGCTCACGGCGGAAGATCAGCGGGATGTCGTTGCAGAAGATATCCCGCAGGATGCCGCCAAATACGCCGGTGATCACCCCGCTGACCGACGCCACCAGCATGCCGTGGCCCATTTCCAGGGCGGTCATGCAGCCGATCAGGGTGAACGCCACCAGGCCCACCGCGTCCAGCGCCAAAAACAGCGAGCGCAGACGGCGCATCAGCGGCGCTATGAAGATCGTCAGCAGCGCTGCGACCGAGGTCAGCACCAGGTATTCCGGGTGTTTGACCCAGGTCAGCGGGTAGTGCCCCAGCAGCACGTCACGCACCGAACCGCCACCCAGCGCCGTCACGCAGGCGATCAGCACCACGCCAAACCAGTCCATGCCGCGCCGCCCGGCGGACAGGGCGCCAGTCATGGCTTCGGCGGTGATGGCGATGAGGTAGAGCATGAGCAGCATGGTGGCGATCCTTGCAAAGAAGCGCGCAGTCTAATCATTTGGTGATGGCACCAAAAGGGGGCGCCTGGCGAAAGACCGCGTCGCCTCTATCGCAGGCAAGCCAGCTCCCACATTTTGATTTGCGAATGCCGTCAACTGTGGGAGCTGGCTTGCCTGCGATAGCGCCGGTTCAGGCGCCGACAAATCAAGCCTTGATGAAATGCTTGCGGTAATGCTGCAACTCGGCGATCGACTCGCGAATATCATCCAGCGCCAGGTGCGTGCTGCCTTTATGGAAGCTGTCTTTGACTTCCGGCGCCCAACGCGCGGCCAGCTCTTTCAAGGTGGACACATCCAGGTTGCGGTAGTGGAAGTAGCTTTCCAGCCCCTTCATATGGGTATAAAGGAAGCGACGATCCTGGCAGATGCTGTTGCCGCAGATCGGCGACTTGCCCTTCGGCACCCATTTTTCCAGGAAAGCGATGGTCTCGGCTTCGGCTTCGGCCATGCTGATACGGCTGTCGCGCACGCGCTGGGTCAGGCCGGAGTTGCCGTGGGTGCGGGTGTTCCACTCGTCCATGGTGGCGAGCACGGCGTCGCTGTGGTGAATGGCGATCACCGGACCTTCGGCCAAGGTGTTGAGGTTGCTGTCGGTGACAATGGTCGCCATCTCGATGATGACGTCGGTGTCGGGGTTCAGACCGGTCATTTCCAGATCGATCCAAATCAGGTTCTGTGGGTTTTGCATGGCTTGATTCTCTTGGCACCTTGGCGTAGCTGCGCAGTTTAGCAGGCAGCGGCATGCTAGACTCGCGACCGTTTTACCTATTCCTTTGCATTATCGACACGGAACACCAATGGCCAAACGCCAGCTCAATCGTCGCCAAAACTGGCGCATCGAAAAGATTCAAGGTGAACGCGCCGCTCGCGCCGCCAAACGTGAATCCTCCGCCGTGGAAGCGCTTGAGGGCGGCGACCTGGGCCCCGAGCAAACGGGCCTGGTGATCGCGCACTTTGGTGTGCAGGTCGAAGTCGAGGCGCTGGAAGGCGAACTCGCGGGCCAAGTGTTCCGTTGCCACTTGCGCGCCAACCTGCCGGCGCTGGTCACCGGCGACAAGGTGGTCTGGCGTGCCGGCAACCAGGGCATCGGCGTGATCGTCGCCCAGCTGCCGCGCACCACCGAACTGCGTCGCCCCGACAGCCGTGGCCAGCTCAAGCCAGTGGCAGCCAACGTCGACATGATCGTGATCGTGTTCGCGCCACTGCCCGAGCCCCATGCCAACCTGATCGACCGCTACCTGGTAGCGGCCGAGCACGCCGGCATCCGCCCGCTGTTGCTGCTGAACAAATTCGACCTGATCGACGAACAGAACGCCCCGGCCCTGAACGCGCTGCTGGCGGTCTACCGCACCCTGGGTTACCCGGTCCTGGAGGTTTCGGCCCATCACGGTAACGGCATGGAACAACTGCAACAGCAGTTGGACGGGCGCATCAGCGTGTTTGTCGGCCAGTCCGGCGTGGGTAAATCCTCGCTGGTCAACAGCCTGCTGCCGGAAGTCGATACCCGTGTGGGCCCGCTGTCGGAACTGTCCGGCCAGGGCACCCACACCACCACCACGGCGCGGCTGTTCCACTTCCCGGGCGGCGGCGAGCTGATCGACTCTCCCGGCATCCGCGAATTCGGCCTCGGCCACGTCAGCCGCAGCGATGTGGAAGCGGGCTTTATCGAGTTCAACGACCTGATCGGCACCTGCCGCTTCCGCGACTGCAAGCACGACCGCGAGCCGGGTTGTGCGTTGCTCAAGGCCCTGGAAGATGGGCGTGTGCAGCAGCAGCGGATGAATAGCTATCGGTCGATTATTGCGAGCTTGCCGGAGAGCAGTTACTGAGCGGCCAAGTCTTGATACATATAAATCAAGCTGCGGGGCGCGCTACTCCATTGATTTAATGGGGGCTGGCATCAAGAATTCATCACAACTGGGCGCTTCACCGTTACATGCCAGCTTGAATTCGGAATTTCTGATGTCCATAATCGCTCCGTCACCAGCGAAAGCTGGCAGGAGTCTGGGTCCTTTTCGGGGTTGATCCAGCGGCGCAGAAGGGGCGAAGCAAGCTCCACTGCGTGTCGAATGAAGCCGCCTTCGGGCGGCTTTGCTTTTTGTGGGGAAATCACGATTGGCTCTCTACTATCACCCCAAACAAGGCGATGTGCTTCTCTGCGACTTCACACGAGGGTTTGTCGCCCCGGAAATGCTGAAGATCCGCAAAGTCGTGGTGATCTCACCTACCGCCACGCACAACCGTAAACTCTGCACAGTGGTCCCCATATCCTCTACGGCCCCGGATATACAGCACGACTGGCACCACCTACTGCGCACCAATCCACTTCAGTCCGATGGCTACAAAGAGCTGTGGGTGAAGTGCGACATGATCTACACCGTCAGCTTCGAGCGCCTCGACAAACTCCATAGAAAGACCCGCACCAAAGGCCGAGAATATTTCGTTCCACGTCTGTGTATCGACGACATGCAAGGTGTGATCAGCGGCGTCAAAGCCTATCTCCCCCTCTGACCAGAAATGAAAACGCCCCGAATAGTCGGGGCGTTTTCATTTGTTAGCGTCCACTGATGCTTACGAACCAGCCTTAGGCACCGTAGGATCCTTCACCCCACCATCATCAAACAGGTTCAACTTCTGCCGCAGCTCATGGGCCGGCAACGGCTCTTGCCCAGGCGGGATCGCATTCGGATCAGCCGGCACTTCACCCGGCGCGCCCGCACCCGGTGTCGGCGCTGGCTTGGGCTGGTCACCTTCAATCGCACGCTGGGCCTTTTTGGTCAGCACGACGATGTCGATGCGGCGGTTGATCGGGTTGAACGGGTCTTCGTGATCAAACAGCTGCGACGAGGCAAACCCCACCACGCGTGCCACTTGCGGGTCCGGGTAGCTGCCGGCCACCAGCGCGCGGCGGGCGGCGTTGGCGCGGTTGGCCGAGAGTTCCCAGTTGCCGAAGTCGCCCTGGCCCGAGTACGGCTTGGCGTCGGTGTGGCCGCTGATGCTGATCTTGTTCGGCACCGCCTTGATGGTGTCGGCCATGGCCAGCAGGATGTCTTCAAAGTACGGCTTCAGGCGCGCGCTGCCGGAATCGAACATCGGCCGGTTGGCCGCGTCGGTGATCTGGATGCGCAGGCCGTCCGGGGTGATCTCGAAGGAAATCTGGTCCTTGAACTTCAGTAGCTGCGGGTTCTCGTCCACCTTGGTCTGCAACTCTTGCAGCAACAGCTCCAGGCGTTCCTGCTCGACCTGCTCGGCCATGGACTCGACGGTGTCGCGCTCGATCGGGATATTTTCCTGCGGCGACTCGGTCTTGATCTCGGGGTTGATGGTGCGCTCCGGCGCCAACTGCGGCGAGCCGCCGAGGTCGATGACGAAGGGCGTGCCGCTTTCCGAGAAGCCAATCGGGTCCTTGAAGTAACCGGCGATGGCGATCTTCTGTTCCGGCGTGGCGGTGGACATCAGCCACAGCACCAGGAAGAACGCCATCATCGCCGTCGCAAAGTCGGCGAAGGCGATTTTCCAGGCACCGCCATGGTGCCCCGCAGCGAAGCGCTTGACGCGCTTGATGATTATCGGCTGGTTGTTTTCCATGGCTTAGCGACCGCGAACCGCTTGTTCCAGCTCGGCGAAGCTTGGGCGATGTT